>CAXBLN010000225.1:0-5389 GCA_963976555.1 uncultured Gammaproteobacteria bacterium
TCTTTGATCCTCTCTTCATCGACCTCGTGGGGATCTTCTGCCAGAACTACGTAGTCGGCTAGCTTGCCCGTGGTAATCGAGCCCTTGATGTCTTCCTCACCGGAGGCCCAGGCGCCATTGTAGGTATTCACTGCGATGTCTTCGGCGACGCTGATGCGCTGATTCACACCCCAGGTTTTCCCATCCCAACCGCGGCGCGTCACCATTCCCTGTATACCCATCAATGGCGCGAATGGTCCGGGACTGAAATCCGATCCAGCCGCCGCCATAATCCCCGCATCGAGCATAGTTCGATAGGCCATACAGCGCTTCATCAACTCTTCGCCGTAGTAAACAAACTTATCCGGGTTGTAGTAGGCATAGGTCGTAAACATCGCCGGCACACATCCCAATGCCTGCATTCGTCTTACTAGATCGTCTGTTATAAGCGTGCAATGAGTGATCTTGGGTCTCGCATCAGCCACCGGATGAAGCCGCTGCGCTCTTTCCATCGCGGTGAGAAAGCTGTCTATCGCTACATCGCCGTTGGCATGCACGTTCACTTGAATACCGGCACGGTGCACCCGCTCCACCCAGTCGTTCAGCACATCCTGAGTCTCAGTCACATTACCGCGGTACGGTGGAGTCACGTTAGGATAGTCCACGCTAATAGCCATTGTGCGCTCCGAGAAAGAGCCATCTACGGTGTGTTCCGATGTTGCGCCCAACTTGATCCACTCATCGCCGAATCCGGTTTTTATACCAGAGGCGATCATCGATTCCAGCACCGTGCCATTTGCCTCATAGCTAACGCGATGCAGGAGCTCCCCGCGAGCGCGCACGTCCTGTATCGCGGCCAGATCACCGCCCTCATGATGCACGCTGGTTAGGCCATAGCGGGCGAACTGTTTGGAGATATGCGCGATACCATCGCGAGCGCGGGCCTTCTGTTCCGCTTCGGTAAACGACTGCCTCAGACCCACTCTGCGCAGAGGAGTCATGGCGCGATCGGTAACCCGGCCATTGAGCTGACCTTCCAAATCCTTATCAAAGGTTCCGCCCATAGGATCTGGCGTGGCGCTCGTGATACCCGCCATCTCGAAGGCTCGGCTATTGAAAAAAGATGTGTGACCGCCGCGGTGGCGCACTACCACCGGATGCTCACGGGAAACCTCGTCGAGATCGCGTCGGGTCAGTCCACGACCGTCGGTGAGCTTGGTGTCATCGAAGAAATAGCCTTCCACCCAGGTATCGGGCGGCAGAGTAACCGCCTTCGCACGCAGCTTCTCAACGATACTGGCAATGCTTACGAACTCTACTTCAAACGGGTTGCCAACCAGCACGTCATAGAGCAGATTCTCACCACGAGCATGATTATGGCAGTCGATGAAGCCTGGCACGATGGTCATACCATCTGCATCGAAGATTTGAGTATTTGGTCCGGCCAGACTTCTGACATCGGTCGAACTGCCCACTGCACTGAATTTGTTGGCGGTGACTGCGAATGCCTCGGCCCGAGGAGCGGCAGAATCGACCGTATAGACCTTCGCATTGATTACGATAAGATCGGGATTCAAAGAACCGACGCTAGTCCCCGGCAGAGACTGTGCTCCTGCCTTGCCACTCATAAGTGGCGCACCTATGAGTCCAGCCATGCCCACCCCGGACAAGCTCATGAAGTCGCGTCTACTGCGTTTAGTTTGAGTCATCGCGGAACCCTCTTATTATTGATTGCGTGAAAGAAGATGGAGCCGTATCGGATTCAAAAATCCAAGCCGTTACTCTATGATAGTACGGGCGTCATTCTATTGATTCAAGCGATGAAGCACGCGGATAGATAAATCTAGCTCCTGCGCCCCTCAAAATTTCCCACCCTTGGGATATCAAACAACTACAAAAGCCTGGCTCGAAAAAAGCACTGTATAAAACCCCATGGAATTATCGGTCCATATCTATCCACCCCCCTGTGTTTTACATTTTATTACGTAGTAGTAGTAACCCCAGTAATCAGGGCTCACACAAGAGGGAAATACAATGAAAAACACAATCATGTTCGTGCTCATGGCGGTCACTGCATCGAACACATGGGCGCAGGAAACAGCAATCAAGGTGGGAGATTTTGCCTTGATTGACAATCGCGGCGATTTTCATCAGATGAATTGGTATCAGGATCATAACGCCGTGGTGATGCTCTCCAGCAGCGCCCGCTGCGACACGGATGCAGCTGCAATCGAGAACTACAGGAAGCTTCAGGCGGCGTTCGCGGAGGAAGGCGTCGCCTTCATGTTACTGAATGCCGACGGCAGCACTGATCGCGACCAGGTAACGGCACACCTTCAAGAGTACAAACTCGACTCAGTTGCCTTGATGGACGACAGTCAATTGGTGTCGGAGACACTGGGCGTAGAGCGCAGTGGTGAGTTCCTTGTGTACGACCCTGGCAACTTCTCCGTGCTGTATCGGGGAACAGACGCGGTGGCTGTCGAGCGCATTCTGAATGCTGCTTCAGACAGCAGTGCTAACTCAGCTTACTCGCAGGCCTCATCCACAGGCTGTGCGGTCGAGTATGAGGCCTATGCAATGGGCGATTCCATGCCATCCTATAGTCACGATGTGGCGCCGATTCTTGCTGAGAACTGCGCGACCTGCCATCGCGATGGCGGTGTCGCTCCCTTCGCAATGGACAGCCACCTGATGGTCAAAGGCTGGTCGCCGATGATGCGAGAGACGCTCATGACAAAACGCATGCCTCCCGGTCAGGTCGACCCGCATATCGGCAATTTTGATTCCCTGAGTTTGACTAGCGAGGAGATGCAGACGCTGGTGCATTGGATTGACGCAGGGTCTCCGCGGGACGGTGCAGTTGATCCGCTTACACAACTTTCGTGGAATGAGTCCCGCTGGCCACTGGGTGAACCGGATCTGATTGTGCAGATACCTGCCATCGAAATTCCGGCAAGTGGCACTATGCCCTACGTCTGGGTTGACTCAGGTGTGGTGTTGCCAGAAGACCGCTGGCTCAAAGGAGCACAGCTGCTACCAGGCGATCCTACAGTCGTTCATCACATTGTGTCTGTGGCAGTGCCGCCGGAGCTAGAGGGGCCGCCTATCGGCATCTGCCCAAACCCCTGCGCCACCGGTGACCAGAACCCGAACGAAGACGGTGTAAGATTGCAAGGCTATGTGCCCGGCATTAACCCATCCCTGATGGGCGATGATACTGGAGTACTGCTAAAAGCGGATTCGCGTTTCGTCTTTCAAATGCACTACACCACTTCTGGCAGGGAAACCGTTGACGCCTCTGAGTTTGGCATCTACTTCCACCCGCAGGGGTTCGAGCCATCCAAGCGACGAGTTCAGGCAGCTGCATTGGACAACAAGTTCGTGATTCCTCCGCACGCACAAAATTTTCCAGTCTCGAATTCGTTCGAGGTGCCGGTCGATGCTTTCCTGACCAGCTTCAGTCCGCACATGCATGTTCGCGGCAAGAGCATGAAATTCACAGCCAGATATCCTGATGGAACGGAAGAAGCGCTGCTGTCTATTCCACACTACGACTTTAACTGGCAGAGAAGCTATTCATTCGATTCGCCAAAATCGGTTCCTGCCGGCACGACCATCCTGGTAGAGGGCGCGTTCGATAACTCCAAAAAGAATGCAGCGAATCCCGCACCCGATGAGTCGGTAAGATGGGGCGATCAGAGTTGGGAAGAGATGTTTATTGGCTTCATTGGGCTTGAGGTCAGCAAGCGATAATGCGATTCAACGGGGCTGCTCTGCGTTCGGAGCTGCCCCCGTTGACGCTTCGGAAGTTAAGCGAGACCGAGACATTCCTCAGAGGGGACAAACTGCCCAAAATCGACCTGTATAACCTGCTACCTCGGCCCCCAAGCTATCGCCCCAATTTACTCTCGTCTCAACTATCTATTAAGATATTTTAGATACAGATAACATTCACCGTAGCTATCCGGCGAATATTCCGCTACCACACTGTAGCCGGATTTTTCGAAAGCCCTATGAGCAAAGTGATTCTCTTTGCTTGTGGTCAATCCCACAGCAGGAACATCGCCTCGGGCGCGTAATTTATCTTCAATGTCAGCCAAGACTTTGGCTCCAATCCCTCTGCATATTTGCGTACGCTCACCAATGAGAAAATCAATATCGGCAGAGTTATCAGGAATATCTGACAGTCCAATTTCCTCAAGCAAACTCTTTGAGACTAGTTGCCAGCGTACGTAGCCGACTGCTTTGTTGTTAGCCAGGATCAAGAATTGCCCGGCGACTTGACTGTCGTGTTCTGACTGAGCGCACATGTCCCGTGCGTTATTCAGATCTTCGTTTGAGTCCGGATACCATGGCTTTACGTGAGACTGATCTAGCCAATCAGATAGAAGCTCAAGGTCAGGCTCCCTAAATTTTGCGAGTGCTATGATGACTTTGCTCACGGTTTTTACTCCACAGGGTGCTCGATTGGAGACAGCGATAAGGCAGAAAGCGCTTCACCCTTCAATTTATTACTAAAGCAAGCTCGTGAGCTCCTTCATGTGGTCAATGATTGCCTCAGGTGTGTGAATACTCAATCGCTGACGTGAATGGGCGCCATAGCTAACACCGATTCTACGCATACCCGCGTTCGCTGCCATCTCCAGATCAAACTCGGTGTCACCCACCATCATTGCGTCCGCTGCCGAATAATCAAGCTCGGCGAGAAGCTCTGACAACATCAGAGGATTCGGTTTCGATAGGGTTTCATCGGCGCATCGGCTTGCATGGAAATAGTTTTCCCATCCCATGTTACCGAGCACGCGGTCTAGTCCTGCCCGACTCTTACCTGTAGCCACAGCAATTGAGTGTCCTTCGGACTTCAGTGCATCCAATGTGTCTCGCACGCCAGGATAGAGACCACAGGGGCGTACGTCTTGTTCCAGGAAATGATGGCTGTAGCGCTGGCGCAACGACTCCAGACTAACGTCCGGCGATTCCGGATACAATGTCGCCAGGGCTTCTGGCAAGCCCAGCCCGATGATTCCGCGAACTTCCGTCTCGGTGCGCGGTTCCAGCCCTGCGTCTGCAGCGGCCAGCTGCATACAATGGGAAATCTTCGCCAGAGAATTCAGCAGAGTTCCGTCCCAATCAAAAACAATTAACATCGTTGGCTCTCGAAGTTCTCTATAGAAAAAACCATTCAAATTTCAGCAAACGAACGAATCGGAATACTAGTAGCTGAATTTTTTAGATTATCCAGGGCGAGGTCTTCCCATGACTTTGGGTTCCTATAGCCCCGGGTAATAATCCTCCCCGCATTAAGCTGAGCAAGACTCTGGTATGGCAGAGGCACCATCTGGAATTAGCTAGAGCTCGGGCGATTGTAAAAACCCAATAAGTCAGAGTACAAATATGCAGTTCTACT
>CAXBLN010000226.1:0-5372 GCA_963976555.1 uncultured Gammaproteobacteria bacterium
GTTCGAAACACCAAGCTGTAACGATGTCCCTGTTCTCCGGCGGGCCGCAATGGACTATCTGGCCCGTCGGGAACATTCTTTTTTTGAGTTGACTCAAAAACTCCAGAAAAAATTTCCCGACACCGAAATCGAGTTACTGCTCGAGGTGTTAGAAGTATTAAAGACTGAGAATCTCCAGTCGGACGAGCGCTTTGTGGAGTCCTATGCCAGGTATCGTACATCGCGCGGCTTCGGTTATCTTCATATCAAGGGCGACCTATCCTCCAGGCGAGTGAGCGACAGCCTGATCACCAAGCACCTCGTGCCCGATGCCGACCACTGGCAGTTAACAGCCGACGAATTGGTGACGAAGAAGCTGCAGGGCGGCGGTTCAGTCGTCTACGGATCGAAGCAACACAGGAAGTTACTAAGATTCCTGGAGTCGCGGGGCTTCACGCCAATTCAAATTAGAAAAGCCCTCGAAAATCACCTTGAGTGATTGCATTTACTCTAAGCTAGCCACGTCGTTCGCAGAAACCCCTAGAGAAAAAAGAAGCATGCCATGGCGATGGTGCCGTATAGCAGTTTTCTCATCTGCCCATAAAATGCGACAATGCACCGTTGAGCCATATGTTCCTGGCGAGGGTCGCGAAGTTTTAAGAATAACCGCCCGCCCCGGAAGAACAAGGCGACTTTCTGTATAGCAACCGATGAAAATGCAGACAAAGAATGCTTCGCGCCGAAACAAATACCCACACTACTGGAATCTACAATGAAACTGATTAAACCCTTCCGAGGCCTTCGGCCAAGTCGAGAGCTCGCGGCGAAAGTTGCTTCACATCCCTACGATGTTTTGAACAGGGAAGAGGCTTTCGAACTTGCCAAAGACAATCCCTTCAGCTTTCTGCACATCAACAAACCTGAGGTGGATATGGATTCTTCGGTAGATGTTCACGATGAGTCGGTCTATGCCAAGGGGCGTGAGAACCTGGATCGATTTCAGGCGGAAGGCACGTTAAAGCAAGACAGTGAAGAGACTCTCTATGTCTACAAGCAGGTCATGGGCGACCATGAACAGATTGGGCTGGTAGCCGTAGCCTCTGTAGAGGCCTACGAGAACAACCTGATCAAGAAGCATGAGTTCACGCGTCCGGAGAAGGAGGACGACAGGGTCAATCACATGGTGGCTCTGAATGCGCAGGTCGGCCCCGTGTTCTTAACCTACAAGGCTCATAGCGCAGTTGATGCACTTATCGACAAGGTCACGCAAACCGAAGCCGAGTACGATTTCGTCGCCGACGATGACACACGACACGTTTTTTGGGTGGTAGAGGATATTTCCCTATCTGCAGATATCGAGTCTGCCTTCGCCGACATCAAGTACCTCTATGTAGCTGACGGCCATCATCGTTCGGCTGCGGCCGCGCGTGTGCAGAATCTGTGTAAGAAACAGAACCCCGAGCACACTGGCGATGAATCCTACAACTTCTTCCTCGTCGTGCTTTTTCCCGACGATCAGATGCAGATTCTCGACTACAACCGTCTGGTTAAAGATTTGCACGGATTGGACACTGCGGCTTTCTTGGACAAGTTGAGCGTAAACTTCGATATTGAGAAGGCTGATTTGCAGGCGGCGAAGCCGAGAATGGCGAGAGACTTTGCGTTCTATATCGACAAGCAATGGTACCACCTGAAGGGCAATGCAAAGCTCAGCACACAGATCGACGACGCGGACCCTGTGAAGAGTCTCGATGTCAGCATCTTGCAAGATTACGTATTTACGCCACTGTTAAACATTGTCGATCAACGTACGGATAAGCGCGTGGACTTCGTCGGCGGGATTAGAGGTTTGTCGGAGTTAGAAAAACGTGTAGATTCAGGGGATTGGGCCGCTGCCTTCGCGCTTTACCCGACATCTATCGAGAGCCTTATGGCGATCGCCGATGCGGGCGAGGTGATGCCGCCTAAATCAACCTGGTTCGAGCCCAAGCTCAAGAGCGGCCTGGTCGTTCACAAGCTGGATTAACAGGTGCTAGCCCCTCGCTGGGCAACAGGTCTCAGCACAGACCACGTCCTCCTCCTGAGGGAGGCTGTCCTTCATGACACTGCTTCTAAATCTCAGGCGCATGCAGAAATAATGTATGAGGGCATTGGCTACTGTTCGAGTGATGTTGCTTAGAATTCTCATGGTCTTCTCGGTATCTGTTCAATGTTTAGGGCTTGGTTACCCTATTAAACGCCATGGCGGTAGAAATGGTTTACAAGGATCTCATCGAAGAGTGTGCAAAACGTCGTTGCTTTTCGAAAATTGACAGCGCCCGGCTTGACGCGCCGCGTTGATCATTGCTGAGGTCTACCAGGGGCCCTGACGTCGCTGTATCGAGTAACAAAACAGGGTGTCATGCTAGCGCATGACACCCTGAAAACTCGCTGCTAGAGGGGTAGGCTAGGCAGCGTCTTGCTTGTTTACATCGATCAGTGGCGTTTTTTCAGAGCCGATGGCTATCTTCTTCGGCTTCATAGCCTCTGGAATCTGGCGCAACAGGTCGATGTAGAGCAGGCCATTCGCCAGGCGGGCTCCGCTAACCTCGACATGGTCGGCCAGCTGAAAGCGACGCTCGAAGTTGCGCGCTGCGATGCCCTGATGCAGGTAGTTACGACCCTCGGCATGATTGCCAGCCTTCTTGCCGACTACCGTCAGGGTGCCTTTCTCAGTCTGAATATCCAGCTCGGATTCTTCGAAGCCAGCAACGGCCATAGAAATTTGGTATTTGTCCGTCTCCAACAACTCTATGTTGTAGGGAGGGTAGCTCGGTTGGTTAGCATCGCCGCGGTTAATGGAGTCAAGCAACGAAGACAGGTGGTCAAAGCCAACGGTTGAGCGGTATAGGGGTGAAAAATCTAAAGTGCGCATAGTCATATCCTTCCTTTTAAGCAATATGTTTTAAGTGAATAGCCCATCTAATCGATCGGGCTGCGCGCGAGCCTCTCATGAGCACTCGCTACGGTTTCCTATATTGGGCTGCCGAAAACGATTTCAAGTGAATTTTGTCAGGAAGAGTGGAAGCCCATCGGTTGGTTGGGTTTCTCCAGCTGTTCGCACAGACGATGTTTCAGTTTAAAGAGTGACGGGCGGTAGGTTGGCTTCGATCCTGTTCTATCGATATTGGTGGGAATTTATGTAAATATTAAACGATATATATCAGATAGTTATACTTTAAAAGGTATTTAAAATATAGATAGTCGCAATAACTCATTAATATGGCTTCGCTGCCATGGCGGCAACTTGCGGTTCTCTATTAGAGTCTTGAGTGCTGCTGATATGAGCTAGCTTCGGATGATTGTATGAGCGAGAAGCGATGCGCCAGGCAGAACTTCTTCTATCGGCTTGGGCGTTAAGCCTTGCAGCGCGCCGGAAAAACGGCAGGATGCTCTAGCCTATCGAGCGCATCCCCTCCGTAAGTGGCGCCCAGCGGGGTGCTCAGCTGTCATGCTCCTGCTGAATTATCGACGTGGACTTCCGGGGATCTAGCTAGACGCAAGGGGTCTGGGTAGCGACATAGGGGGCGTTAGATAGATGCATGGCTGCTTCGCCCGGGGCTGGCGAGGTTGAATATTCTGAGAAAGCGCGGTGAAAGCCCCTGGGCCGGCACCGCGCTCTCTCAAAAGGATTTATAAAAAATATATTAAATATATAGAGTTAATCCTATTATCTAATGTATTAGATAACAAAAAGATCCATAAATTCGTTAACCGATGTCTGCTCCAGGCGCTGCTGATCCTTGCACAGCTCGAATATCGCCTTACAGCGCTTGGCGGGAAAGCGGGTAGCCAGATTCGTGCGAAACTTATCCTCTAACAGCGGAATGCCTTCCTTGCGACGACGACGATGCCCCACGGGGTAATTGATCTCTATCTGCTTCGTGCTATTGCCGTCCTTGAAGTAAACCTGCAGGGCATTCGCGATTGAGCGTTTCTCCGGCTCCATGTATTCCTTTGTGTAGGTCGGGTTCTCGTGAATCTCCATCTTCTCTCGTAGCTCATCGATGATGGGGTTCGCCTCGTGGAAGGCGTCTTCGTAGTGTTCCGCCACCAAGTTGCCGAATGCCAGGGGCACGGCGGTCATATACTGCAGGCAGTGATCGCGGTCGGCCGGGTTATTCAGCGGTCCGCTCTTGCTGATGATGCGAATCGCTGACTCGTGGGTATGAATCACGATCTTCTCAATGTCGTGTAGTCGGTCCTTAACCTGTTCGTGCAACTGCACTGCTGCCTCGGCTGCGGTCTGGGAGTGGAACTCGGCTGGGAAGGATATCTTAAATAGGATGTTTTCCATTACATAGCTTTCATAAGACCTTGTAAATTTGAAAGGTTTTCCCTTAAAGGAAACATCGTAGAAGCCCCATATCGGCGCGCTGAGTACGCTCGGATAGCCAATTTCTCCACGCATCGTGAGGTCGGCCAGGCGCACGGCACGCGAGGTCGCATCGCCTGCAGCCCAGGACTTCCTCGGCCCCGCATTCGGTGAGTGTCTGTATGTGCGCAGGCTGGATCCATCGACCCATGCCTGTGAGAGGGCATCGATGATCTGCTCTCGGCTTCCGCCCAGCATCTTCGTTGCCACGGCGGTGGAGGCCACGCGAACCAATAACACGTGACACAGACCGACGCGATTGAAGCTGTTCTCTAGCGCTAAAACTCCTTGTATTTCATGGGCTTTGATCATTGCTGTAAGCACGTCACGCATGCTCAGCGGCGGCTTACCGGCGGCTATATTCTGTTGGGAAAGATAATCGGCGACGGCCAGGATCGCCCCGAGGTTGTCAGAAGGGTGGCCCCATTCTGCGGCCAGCCAGGTGTCGTTATAGTCCAGCCAGCGTACGATGCAGCCTATATCCCATGCTGCCTTCGTCGGATCTAGCCTGAACTGGGTGCCGGGAACGCGGGCACCGTTGGGCACGATCGTGCCCTCGGCCAGGGGGCCGAGCAACTTCGTGCACTCGGGAAAGCGTAAGGCAAGCAGGCCGCAGCCCAGCGTATCCATAAGGCAATTGCGGGCGGTATCGTACGCCTCGTCGGAGTCGATCTCGTAGTCACAGATGTAGTCTGCGATGTCGACGAGTACCTGATCGGGTTCGGGGCGGGTATTGAGTTCTACGTTGTTAGACACTTAAAAATCCTTATAAATCAATTTATTGAATAGTTATTTTAAGGTAAATATATATTACCGATTCGCTATATCCACCCATTCGCTGGTCTCGGGGCCAGTGTAGTCGGCGCTCGGGCGAATGATGCGGTTGTTAGAGCGCTGTTCCTTAACGTGGGCGGCCCAGCCGGTCAGTCGGGATATCACGAAGATCGGGGTAAACAACTTCGTCGGTATGCCCATGAAG
>CAXBLN010000227.1:0-5321 GCA_963976555.1 uncultured Gammaproteobacteria bacterium
CCCGCCGTACTGCAGCTCGATCCTTTTATCAATGCCGAGTCTCAGGCCCAAGCCCCCTCGCTGCGCGGAGTTTTTAATACCCGTAGTGATCCACAGCAGAAGCGTCCGGAAGCGGTGACCGCATGGTTCGGCATGGATGCGCGGCAGTTGGATGCTGTCGGGGTTCGCGTCGGCATGGGTGTCACCGGTTACAAGGAGGGTCACAGGATGGGCGCCTATCGCTATGCCTCCAGATCGCTGGACGATCGCGTCGGCACAACCTCAATGCTGATGGCCCTACGCCAGATGGATCCGAGCACACTTCAACACAGAGTCGTGTTTGCGTGGACGGTGCGAGAAGAGGGAGGGCTGCGCGGAGCCGGAGCCATGGCCGACCGGCTGGGGCTGCGTACGCGCCGTGCCTATAGCATCGACACTTTCGTTTCTTCGGACACGCCGCTTGAGTCGCCTCACTTCGCCTATGCGCCCCTCGGCAATGGGCCTGTGCTACGCTCGATCGAGAACGCGAGCATGGCGACCCCCTATGAATACGATCGCAATCGCGGCATTGCGGCCGCTGCCGGCATCGATGCCCAGATAGGACTAACGCAGGGCGGTACAGATGGCACGCGCTTCACCGTCTATGGCGCTCCGAATGCGGGGCTATCATGGCCGGGCCGATACAGTCACTCTCCGGCCGAGATCGCAGACCTCAGAGACGTGGCCAAGTTGATAGATCTGATTCAGGCTATGGCTGAGGCTCCGCAAGGCCCCTAGAAATTCACGAATTGATAAGCAGGATGCACAGATGAAAGATACAGGGATACCGCCGAGCCCCTATGGGAGTTTTCTCGGCATAGAGTTCGTCGAGGCGGATGCGGGCAAGAGTCTGTGTCGCTTGGAATTAAAAGATCATCACATGAACACAGGTGGCCGCGTACACGGTGGTGTCTTGACTTCGCTGGCAGATACAGCGGCTGGGGTGGCGGTACGCTCGATCAGACCCGAGGGAAAGCTGTCTGCGACGACGGACCTGAGCATCTCGTTCATCCGACCGCCTCTCGGGAATTTACTTACCGCACACGCCGAGGTGATACATGCAGGCAAGCGCCTTTACAGGACGGAGATCGCCATCTACTGCGATGAGAAATTGATCGCGAAGACGAATGCGACCTTCATGATTGTCGATGCCGAAAAGCAGTAAGCCGATTCAGGAATTCAAAGCTTCGGGGAGTAAACCATAATGAAGGCCTTCTCTCTAAAAACGCGGTGCTCTCTACTGATGCTGCTTTCTCTCGCCAGTAGTTCATCGCTAGCCTGCACGACTTTATACATCGGCGATTTTCTGGAATTTTCAAAGACTCAACCAGTTATTGTCCGGGCCACGGTGTCTAGCCATGGGGCTATTCTTCGCATTAACGCGGACTACTTCGAGGAGATGACTGTCACTGTTACGGGAGTGGTGAAGGGGGATTTCTCTCACGACTCCGTCGTGTTTTTCGGCGACACGGGTAGTTCTTGCCTGCGATATATCACTCGAGCGGAATTCCCGATAGGCAGCGAGCATCTGTTTATACTCGAGAGTTCAGACTCTCGTCAGCCACTGCTCGTTGCCGGAGAGTCTTCAGTACGTATTCTCGGGGATACAATCCTTGGGCGTGATCTGGTTGGAGAATATTCGATGCCGCTTACTGCGCTCCTCAAATTGCTGGAATAAAAAAATGAGGTCAGAGTAAAAATTCAATTTCGTATTTTGTACCCTCGTACCTTTCCCCTATTCATTTGTCTTTCATCTGCTCAGAAGTTGAACCTCAGCCCGGCAGTGACGGTGCGGTCCTTATTCGGTCGTGCACCATAGGGTTGACGACCCAGAATGTTCTCCTCGCCGCTGAGATTCTCTACGCGAGCATAAAATCGTAACGCACCACTGAATTGATAATTCGCTGCGAAATCAACCGTAAAAGTGTCGTCAGTCTTCTCGAAGGCGTTACATGAGGCTCTAACACAGACTTCATCCACATAGTTCCCAGACAAATAGGCGCCCCAGTTATTTTTCTCGAAGCCCAGGGATGCGAGAAACTGATTCTCGGGGAGGTAGGGCAGTGGATCGCCCTTGCTCACAGCGCCGAAGAAGTCAGTGTCTGCGATATCGGTGTCAAACTCGCCATCTATGCGGGTATAGCTTAGTGATACCGGGATACGATAGTCACCGCTGTTGGCGAGATTGGCGCTCACCAGCATTTCGAGTCCTGCTACCGTCGCGGCGTCGCCGTTGAAGGCATCACCGATCACGCAGTCCGAACCCGATGAGGCTGTACACTCGCCGAGGATGTTGTCGTAGTCGCTGAGGAATCCGATCACCTCCGCAGACAGCATGCCTTGCTGATAGCGAAAGCCTAACTCGTAGTTGATGGCTGTCTCTTCATCCACGTTCGGTGAATTGCTCGGAGCGGTAAAGCCCTTGTGTACGCCGCCCAGCAGAGAGAGCGAGTCATTCACACGATACAGAATACCCAGGCCTGGGAGAAAAACCTGGGTGCTATTCTCGCGGGAATCGCGGTAGGTGCGTAGCTCGCCATCGAGGTAGCGTGTGCGCTTCTGCTCGATATCCTCATAGCGCAGCCCCGGTGAAATCGTCCAGTCGCCGATCTGAATATTGTCGTGGATGTGAATGGCGATAGCTTCCGCCTCCTGTACCCGGTTACCCGCATTGCCGAGAATGCCGAGATCGTCTAATACGAGGCTGCCGTCTACCTGACTGTAGTTGCTGTTGCGTTGCAGTCGATCTTCTTCGTCCTCGTGGAGTCGAATACCGAATTCCAGGTCGTGTACCGCATTGCCAAGGACTGCATTCCAGTTCAGGCTGAATTGCAGGCCTCTGGAAAAATACTCGCGGCTGTTCGAACGCAGTTGAATGCTGCCAGGTGCCGTGTCTGTGCTGCCATCTAGAATTGACTGCAGTTGATCTTGAGAGTAGCCGTTCAGGTCAGTTCCGCTATTGACAGCCTGAATCACATTGAACCAGCTGGTGCGGGCGAAGTCCTCGGCATTCGCACTGCCATCGAAATCGATGCCCTCGGTCTTGAACCAGTCGCGCTGGTGCTCGTTGTTGTAAGCAGTTAGTGACAGGCCCAGAGAGTCGCTTACATCGAAACTGTAACGCAGTATCTGCTGCTCGTGTTCGGTATGGATATTGTCCAGCGCCGAAGCGCCATAGCGACGGTAGGCGCTGTCGCCGAAATCCTTGTCGGTCAGGCCTAGGTAGCTCTGCTCTGAATCCTGCTCGGTAGTCTGCAATTTCAGCTCGATGGCATGAGGCGAATCGATCGGTGCATAGCTTAGTTTGACCGTGTAGTCCTCAACATCCAGCCCGGTATCGTTGCTACTGCGGTCGATGGTCTGAAAGCCATCTGACTGCCATTGGTGCGTCTCCAACAGAAAGCCAAAACCGGAATCTGTACGTCCACCGTAGTTGGCGTGAACGCGATAAGTCGAATCTTGTCCCGCCTCGGTAACCACATTGCCCGACAGCTGAGTCGGGATCGGTGTGGAGACCATGTTGAGCGCACCGCCGATGGTATAGGGTCCCTGGGTAATCGCCGCTGGCCCCTTAACGACCTCGATAGCGCTCAGTCTGCCGACTGTGGGGAAATAGTAGGCCGAGGGCGCAGAGTAGGGTGCTGGTGCGATCAGTACGTTGTCTTCCAGAAGCGTGATGCGGCCACTGCGCTCTGTCGCGACGCCACGGATGCCAATGTTCGGTCTCAATCCATAGCCGTCTTCTATCTGAATCGCCACCCCAGGCACTTCCCGTGCGATGCGCTGAATATCGCTGTAGCTAAACTGCTGCAGCTTCTCTTCGCCAATATAGTGAGCAGAGCCAGCGATACGCTTAGCCTGTTCCTGGCTGCCGACGATGGTGACTTCCTCGATCGAATCGTCACGATTCTGCGCCGTGGCAATGGGTGAACAAATAGTTGAAATAGCCAGTGTGAGTAGTAGTTTAGAGTGACGCATTGATCTGTTCGCATTGCTGTTAATTCAAAGAAGGCAATGCTAATGCAAATGATAATGATTATCAACTAGAAATAGAGACGCCCACGTGCTTATCTCTGAATACGACGATAATGCAGCCTCTAATGGCTCCCATCAGGGCGGAAACTGAGAAAGGACCATTAAGAAATCGAAGAAGCTGACAGATTCATTCGGGTAGATTAGATTACGGATGGAGAAGTAGCGCCAGTTCAGTATGATGAGGATATAACTTGAAATAGGCGAGGGCGTTCGCTTTCTGTGCTAGATGGCTGTCCCTTTGTTCCAGTCCCCTTGTTCCAGCTTTTGCTCCAACCTTGAAGAAGCATACGCGGTTATGGATAAACCAATAATTGCAAAATTCGACTCCTATCCTAAGGCAGCCCGTTCGGCGCTTCTGCGGTTGCGGCAAATAATAGAAGAGACTGGAATTGATCTTAAGCTTAGTCCCCTGGAGGAGTCTCTGAAGTGGGGAGAGCCGAGTTATTCTGCCAAAGGCGGCAGCGCGGTCCGAATAGATTGGAAGCCCAAGCATCCGGGAAAGTGTTTCGTTTTTTTCCAGTGCCAGACAAGCCTGGTAGAAACTTTTAAGGAAATTTACGGAGACCTGTTTGAGTTCGATGGCAAGAGAGCGATAGTCTTTAATCTATCTGGCGAAATTCCAGTAAGGGAACTTAAACACTGCATAGCACTGTCATTGCAGTATCATACATTAAAGCACCTACCTCTATTGGGCGCATAGCAGCATGCACGTTCTGAGATGAGAGGAGCTTGCATGCAATTGCGCACTACCCGGACCGCACATCATTTAGTAGAGCCCCATGCGTCATGGATATATTGAACCATTCGCAACAGATGTTCCGGCTTGCCACTGAAGGTCAGACACAAGGAGTTTTCTACTGGGCTGCAATGTATGCGTTTCTTGTTTGTTCCTACTCCCTATGGTTTCAGATTCGAACCAGACGCTGGCCTTCTACGACTGGCATGCTGGAGGAGCTGGGGATTAAAAAATTTGGTGCAACCGTCAACCTACCCTCGAATCAAGAACATGTTGGCAAGGCGCTGTATACCTATTCCGTCTCTGGCACACAGTATGAGGGCTCGAGAATATCACCCTGGGTAATCGTAGTGAGTCATAACGCACGATTCCTGCTGGCGAAGCAGCAGGGCGACATTCAGATAGATCCCGATGCAAGGGTGAAAGTATATTACAATCCGAAAAACCCCAAGAAGAGCTATCTGCGAGTGGCCGGAAAAATCGGCATTGTAGTGACTATGCTCCTGGGCGTTGCACCCTTGGTGTTCTATTG
>CAXBLN010000228.1:0-5313 GCA_963976555.1 uncultured Gammaproteobacteria bacterium
CGCCGCCCTACTTCACGACTTCGGAAAAGTAGGCGTGCGCGAATCAGTATTGGTAAAAGAAAAGAAGCTTACCGCCGGCAGCCTGGAGAATATTCAGTACAGAATATGGCTCGCTCAGGAAAAGCTCCGAACTTTAGCGCTTGGAAAGCAGCTCGACATGTATCGCTCGGGGAATGCTATCGAATCGGAATTGCAGATCGTGAATGCGCAATTAGAGGCAGACATAAAACTCCTGAATGAATTTTACGCAACCATTGTGGTAGCTAACGAACCGAGCATTCTAAAAGAAGACAACAAGGATATGCTCGACAAGATTAGCGAATATAATTTTGATACGCTTGATGATGACATCAAGATTATCACGGAAGAAGAGTTCAACCTTCTATCGATCAAGAAGGGAAGCCTCTCTGCTTCTGAGCGCAAAGAAATAGAATCCCACGTAGTACATACGCAAAACTTTCTAAATCACATCCCATGGACTAAAGAATTTCAGAACGTCCCGACAATTGCTGGCGCCCATCACGAAAAACTCGACGGCACTGGCTACCCCTATGGTATGACAGCCGATCAGATCCCACTCCCCTCGAAGATCATGACAATCTGCGACATCTTTGATGCCCTAACCGCTTCCGACAGACCCTATAAGCCCGCGATGGGCTTAGAGAAGGCGCTGGATATTCTGAAAATTGAATCGAAACAGGGCTTTCTCGATAATGATCTCGTGCAGATATTCATCGACGCGAAGGTCTTCAAGTGCATCGAGGGTAAGCAGTACTCATCGGCCAGCCCCGCCACCGGAACGAGTAACCACCCCTGCGACCACGACCTTCACCAACATAAATAGGGCCCAAGCCAGCAAAAACCCACTGGACGAGAATGAGTTTTGTGTGACAGTTATCACTGTCACACAGGGTTCATTAATAGACACTGGTGTAGTAGCTAAGCAGCACTAAGCAGTTTAGAATTACAGTAAGCTTCTATCAGTCGATATAGTATTTAGCTATGACCCTATTCAAGAACACAGTTGCTCTGGAAGCATGCCCAACCAAGACTGCGGAATCCGTTAGTTATATCGCTACCTTTGCTGTCTTGGCATGGTTGATGATTAGCAATTATTCCGGGCTGGGCGATGCTGGCATAGATGGCAATTCGCTCGCCAGCCGTGAGAACGCCCCTGCCGAGGTTCGATCAGACTTGCCCGCTGTTGTAGCTCCCATGGCCCTGGCTTCCGCAGTAACAGAATCTTCGAGTCGCGGCCCGCTCTCAAATCCGGTGCCGCAGTCGCTTGATATCACTGCACAAGCCGAGGCTCATTACACTCCTCTGACTGAGTTAGCAGCATGGCATAACAAACTGCAGTCTTCGCGGCCGCCTGTCACCGAGCCAGAAATGCGGCAATTTTCCGCTGCAGCCTGGAACGGGAACGCATCGATCGAGGCACAACTGGCAGGGGCATATAAGGCACAGCTCAAACTAACCCTGCCGATATCGGACATAGAACCCCTAATGGAGCCTGCCGAGAGCGCTAACGTCGCTCGCTCTGAGGGGAACGACACTAGACCGATTCGTGAGATAACTATCACGGGTTCCGAGGGAAGTCGCTTACTCGCACGACCGGATAATATAAGCCGACCACAACTGCCCCGCCCCTATCGAGCCCAGGAAATCCAACGAAGCCTCGTATTGCCTCCCAGAATTCAAGCACTCAGACCTTAGCCTAATCACCAGCTATAACTAACCTGCCCTAAAACCGCGGTTTCAGCACTTGCCTCGGTGAAACCGTAAGCAGCCAGCCCTGTAAATGACCAGTTATCGGATATCTGCCAGCTGAAATAGGGAACAATCTCGTGAATTTCGGGGGAGAACGTCGAAGCAGGCTCCCTATAGTCATAGAAGACGCCTATATTCCACTTCGATCGTAACGGTCTGGCGATGCCTAACTGCAAATATGCAGAGTCTTGCAATCCTGTATAAAAATCGGTTTTTCCGCGAAACGTATAACCTACAGTCGCAAAAAGCACCGAACTACCGTAATTCTGCGAAAAATCGACCTGGGCGCTATAATCCAATTCGCCAGTACCCAAGCCTTTATCTCTATCGGCGCTCGGAATTTTTATATCGAACCGAAAGTCTACAAAGAGGCTGGAAGCGGAGATGGGATCCATCTGATAGGTGAAGGCGAGTGTAGAATCCCCGATGCCTCCGTTACTTTCACGGTCAGTGCCTGCGACTGCGCGGTTCACACCCCCGATATTAACGAGCACGTTGCCAACCCCCTTGACCCTTAGATGAGGCACAGTGAGTTGCGCCGCCCACTTTCCCTTAGCGAGGGAATAGCTAACCGGGAAATAGAGAATTTCCGTATTGCTATCGGCATCATAACTTCCACTACTAAAGTAAGAAGCAACACTAACTATTTGTTTTATATCATTATTATTTTGCGCAGAGACTGAGCAAGATAGGCACAGAAGAAGGAGGATGCTAGCGACAGACTTGACTAATTTGAAGGTTTTCATGTTTCACTTATTTTACAAATGTCTCTGAATTGGAGTTTAGTCGCTATGTTCGCACAGAGAAACCGGCAAGTTGAATTGTGAACTGTGCAGGGAGAGAACTACCCGAGGAACTGCCCGCAAATACTTCCTACGAATTTAGAACTCGGTCACACATTCTATTTTGCTCGAATGCTGACAACTTGTATCGGACGAAAGCCCATGTAAAGTAAGACATGAGCGTACTTTTTGATACAATGCTGCATCCTTCTGAGCAATGCCCCTAGAGGCTGGCACTCAGCTTTCAATATAACCGTTATAGAAAAAACGGAATTTAAAATGAAAAAGCAGCTGCTCTTGATACCTATGATTTTCATGGTATCGCAATTCTTGGTTACGACGCTCGCCCTTGCGGCGGAAAATGAATCACCGGCAACCGAAATGGATAACCTGATCGCGCTCGAACAATATCTAGCCGCCTACGAACTGGGAGCCCAGAACCTGGAAGATTGGGAAGGCGATCCTGAATTCGATTATCTGTACGGCCTTGCAGCTCTAGAGTCAGGAAATGCCAACGAATCGGTGTTTGCACTTGAACGAGTAGCGGCCACATCAACGGACTCAGGCCTTCGCTCACTCGCAAGACTGGAACTCGCCCGCGCTTATTTCGTAACAAACAATCTCACCGCCTCCGAGAACTTATTTAATACAGTGTTAGCCACAAATCCTCCGCCAAACGTGCAGCAAAACATCGAGGTATTCTTACAACTTATCGAGTCGCGCAGGAACTCGCAGAGCCCCACGATTAATTGGACTCTATCATCCGTTATAGGTTCAGACAGTAATGCAAACAGCGCGACTTCGAATGGACTGATAGACACTCCACTCATCGGGCAGATCGAACTTGATCCCGCTGGACAGGAGACTGAGGATAATTTCTCGAATACCACACTGTTAATGGCGTACAAGTATCCAATTACCAGAGATAGATCTTTAAACTTCGCGCTTAATATGGGTCACCTGGACAATTTCGATACGGACCAGTTCGACATCGATAATGTCCGTGGAGAGCTATCCTACAATTGGGGAAACGAAGTCCACCGATTCAAGCACGGAATATCTAGCGGCAAGGTAAATTTAGATCAAAATGGATTTCAAAAAACTCTCGCTCTCAATTCTTCCTGGCAGCGTGCCGGAGAGAATGGCTGGTATCAGACAATGTCAGGCTCCTACACGAAAGTAAGATATGACACGAATAATGGCGGAACCCTCAATAGCCTTCGCGACGTTGATCAAACCCTCTTTACAGCAGGCGTAACCAAGATAGCAGGCGCACTAACTCATTCCATGAGTTTCTACACAGCGGATGAAAGCCCCGAAGCTGCAGTAGGTGGTGACCACAACGGCCGATCATTTACCGGGCTTGCCTACAGCTTGCTATACAGGATGAACGCGCAGCACACACCCTACCTGCGCGCATCATTCCAAGATGTTGAGCATGACAGTGAGCACCCTGTCTTCTTCAATACGAAGCGTAGCGGCGAAACCACCTCGGTCACGCTGGGTTGGTTCTGGCAGATCGCCCGGAATTTCATGATAACTGGCGAGGCTGCCTTTACTGACAATAGCAGCAATATTCCTTTGTTTGATTTCACGCGTTTTAAATACCAAGCGGGAATTCGTTACCAATTCTAAATAATAAATTTCACTAATATTCAACTGAGCGACGAATATGAAAACCACATCGAAAAACATTCTAGACAGGCTTTGCTTTAACTTTTTGGTTCTATGCCTAGCTTTGTATTCTCCCGCAAACTTTGCTGCCGAGCAGGAGATTGCCGGGCGTGTAGTTGCCGTTAATGGGCAAGTCAACGCTATCGACAGCAGCGGTAGTTCCCGACAGCTGCGTCGCCGTGATGAATTCTATGCCGGGGAAATCATCGTTACTCAGCCTGCGTCTTTCGCTCAGATTCGCATGACTGATTCAGCGATAGTTTCACTCAAAGAATCAACTCAATTCGAGATTCTCGCATACAGCTTCGCAAACCCCAGCCAAGAAGATATTTCCACGATGCGCCTTATCGAAGGCGGCTTCCGCACTATCACCGGTCAGATCGGCGAGCAGAATCGCGAAGCTTATAGCGTCGAAACCGAGTTCGCGACTATCGGTATTCGAGGAACAGACCACGAAGGTGTAATCACCGGAGGCATACTATTTACCGGTGTGTACGATGGCGGCACCTCTCTAGAGAATGACGCTGGCGTCCTCGACCTGGGTATCGGTGCAAGCTTCGATTTCGCGCAAGCCGATGATGCTAACTCCCTTCCCCTCGGCCTTACCCTGCAACCTAATCAGTTGGGTCTTATTCCTGTTTTAAATGTTGGCGATGTTGATGGTGGTGATGAAGAAGGCGACGGCGGTGACGGTGGTGCAGCCGACGGCGGAGATGGCGGAGATGGCGATGACACCGGGAATGACGGTGGCAATGGTGGTGATGGCACAGGTGCTGCAGCGACTGGCACTGGAGGTAGCGGTGGATCTGGCACAACAGCGGCACGCAACCGAACTCAGTCCGCTCCACAACTTAGTTTGGACGACATCCTGGACACTATAGGGTTCGATACCAGCGGTGCCGCTTCGGCGCAGCAAAGCAACGAGATACAAACCAATCCCAACGAGACAAGTGGCGATGGCACTCTGGACTGCGCGGTCAATACTAACAACCCTGTGTGCCGCCCTGAAGAAGATGACGATTTGGTACCCGAGCCAGAGCAAGAGCCCGAGCCGCAGCCAGAACCTGAGCCAGAACCTGAGCCTGAG
>CAXBLN010000229.1:0-5274 GCA_963976555.1 uncultured Gammaproteobacteria bacterium
GAGACCGTTACCTATATGTTAGAGGGCGAGATGGAGCACCGCGATCACATGGGCAATGTTGGCAGGCTCGCTCCTGGCGATGTGCAATGGATGAAGGCAGGCTCCGGTGTCATCCACTCGGAAATGCCGAAGCAGGAAGAAGGAAGGATGCACGGATTTCAGCTCTGGCTAAACCTGCCCGCTAGCGAAAAAATGACGCCCGCTACCTATCGGGACCTGGAGGCAAGTACTATACCGAGCTATGAGTTGGGTACGGCCAAGATCAATGCGATTGCGGGTGAGTTGCTAGTCGACGATATCGAAGTCAAGGGAGCGGTGACGGGACTTACCACTGATCCTGCATACCTGGACATTAGCTTCGGCACAGCTCAGAAAATCGAATTCAGCGTTCCCGATGGATACACGGCATTAGTTTATGTCTACTCGGGTTCTGTATCTCTAAATGATAGTGAGCGCCTACTAACAACGGGCAATTTGGCACGACTATCCCGGGACGGATTGTTGCGAATGGAGGCTCATAATGACAGTAAGGTGTTATTAATCACGGGTAAGCCTATTGGTGAGCCGATAGCGCACCGCGGGCCGTTTGTAATGAATACGCTGGAGGAGATTCATCAGGCGATTCGCGATTACAGCAATGGTAATTTGGTTCAGGGCTAGATCCAGGTCGCTCAGACGAAGTTGATTACGATCGAGGATGATGGGGTCAGAAGCCATCATCCTCGATCTTCGATTCTACTGGTATTGCACAGGATGGGTGGTAATCATGATACGGCTTTCCATATAAGTTATGGTCGCGCCATCGATGCTGCGGAACCAGTGGGGAGTACCCGGCTGCAGCACTAGCACGTCGCCTGCTGTCACCTGCCGCGCGAGCCCGCCTCGTATCCCATGCTGCGTGCGAACTATATTCGGGTCACTAGACTCGGCAAGCGGTAGCTCAAGTACGCCCCCGGTCACGAAGGTTCCACTACCCTCCAGGATTCGATAGATCTCCATACTCCAGGGATGAATGATTGCGTATTGTTCTACAGCGCTGCTACGGCGACGTACGGACACGCCAGGAGATATGGTCACGGACCAACCACCAGCCGACGCAGAAGACGCAGCCGCCCTATCGAGTTCGGCCTCGATCTCGGCGCCTGGTTTGAAGATGGCTGGTGGCGCGCCAGAATCCTGCGCGATAGCAGTGATGCTGATACTGGAAATGAATAGTGCACAAAGTAGCAGGCGTTTCATGTAGAGCTCCTTAGAATTATTAGATGAGCGTGGTCTTTCAACCTTTATAGCATAGGGTTTGTAGTACCACGATGCTTGCTCGCTGGAGGCATTCACTTTTCTGGACCCGAAGAAAAAAGCCCTCGCCGACGGGGTCATTGAATTCCCCAGCAGCGAAGGCTTTGTCTATAGTATCCAGCTAGTGACTAGGGCTTCTTGAATACCAGGAAGAAGCGGTCAGTCATGTTCGGTATCTCGCCGACCTCTCTGGTCAGGTCATCGCTCTCTTGGAAGAACATGTCAGACGCTTTTTCCAGAACGAATCCGGCTGCCTGAACCTGTAGGATTACATCCACTGGATCTTCGCGGCGGCCTAGTGTGCCGGTTTCTGGCTGCATATGACGTCGAGTATGGTCTACGACTACGTAGCTGCCGCCAGACTTCAGGCTATCGAATACTTTCGCATTGATGCGACTGTTATCTGCCTCATTGAAGTTGTGATACTCGCGGAAGTGAAGAAACATATCCGCATTGCTAGTACCGAAGTTTAATTCCTTCGGCTCATAGCGACCCTCGCTACCAATGTAGTTATTATCGATCGGCACCTGATGCGTCATCGCGAACATATCCATCTCGGTCCATTCGCCCCAGTTGCTGAAAGTGCTCTGAGTGTCGACCACGAAGTGATGGCCGTCATCTCTTAATACTGGGCCCAGGATCTTCGAATAATAGGCTTGCCCGGCTGGAAGGAATTCAATAACTGTCATGTTGGCTTCGAGGCCGATAAAATCCAGAGCAGCTACCGGATCGCGATCTGCATCGCGAGCGAGTTCCGCATCAGTTCGATGATCCATCGCCATAACAGATTGAACTTTCTGCTGCAGTGGAGTCAGGCTCTGTGCGCTGAGAAGTGCAGGTGCAAGCAGTGTAAATGCTGCTAATAGAAGGCTTGGCTTGATTATTGGCATAGTGATTCCTGAGGATAGTTTGAATTACGTGTTGAGTGTCAATATATAGAACGCCGAAAGTGTCTAAATAGATCGGCGACGCGAATGTCAGGAATTTTAGCTTAATAAAGGGCTTCGTTGCGAGAATAGTTGGCAAGCGGTATTCAATCTGACGCCAGCCCATCGTTCGATGAACGCTTAAGCCAGCGGCTTCTTAAGGATGATGAATGCGGCCATTTTCTGTCGGCGCCACTCAAGATCTACATCAAAACCGACGTTGCTAAAATAAGATTCCAGGGTTTCCCTCTTTAGCACATTCACATAGGGCACCTTGCCGAAGAGCTTTCCGAGGACCAGCAGGGGTCTCCAAAGCGAGAAAGAATCTGCGAGACAGACCGTAGAGGTCACGAAGGCCCCGCCCGGTTTCAGTAAGCGGTAGGCTATCTTGATGGCCCCTTCAGGGTCTTCTAACAAGTGCAGGATGTTATGAGCCATGACCACGTCGAATGAAGAGTCAGCCTCCGAACATTGCTCCGGTGTTTCGCATCTAAAATCGATGTTTTCAATGTTTTCAGATGCGGCCTTTCCCCTGGCGATCTCGATCATCTTCGAAGAAATATCGGTGGCTACAATGTCCTGAACGTGGGGGGCGTGTTTGATCGCGGTCGAACCAGTGCCGCAGCCAAACTCGAGGACCTTCGAGTCTTTGTTGAGATAGCGCCGCGTTATTTCCAGTTTTTCGTTGTAAGTCTGTTCATCCCGGATAGGCGACTTCGCGTATTTCTCCGCTGTCTTGTCCCAAAAATCTACAGTCTTCACCATGGTGTTGCTCCGCTATTGTCTTTTGTGTTTGTCGAAGGAGAATGCTGTGCATCAAAGTAGTTCTGACGGAGAAACAACAAATTGGTTACAACATCTTGAGCAATCATTCACTGTGGACATTACAAGAGTCTGTTTATGAGCTCCCTACTAGAGTCTGGACTTCACATCCAAATACGCGCTTCGAATGATTTCGCCTAAGGCCTTGGAATCGATACTGTCGCCGGGTTTAAGTTTAACATGGCGCATTCGCCGTGCCTCTCCTATGAGAAGGGCACTAGGGTCTTGAAGAAATGCTCCGGTAAAGAAGCCGACATTGACATGTTTCTTGAAGACGTTTACGTAGCCAAATGCAGCACCTCCGATACAGGCGGTTGGGCAGCCATCGTGTAAAAGCTCGTTTACGTCCGCTCCACATTGCCGGAATACGGAGAACCAATGCCGAGCTATGGAGAATAGCTCGGGAGGATCACCAGAAAGCCACTCATCGATCTCAGGCAGATGGTGTGCGGCGTCGGGGAACAGGAAGAGTTCTTTGTGGATTTCCAGCATTGCGATTCCTTGTTTGAACGTCAGTCGCTAGAGATTCACCAGCGAGTTTCTTGGGCTCTTGAGACGGAATCCCGAGTCTCATGCCGTATACAAAGTAAAAGCGCCTATGGCCATGAAGCTAACACCCGCGATGTAGTGAAGAATCTTCTCATTGATGTATTCGGACAGTAGGCTGCCCGCCAGCACCCCTATTGCAGAGGCCACTATCAAGGCGGCGGAGGCAGCCAGAAAGACCATCGTTTTACTCACTTCCTTGTCGGCAGCAAATAACATCGTAGCGAGTTGAGTCTTGTCTCCTAGTTCAGCAATAAATACTGTCACGAAGATAGCTGCGAATATTCTCCAATCCATAATTCTTGATGCTCGTAGTGGGGCGTCGAAGCCCAAAAGATTGACGCCAGAACCAGACTCTACTGTGGGTCTGAATATGTTTATTGGCCTGGCCATTCAGTACAGAAAATATCGCACAAAAAAGGCGCAACATTGTTGCGCCTTCTTCTCGCGAAAAGCTCGTAGCTTTATTCCTGAATGCGTTTCATCGTAGTGTAGCGAACCGATGTCAATTTGCCGCCGCCCCAGTTTTCGGTGCGAGTTTCGTAAGTGTTCTCATCGAGAATTCTCATGAAGCTATTATGAGCATGGGGACTGGAATTCACGTCCATATTCGTGCCCTTGGTAAATTTAAAGTCGATGACGCCTTCCTCTCCCGAGTCGATGAATGTCATCGAAGGCTGATTGCCTATAGCGCAGTAATGGGTATGAATAAGTTCTTCCTTGCCATTCTGGTGGTACATGCTGACCATCTCGGCAGGAGTGCCGGCGGCGAAGGTCTGCATTACTGATGAGTTGCCAATATTCTTAAAAGAGACAGACGTGCTTGCTATGTCGGCATTTTCTCTGGATTGGCCAACGGGTACGACCTGAGCCTCACCAACCCAGGTGCCTTCGAGTTTAAGCATGGTCTGGAATGCTTGATCGGGTGAAAAGCCATCGCCAGCGAGGGCAGTGGAGCCGAGCAGCAGAGCGGCGGTAGATAGTGCGGCAATCTGTAATCTTTTCATGGATGTGATCCTTGTTATTCTAGGTGTTCCCCAGACTATTCTTGCACTCGTGGCTTGTCAACCGGGCATCCACGGGGTTCAACCGTTCCCAGGCTTCATCGCGATACTATCTTACCAGTCGTCCCTCGAATCAGGCAGGAGGGGGAGAACTCGGAATATCTGCAGATGAGCCTTGGGAACCATTGCCTAGCTTCAGCGCAAACTCCCTGCGAACCAGTAGAAAGCTCACTATCGCCTGTGCAGTGACGGATAGTATCGAGACATACCAGACCATATTGATATTGAAGTCGCTCTGGTAACGAAGATATACCGCTAAGGGTACGAATATGAGTATGCGCACGCCGGAACTCAGCAGAGCGGGACGCGTATTGCCCAATCCTTGAAACACCCCAGAGCAGGTGAATACGATACCCTGTGCCACAAAATTGAGTGAGATCAACTGCAGGAACACGGCTCCGACTTCGATGACTTCCGCTTCGTCTGTGAAGAACATTACCAGGGCCTCTGGTCGCCATTGCATCACTACCGTCGTGATAAACATAACGAGGCTGCTGAGAATGATGCCATTGCTGAAGGTCTTTCTGACTCTCTCTGATTTGCCGGCACCGAAATTCTGGCCGATGATCGGTCCCACTGCGAAGGCAATTGCCATAGTCGGCATGAAGATAGACTGCATG
>CAXBLN010000230.1:0-5264 GCA_963976555.1 uncultured Gammaproteobacteria bacterium
TGAGTTTGCCGTCACAAGTTGCGACGAAGTTGTAACTACCACTAGCTTCATCAAAATTTAGATCGGAGATGCCATTCAGACTGCTGCGCTTGCAGTTTGCCTGTGTCAGCATCAGTTCGAACCAATTGTGATCTCTGGATCGTTTCAGTAGCGATACCACCGGTAGTGGCATGACTTCGTCGGCGAAACCGTATTGGTCGAGAGCTTGATCATTCTCATTCTTATCTATTGTACTGTCTACCCAATTGCTGAGCAGCTTGATCTTTAGTTGGTACTCGGCGCTCGCTCGCAGGCCGATCTCGGTATCGAAGTTAGATACATTGGTGAAGAAATGCACCGTGGCCTCTTCGCCAGGAGCCAGGACCTCGGCAGCATCGGCATCGCCCCGAGACATCCATCCAGGCATGGCGCAGGCACTGAGGGAGGCTATTATTAAGGTGGTGACGCCGATAACTAATTTTTTCACGCTATGTACCCTTTTTCCATTCTGAACTCATACTACCCTGACAAGACCTGCGGCTCAATTGCTGATCGATAGAATCAAATATTAGGTGTTACTATCAGTTGCAGACATACAGTTGCAGACATAGTCGAAAAAACAGGAAGGAACGAGCAATGCAGCAGATTGAATGGGATGATTTTCTCAAGGTAGAGCTTAGAGTGGGCCGAATCGTGTCGGCGGAGGACTTTCCCGAGGCGCGGCGTCCAGCCTATAAACTGCAGGTAGATTTCGGTGCCGAAATAGGAGTGAAGAAATCAAGTGCACAGATTACCGATCTATATAAGAAAGAAGACCTTATAGGCAAGCAAGTCATGGCCGTGGTAAATTTTCCAGCCAAGCAGATCGGGCCTATCATGTCGGAATGCCTGGTAACGGGGTTCTACAACAAGGATGGTGCCGTGGTATTGGCGGTGCCAGATCCTTCCATCGTGAGCAATGTCTCGGAAGTTGGTAACGGTGAGCGACTGGTTTAAGTAGTGAAAGCCCAGAAGTCAACAGACTACGGTGCACTATGACGAAGCGAAATCTTACAGCACTATTATTGCTAAACCTATTGTTCGTCAGCGCCGCTGTTTATTCCCAGGCGGAAATAGTCGCGCGGGTGACGCTCCTAACTGGCGAGGCGGAGGTAATCAGAGCGAATGGGGTTCGTGAACCTCTACAGCGGCGCAAAGAAATTATGGAAGGAGACGACATAGAAACCGCGAGCGACGCAGCGGTACAGCTTATGTTTGCCGATGGGGCTCTTGTCGCACTACGTTGCAACTCGAAGCTGAGTGTTTACGCCTTCAGCTACGGCAATGCAGACGACTACAATGCAGAGTTGATTCTCCATTGGGGAAGTTTGCGCGCCGTAATTGGGGAAATCGCGCCTGGGAAGTACCATCTGTCGATAGCCGAGACTGTGGTGCATGGCAACGATAGCGATTTCGAAGTAACCCTCGCCGAAGACGGTACACAATACTTCGGTGTCTATGACGGCGTCATGACGATCGAGCATGCTCAGCTTGAATCTAATCTGGGCAGGGGTGCGAATGCAGACTTTGCTAGATTGGATATTGGTTTTCCATTCGAGGAACTGAGTCAGATGCCGCCGCAGCTTGGCCATTCAGTGCTATTTTTCCCGACTAACCCGAATACCTTCAGAAGCACGAATTGCGCGAATTAGACTATCGCTTAGGTCTTACTTTGATACCTATAAGCGCATGGAACGAGGAGACAATAAAAATGAACGATACTATTAGAAATGCCTTCGCCGTATTGCTGGGCATTGTGATTGGCGGTGTTGTAAACATGGGGCTTGTGCTACTTGGGCCGATGCTCATTCCGCCGCCTGCCGGTGTCGATATGACCACCGTCGAAGGCATGAGCGCCGGCATGGATCTGCTGGGCCCGCAGCACTTTCTCGCGCCTTTTTTAGCACATGCCTTGGGTACCTTCGCGGGCGCTCTTGTGGCGTCCTTGCTTGCAGTCACGCATAGGTTATTTTTAGCCTACACTGTCGGCGTTTTCTACCTATTCGGTGGTATGGCGGCAGCGACCATGATTCCCGCGCCGCTGTGGTTTATCCTGCTCGACCTAATCGTGGCCTATATTCCCATGGCTTGGCTGGCGCTACGCCTCGCAAATTTTTTGCGGCCAGTTAAATAGAAGGAACTACAATATGAGCGATATAACCTTCTATACCAACCCCCAGTCTCGAGGCCAGATCGTGCATTGGCTACTGGAGGAGTTGGGCGTTCCCTACGACACAAAGTGGATCGATTACGTCGAGCAGATGAAGTCGGCAGAGTATCTGGCGGTGAATCCCATGGGAAAAGTCCCTGCGATTAAACACCGAAATTCCGTCGTTACCGAAGTAGCCGCAATATGCACCTACCTCGCCATCAGCTTTCCGGAGAAGGGCCTGGTACCCGAAGCCGGTGATCCCGAGCTCGCCAACTTCTATCGCTGGATGTTCTTCGCGGCGGGGCCGCTGGAAATGGCTACCACCGTGAAGACTGTTGGCTGGGAAGCGTCGCCGGAGCAGAGCCGATCCCTCGGCTATGGTACCTATGACGATACGCTTTCTGCTATCGAATTGGCATTAGCCGATGGGCCATATATCTGTGGTGAACAGTTCACTGCTGTGGATGTCTATCTGGGCTCGGCGCTGCACTGGGGGATGCTGTTTGGAGGAGTAGAGAAGCGTCCGCAGTTCGAGGAGTATGCGGCAAGGCTACAAACCCGACCGGCGGCGAAGCGCTGCCAGCAGCTTAACGAAGAATACATGAAGAGTCTGGAGACGTGAGCGATTGGCAGCTGGCACAACTCAATATCGCCCAGACGCTGGCGCCTGCCGATTCGCCGCAATTGGCGGAATTCATTGCAAATCTGGATCGAATCAATGCTCTGGCGGATGCGGCGCCGGGTTTCGTCTGGCGACTACAGGGTGAAATTGGTAGCGCGATTAGCTCCCATCTTTTTGGAGGGGATGCCATCGTCAATATGTCAGTTTGGGGCGATATCGAATCTTTGCACAATTATGTCTATCGCTCGGCACATATTGAGATTATGGCTAAGAGGAAACAGTGGTTCGAACATCTGCGCGAAGCCTATTCTGTGCTTTGGTGGTTGCCAGCAGGTTCGATTCCGACACTAATTCAGGCTAGGGAGAAGTTGGAACTGCTTAGGTCTAACGGTTCCAGTCAGGAGGCGTTCACCTTTAAGCAGCCATTTTCTCACCCCGGGCAAGCCGCCAGCAAGCACGGGCCTGATGAATTTGATGAGGGCTGTCCAGCGACCTGATTCCAGCCAAAATTTTGAGTACCGTGCTGCGTAGTGGTACAACAGTGTGCAGAGATGCACCTTACAGGGGAAACCAATGAAAAGAACATCCCAGTCTTTAATGTCGATATTCATGCTACTGCTGACTTTTTTACTGCACCAGGCCGCTCTAGGACAGGCCTACGAGCCGCCGCGTACAGCTAACGGCAAGCCTGACCTGCAGGGGACCTGGTCGAATGCTTCAATTACCACTCTAGAGCGACACGAACGCTACAGCGGTCCAACTCTCAGTGACGACGAGGTTATCCGAGCCACCAATGAGCATCCGCAGAATGTGCGTCTGGCTACTGACGATAATATGGTTGCAGGTGAGCTACCGGATGGCAGCGACTTACCCAAGGGGCGCGGCTACAATGCCTTCTGGATCGATCCCGGCACCAAGTTTGGAACGATTTATGGCGAGCACCGCACGTCCTGGATAGTCGATCCGGCCGACGGCCGCATTCCCTACAACGAGGCCGGGCGCGCGCGCAAGGCCGCGCTGAGAGCCAAGAATGCCAGTTTCGATGGCCCTGAGACCCGGCCGCTAGCGGAACGTTGCATCAGCACCGGCCTGCGCACGGGGCCACCCATGATCAACGGCCTCTATAACAACAACTACGAATTTGTTCAGACCGAAGACTACATCGTGCTGCGCACGGAGATGATCAGTCACGCGCGCATCATTCCCCTGGACTCCCAGCACAAGATGGCCGCGCTGGCGCCCATGTTCGGGGAATCGGTAGCTCACTGGGAGGGCGACACACTGGTCGTGGAGACGACGAATTTCAGCCCAATGCAGGAGGAGGCGGCGATAAGCCTCACCAGTAATGGACGAGTTATTGAGCGCTTCACCCGTGTATCCGATGAGCAGATCGTCTATGAATTCACCGTCGATGATCCTACTTATTATTCGCAGGTTTGGCACGGCGAGTTAAGCTTTCTATCAACGCCCAGTAAGGTCTACGAATTCGCCTGCCACGAAGGCAATTACGCGATGAGCGGAATTCTGGCCGGGGCGCGACGCGCGGAACACGACCAGCAGCAATAGTCGCGGCGATGCACGTAGAGGGAGTAATAGATGGGCGGTGAAGAGGACTTGGAAAAACTGCTCGCGCTGCTGCAGCCGAGCTTGCAACCGGGCGACTTTGTATTCTGTACGGTCGGCGACATGAATTACGGCGACCTCGCTGCTCTGCAGCCCGTAGCTTCCTATATGGAGGACGAGGGCCTGAGCCTGGTATTGCATAAGGGAGTTGCCGATGAAGCTGGACTTACCTACGAATCGGTATTCAGATGTATCAGCCTAAAGGTGCATTCTAGCCTCGAGGCAGTCGGGCTTACCTCCGCCGTCTCTACAAGGTTGGCCGCTAACGGCATTAGTGCGAACGTCATCGCAGCCTTCTATCATGACCATATTTATGTGCCGAAGGACAAGGCGAAAGTCGCACTGCAGCTGCTCGAAAAACTATAGATCATAATCGTCGTCATTGGGTTCACGGGTCACTAGTAATTATAATCAGAGGTGTCAGTTATGCTCTCCAAGCAGCTCGCAGGTCTTAGTGCTTTCTTCACAGTATTTTTCATTTGTGGTGTTTCGTTCGCGCAGAGCAATAGCTCGGTAAGCATCGAAGGGCTCGATCAGCCGGTTGAGATTCTAAAAGACAAATGGGGCATCTCTCACATCTATGCCGACACGGAACACGATCTGTTCTTCGCTCAGGGCTATAGTGCCGCAAGAGATAGACTGTTTCAGTTCGAGATCTGGCGCGCGCAGGCGACGGGTACCACCGCTGCATTGTTCGGTCCACGCGAGATAGACAGAGATCATGGCACTCGTCTGTTTAAGTTTCGCGGCCCTATGGCAGATGAAATGAATCACTATCACCCTCGTGGCGTCGATATCATCACCGCATTTGTACACGGTGTGAATGCCTATATAGACGAGGCGCTTGAT
>CAXBLN010000231.1:0-5202 GCA_963976555.1 uncultured Gammaproteobacteria bacterium
CGTGACCAATCGTGCCTACGTTTACGTGTAGTTTATTACGTTCGAATTTTTCCTTCGCCATTTTCGACTGCCCCTATCTTTTCTAATCGTCATCAATTAATTTTGATTCATTTGCTCTTTCAACTTCTGTTTTGAAGTCACATCTGAATCCAATCTTGTTACTGCACTCTGATCCGTTCTGACCACTATAAATGGTGCTCACACCCGGAGTTGAACCGGGGACCTCTTCATTACCAATGAAGTGCTCTACCGCCTGAGCTATGCGAGCCGCACACTAGTAATCTCAGCCCCCTACTACTACCGCCACTTAAGTCGGCTTCCTCATGCGTCTAACTAGCTATTCAGGCAAGCTGATAGCTATGTCAAATGTTCCAATTCTATTGCTAAATTGGAGCGGGTAGCGGGAATCGAACCCGCGCAACCAGCTTGGAAGGCTGGGGTTCTACCGCTGAACTATACCCGCCTGCAAAATCTACTCCCCTGACTAGCAATTAGTTGGTGGAGGGGGGTGGATTTGAACCACCGAAGCTTGCGCGTCAGATTTACAGTCTGATCCCTTTGGCCACTCGGGAACCCCTCCCACGTGAACTTCCAAGGGTCAAAATCCCTGGCACTCTCACTCAGGAGCGGCATTTTATGGGAATTGGGTCCCTTGTGCAATCGTTTCACAGAGATTTTCTGTAATGGTCAAATTGGGCCTATCGTCCGCCAAATCTGGCCATGCGGGGTTTTCCAACACATCACGCTCGAGTAACTGCAAGCGAACTTGAATATCACCCGTAGAACGGGGTATTTCTTCGATCTGGGGAGTGTAACCCAGACTCTCGACGGCAGTCAGCACATCCTCTGCATTCGCCCTCTCGGCGAATACTCCCAGTGCTATGCCATTTTCCAGCGGGCCACGAGTGATTAGATAGGTTTCGACCTCCATCTGAGCCGCGCTCAGGCTCTCGCTCAGGCTATCCAGAGTGATAGTCGCTATGCCGCGAGAAGAGGATGGTGGAATGAAGACACGATATTGCGAGCTTAGTGGCTCGCCGCCCAGACTCAGGCTGGCGTCGAATACGATCCCATCTAACTCCGCGATAAAGCTGTTAGCGTCGTCAGTGCTATCGAAACTCGCCAAGGTGAAACAGACCAGAACTGGCCGGGCCGCCAGCTGCTCCTGATATTCACTTAGCAGCGTGATACCGCTATTTAGCAGGGGTCGCGGCGCACTCGGTTCGATCTGGCTGACAGGCTCCGGCTGGAATCGAGACCAGGCAAAATAGCCGATATTGACCAAAACAAGGAAAATGGCAATATATCGCATCGCCTAATTCCGCCCTTGGGCTAATGGGGGCGCTCCACAGGCGACATCAAGACCCTCGAATACCAGAGATAGGACGATCTCGCTATTTTTTATGCCAGCGAGACCGTGAAGTAACTCGGCATCGCCGCCGGCAAAGTAAATTTTCGTTCCCTTGTCACTTCGCAGACTCTGACTCAATTGCTTAATAGTGGCGAGCAATGCGGCCACAGCGCCATTAAACACCGCCGCATCCGTCGAATGACCGAGCTCCTGTGAGTTGCAAGAGTAGTCTTTACTGAGGCGTATTCCCGTGTTTTCTTCCAGGCTGTCGCGCATGAGCCTCAGACCAGGAAGGATATAGCCTCCCAGATGCAGACCCTGCTCATCGACCAGATCCAGAGTAAAGGCCGTACCACTATCTATCACTATACAAGCACCCTGAGCTCTACGATAAGCGGCAAGCATAGCTAACCATCTATCTATGCCGAGTCTACTAACGTCCTCATACTGATTCGTCACTCCACCGCAACTGCGAGTTACTCGCGCCTGCTCTATCTCAATGCCCCAGCGGGCACGCACCCAGTCCTCGATTTGCCGATTAACTTCTGGTGCGCGCACACTGCACATGCGCGCTTGTGCGATAACGGCATCCAACTCCTGAACACGTTGCAGCTCTGCGATTCCAGGAACATGCCCTGCGCTGCTCGGCACCAGCGAATCCTGAGCGAGTAATCGCCATTTGATACGCGAGTTACCTACGTCGAGTTCTAAGATCATGTCTGCTTCATCTCGTCGATAAGCGGGCGCAGCGAGGGAAATATCTCGCCCCCACTAATCGACTGCACTCCGTCTGCAGTCTGTAATAGCAAGGCACCCCCTGCATCTACTCCTAAAGATTTACCGATGATACGACTTTCACCATTGTGAATCACGATATCGCTCATGCGATAGCAATCCAAACTATTCCATCGATCCGCGAATGGAGAGAAGCCCTCGTTTTCATAATCATTAAGGTTTCGGCATAGATAATTCAGAACAGTCGCAAGCAGAACCTCCGAGCCAGGCAACTCGCCCAGAATGTTCTTTAGATCGGTCACTGGTCGATCGATGCTAGAAACCGCGTCGGTCGAATACTCGATATTGACGCCGACACCGAAAACAACGAAACGCGCACCCTCTTTCTGTTGCAGTTCTAACAAGATGCCAGCCAGCTTCTTCTTCCCACACAGAACATCATTCGGCCACTTCAGTTGCAACTCCTTAGCGCCCAATTCGCACAACGCTTCAACCAGGCTGATCGCCGTGACCAGACTAAGACCCTGCAGAGCATTCGCATCCAGGGAAAAACGGCGCGTTAGAGAGAAGTAGAGGCCGGCATTCTGTGGGCTCAGCCATTGGCGACCGCGGCGCCCCTTGCCTGCCGTCTGCGACTTGGCCACAAGGAGACGATTCTCGGTGTGGCCCGATTGAATCTGCCGCAAGGATTCCGAATTCGTAGAATCTATCTCATCGAATAGCTGAATGTTATCGATGGATTGCTCCGACTCCAGGTTTAAAAGACTCCGCAGCGCTTGTTCATTCATGGCATTCACGCAATCAGTATTGGCTATTTAGAGATTAAGATATAGCGGTGCAACTGCAGAGTACTCAGCACACTGCACCCTCAATAAAAAAAGGAGCGAGGACATTGTGCTAGACAGCATCCATTCGCTCCTTCTTTAATACGGGAATTACTGGATAGGATCCAGTATTACTACTCTCCCGCGCTTGCGGCGTCCGCCGACTCGACAGCGATCTCGCCACTCCTGATTTTCGAGATCACGCCTAGAGCTTCCAGCATAACCATGATGCTCGTAATCATCACCAGGACTTCGATCACAACCAAGGCCCATTGACCCGCTTGATAGTGAGCCACGATATACCAGCAGGATGCCCAGAACGCCATTACGAAGATAAAGATCATCGGCGCCAGAATGAATTTAGGCGAGCGTCCTAGTCTCATTAGATAGACCGCGATCAATAACAGGGTCATGGAGGCCAATATCTGATTCGTACCACCGAACACCGGCCAGATCAAAGCACCACCGTCGCCGGGATAACCACCCGCAGACACACCGAAGGCCAGCATCAGACAGGCTGCGATGGCGACGAGTGTGGAGATGATATTGTTCTTAAGCGCGGCAATATTATAAATACTACCCCACTCTTGAATGATGTAGCGCTGCAACCTAAGGCCGGCATCCATGGTGGTGCCGGCAAACAGAACTACCATTACCGCGAGCATGGTCTGTGCAAAGGCTATGGGAATTCCCCAACCGGTAGAGATCAAAATTGCTCCGCCGTCGATAAAGCCTTTCTGGCCCGGACCACTAGCATAGCCCGAATAGATCAAATTCCAATCAGCCGTGTTCGCGGCGTATAGAGATCCTGTCACCGCAACGATAGTTATCAATGCCAAAGAGCCTTCACCCAATGCGCCGAGGTAGCCTACGAAGCGAGCATCTTTCTCATTGCTCAACTGCTTGGAGCTGGTACCCGAAGACACGATGCCGTGGAACCCAGACAATGCACCACAGGCAATAGTCACAAAAAGAATTGGCCAAATTGGTGGGGTATCGGAAGCGAGGTTCGGATTGAAAGCTGGTGCAGATATATTTGGCAGCGCGATGAATACGGCGCTATAAAGTACAAACAGACCTAGCACTAACTGCGCGCCATTAATGTAATCCCGCGGTTGTAACAACAACCATACCGGTAACATCGATGCGATACCCGCGTAGACGAATAAGAGAATGATCCAGTTTCCATTGGCGCCAAGACCAAAGATATCTGCAGGCAATTCCAGAGGCATCACACTACCTACATAGATCGTGAAATAGAGGATCGCCACGCCGATTACCGAGATCAGCAGCAAATTGAAGTTCTTGCGAATCAATATGCCGATGCATATAGCCACTGGAATCGCAGCCCAGGCAGGAAATACCGAAGAGGGGAAGATAACCATGTCTGTAGCGATAATGGTGGCGAACATCGCGTTCACCAATACCAGCAGCAGGAAGATGATAACCATGAACAGGGCAGAGGCACGCTTGCCTATCACGTCGGAGGAAAGCGCGCCTATCGATTTAGCGCCGTGACGATTACTGGCCCACAAGGCACCCATATCGTGAACACCGGCAAAGAAAACGGAGCCGAATGTCACCCACAACAAGGCTGGCACCCATCCCCAATACACGGCGATCGCTGGGCCGACAATTGGCGCGGCTCCGGCAACAGCGGTAAAGTGCGCGCCCCATAGTACGTACTTATTAGTAGGCACATAATCGATGCCGTCGTTAATTCGATGCGCTGGCGTCACATAGTCAGGGTCTAGTTGGTAAATTTTGCCTGCAATGAATTTGGAATAGAAAAACCAGCCGAAGGAAAATCCGATCAGGCCGAAAATGACGATAAAGACCGAGGACATAAAGCGCTCTCCCGAATTATTATTATGAAATCTAAGTCCGGCATCATAGCAAGGTAGGGGACGCCGATACAACGGAAAGTCTCGTCTTTACTGGCTTTGATTGAGAATTCAGAGCCGGGCGAAATACGCGTGATTGGCAAATCTTTGGATGCTGACCCTCACCAATTGATGAGCTACTCGCTCACGAGTCTTTGGCTCTGACTTTTTGAATGAAAGCACACCCTCCCTGCGCGCTCTTCTGGAGATGACTTCGGGCTCGCAAAGAAATGAACACATGTCTCTCAGAAATCGAGTTGGGTAGCAGGATGCCCACGGAGAACAGTCAGAGCCAAAGGCTCGTTCGTAGCGAGTACCCTGCTACCCAACGACCAGGCTCGATACTCTTGCTCTCATCTTTGTCTGGCATGTATACATTTTTCCTTCGGCTGGTTTTTCTATTCCAAAT
>CAXBLN010000232.1:0-5184 GCA_963976555.1 uncultured Gammaproteobacteria bacterium
GTGGTTTCTACTGACGAAAAGGCATAACTGGAAAGTTGTGCTTTTTTTTTGTTTCTGGGTTTTATGAGTTGAGTATGGATTAAGGCTCAATCCTCTCCCCAACCACCGATTTGAATACTGGTAGAATGTGGTTTCTACTGACGAAAAGGCATAACTGGAAGGTTATGCCTTTTTGTTGTCCGGCCTAAATGGTCCTGGCGCGGAAACCTGAGCAGTAAAAAAGGCAGAGCCTTGCGGGTCTGCCTTAATTGGTTCGCGATACGAGTATCTATGCTTTGGCCAGGTTCTCGTTGGCGAAGTCCCAGTTTACGAGGTTGTCCAGGAAGGAGCCCAGGAAATCGGGTCTTCGGTTTTGGAAGTCCAGGTAGTAGGCGTGTTCCCAAACGTCACAGACCAGGATGGGGGTTTGGCCATCTGTCAGTGGTGTTTCTGCGTTGGCGGACTTCGCTATCTTCAGGTTGCCGCCATCGGCTACTAACCAGACCCAGCCGCTGCCGAACTGTCCGACTCCGCCGGCCACGAACTCTTTCTTGAAATTCTCGTAGCTGCCGAATGCTGCGTCGATCTTTGCAGCAATATCACCGCTTGGAGTGCCGCCGCCGGATGCGCTCAGACTGTTCCAGAAGAAGCTGTGGTTATAGTGTTGGCCGACGTTGTTGAAGAGTGCTCCACCAATTTTAGCCGATTCTTTTACCAGTTCTTCCAGACTATCTGCAGATATGTCTGCGTCGGCCAGTAATTCATTGCCTTTTACTACATAAGCGTTGTGATGCTTGCCGTGATGAAAGTCCAGAGTATTAGCGGACATGTGCGGCTCTAACGCTTCTTTTGCAAAAGGAAGCTCAGGTAATTCTAGGTTCATAATTTCCTCAATCCATTCAGAGTTTACAGACGCAAGACGGCAGTTACCGTTCAAAATCCACGGCTAGCAGCAGTGCGATGAACTGCTAATTCTAACAGAAAACGGAGCTAGATTGACGAAGGAGACTAGGCTTAGAGGATATTTTCTAACCGCTACACACCCGCTGCCTGTAGAGCTGGCAGAGGGCGCGCGGCGTGAAATGTAGAGCTATACGTACTGCGTGATAAGGAGCAATACGGCGCCGAGGGCTATACCGCAATGAATCACACCAACTACACTCGTCATCGGTCCTTGCTTGCCCTTGATTGCATTGAATTCCAAGCCGAGGATTATAACGATGCAGAGTATCTGAGCGAGGCTACTCACTCCGCCTTCCATCGACATGGGCAATTGACCCGCGCCGGTTAGGTGAGATGAGGCTCCCATGAAAAATAGCATGGGGAGCGAGAAGAGGGTATTCGTCCGCGAAGCGAGGCCCGCCTTAGCGAGCGCTCCTGCCGCCGCTGGGTCGGCTTCTCCCCCTCCGATTACTGCGTCAGTTGAAGCGATTACGATTCGCTGTGCCGGCCAGATTATCATCCAGACATTGAGAAACATGAGGGTGCCCATAATCATGCCAATCATGATGTAGAAATTAACGGCGCTACCCAGGAAGCCCATAAGGGCCAAGCCCGAAAGAAAGGTGAACAGGGCTCCGTAACGGAACCACCACAGAGCCCTGGGAACGAGTTTAGAGATAGCCGAGGACTTGGTTGCCGCATCGGTTTCCTTGAAAAACTCGGTCTGCACAAAGTTAAAGTAGTACAGAATGCCGATCCAGGTAACCCCAGCGAAAAAGTGAATCCAGCGAAACAGATAAAATGTAAAATTTTCCAATTCCATAGCGAGGCTCCAGAGCTCAGTGGTCTGATTATTCTTCTATCGGCAGAGTACATGATAGCTTCGTCGATAGGCTGTCCGGCAGTCTATCATCGGCCCTAATACTTAGCTATCCAGTGATTACGGGGATGGAATGCGCTGCTGATTTCTAGGATAATGGCAGGCTATGAGAGAAAATAAAGATATAGGCAAAATACCTCCAATAGTCCCTGATCGGGACGATGTAGATACTCATCGCAGCAATAAGCGGGCGCAGGGGCGAGATATCGTGCGCTCGAACTATAACGCGGAAATGGTCAAGGTGAGCACCTGGCCGGTGCGTATTATGTTAATGCTCATCGTGCTGGTGATGGCGGGCGCCGCTTACGGTGGCTATGTCCTGTATCAGGAGAATCTCGATGTGCTGGCACAGGCCGAGCTGCGCATAGCTGACCTCGAGAGGCGCCTCGCCCTGGCCGGAGATTCCGCAGATGAGTCTACTCTCAATATGATGGATAGAATGGACTTTAATTTCTCCGAGATCGATAAACTGTGGGCAGCGCGCCGTGTGATCAACAGCTCCCTCGAAGACTTACAGTCTGAGATTGCCAAGATCGGCCTGGTGAATGTGGGGCAGGACGAGGCTGCTGCGGCGAATAGTCAGCAGATTGCAGCTAGCAACCAATCTGTCATGGCCGCCGAAACCAAGATTAATGCTTTGAATACTGATGTCGCGGCATTAACTGAGACTGTGAGTGTCTTGAATTCGTCAGTTCAGGCGCTGGATGCAATTCGTGGAGACCTTGCTACGATACGTCAGTCGCTGAATAGCGGCGACAGCACGGTTCTTGGTCTAGTGGGTAGGTTGGAATATATTGAAGAATCCATGGAGTCTGTTAACGCCCATAGGCTGCAGATAAACGAGAGCCTGTTCAGGCTGCAGGAAAACATAGAGGCGCTGCAGATCTCCTCCGGTATTCAATAGGGCAGTCACTGCCCGGTAAAATTAGGTTCGCGCTTTTCGATGAACGCGGTCACCCCTTCCTTGAAATCTTCTCTTGACGCACTGTCGGCAAAATATTCGGCCTCGGCCTGCAGTTGGGACTCGAACTCGCTCTCCAAGGATCGATAAAACAGCGCCTTGGTATTGCCATAGACATGAGTGGGGCCACTCGCCAGCCTGGCGGCCAATTTCTCTGTCTCGCTCGCTAGCTCATTGCTCGGCACGACGAAATTGATCATCCCTATATCCTTCGCGGTCTGGGCGTCGAAGCGGTCTCCCAATAGCGCGATTTCCATAGCTTTCTTTATGCCGACAGCACGGGGCAGATGAAACGACGAGGAGCCGTCCGGGCTCGTGCCGATCTTGCAGTAGGCAAGGGTGAAGAAGGCGTCTTCTGCCGCGATCACCAGATCGCAAGCAAGCGCCATACTAACTCCTGCGCCGGCAGCCGCCCCTCTGCAACTGGCGATGACGGGCTTCGGCATCCTGCGCATGGCGAACATGATGGGATGGAGATCGTGGATACGCAGCATGAATTCCTTCTTAATCTCATCTGCTGACTTCTTGATAGACTCACCCATCCCCTTCACATCGCCGCCAGCCATGAAATGATCGCCCGCGCCGGTCAGCACGACGCAACGCACAGCCTTATCCAGCTCCACTTCATGCAAAGCCTCGCAGAGCTGGCTGCGCATATCCATGCTGAGAGCATTCCGAGCCTCGGGCCTGTTCATGGTGAGTGTGGCGATACCGTGACTAATAGAGACTTCGAGGTGCGACATAGGAGTATCCTGAATAGAGAGTTTGAGATGGCTAAGCTGATGTCTTTGAGGCAGTTAGTATACCGCCAGAAATCGCAGCAATAACAGCGAGCTACTTTGATCTTGGCAATGGCTCTGGTTTAGGTATAATACGCGCCCTTCAAGGCTATTAAGCCTTTTAGTTCGATGCGGATGTGGCGGAATTGGTAGACGCGCTAGATTTAGGTTCTAGTATCGCAAGGTGTGGGAGTTCAAGTCTCCCCATCCGCACCATCGAACTCTTCCTGACATGAATTGCCACGCAATAAATTCATTATTCTGACTCTTATCGTTTATTGTCGGCGCTCCATTTCCCCCTCACACTACTACTTATGTAAAGGAAGCATTAGAATCTTTCCACTAATCGGATTGATGCTTCGCTTGGAAACCTGTCTTTGCCTGAAAAACGCACACTTCTGCTACTCGCCGGTGTCCTGCTTGCCTCGGCTCTAGCCCCCCTAGGCTCTACCTCAATCGCAGTAGCGATGCCGCAAATAGCACAGTTCATGGAAATGGACCCCGGCACCACAACACAGTTGTTGGTGGGCGGCTATCTGCTCATTTCGGTTATCGGGCAGGCTCCAGCAGGCAAACTGGGGGATATCATCGGTTATCAGAAGGCACTGTATATCGGAGTAAGCGTCTTTATGCTGGGGTCCTTGCTAGCGTATCTGATCCGCAGCATAGAAGTTCTGTTGATGTCGAGAATGATGATGGCGGCGGCCAGCGCCATGATCGTGCCGAATGCCTCGGCTATGCTGCGAACGCAGCTTCCTGAGTCCATGCTGCCCTTTGCCTACGGCATATTCGGCGCGACGATGGGCGCTGCGGCGGCGGTCGGTCCACTCCTAGGCGGCGCGCTGACGCAGTTCTTCGATTGGCCTGCGATTTTCCTGGTGAACGTGCCTTGGGCACTGCTCGCGCTTGGTCTTATAGTGGCAACGTCGAAGCCCCAATCTGAAAGGCCTAAAGGTCGCCTCGATCTGCGCAGCACGGTGCTACTCGCCTGTGCCATCGCTGCTCTGCAGCTGGGCTTCATAGGAGACTCTCTCAACTATCGCTTCTTGGTGCCAGGCTTAGCTCTGCTAGCGGGTTTTATCTGGCTGCAACTGCGCGTTGATGAGCCGGTCTTCGACCCCCGTTTTTTCAAGCGACCCGCCTACCTAGCCGCAGGCTGCACAACGTCGCTTGGAAACTTCACCATGTACGCTCTATTATTCCAACTACCGATTTTCTTCGTCGATATTCGTCAGGTGTCAGAGATCGAGATCGCGAGTGCCCTTACCGCAATGACCCTGTGCATGATGCTGGGTGGACCTATGTCTGCTGTGGTTGGCAAACTAATTGGCATTCGCTACACGGCGGTATTGGCCGCTAGCACGAATTTGTTCGGGCTGTATCTATACTCCGATCTAGAGACGGCTCTGGTGCCGATGGATATTATTGTGTCGATGGCGCTGATGGGCTTCGCAATCGGCATGTCGGGGCCGGTGGTACAGGCGGCAGGCATGCTGGCGATCGAGAAAGAAAGAGCGGGTATGGCTGCAGGCGGGCTCAGCACGATGCGTTATTTTGGCGGGGCGATTGGTATATCCGTACTCTCGCTGCAACTTGGTTCGGGTTCGACTACGACAATAGAACAACATTTGTCCGTCATACCC
>CAXBLN010000233.1:0-5164 GCA_963976555.1 uncultured Gammaproteobacteria bacterium
ACTTAGATGACTGCTGTCTTGTTGACAGGGATCGACTTATGGGCGTCCCCTTTATAAAGAAAAACAAACTAAGGGATAAACGATTGGCGCCTGCAAACAGGCGCCAACGAGATTAACTCTTCTTGAGAAGCTGCCTACTTCTAATCCCTAAAAGACCAAGCCCCAGAAGTATAATAGAGGCAGGCTCTGGCACAGAGGAAACAAATGGAATGCCTACCACTTGAATATTTATCTCACTAGGTGTGAAAAAGCTCCAATCTCCAACTGAAGATCCACCAGAATAGATATCTGCGCCACTCGCTAAGAGGCCCCAATGAGAAGAATTACCTACTATAGAAGAAACCAGGGTGTACTCATTCCCGAGAATCAGGCTGATAGAGGAGAAATTCACCATATGGAAACCCGTAAAACCTGTTGCCAGACTGAAAGTAGAAGAGCCCAATAGTGACCCCCCGGTTCCATAACCGTCATACAAATCATAGCGAATATCGTCATCATTTGAGGCGCTGGTATTGATTGCAGCAAATTCAAGCCCAACACTAACAGTGGTATCTATAGTGGTAAAAGATTGTCCTATTGGAGCGTGTGCTGCAATCTGATAATTGGCGGTGCCAGTTCCCTGTACCAGAATAGTACCGGCAAAAGCTGTGCCAGTGCTTAAAGCAAGAAGGAACAATATTGACAGTTTCTGTATTTCCCTAAACATTCATAACTCCTTAAATATTAGTATGAATATGCATGCTGCCATACTAAATTCATTATCTTGAATAAACTTTGTGTTGGAGCAAAAATCTGTGCAATTTTTATACCACAAGAAAATATTAACAATACCAAAGAGTTAAAAATGTCGCTCGTTCCAACTGTAAAAAAATCTGACAATTTGCCATTTTTTGGTTCATTCCTTGTGGTCAAATTTTACGGTGTCTATTTTGGCAAGAATTAAAGGGGAAGGACGACAAGCTGGATCCGTCCTTCGCCGCTACGATCAAAAGTCAAATGCTAGCAACCTCAGTCACCTCAACCTTAACCTGCATAGTGGGTGGAGTCGTAGTTTTTCCTTTGTAGCTACCGGAAATCGGTGGCGCATCTTCAGGGTGTCGGGTTACCGCCACGGCGATATGATCTTCACCAACGACGATGCCGCTGGTGTTATCGAAACCTTTCCAGCCAGCGCCAGGCAGGTACACTTCTGCCCAGGCATGGGTCGACCCGTGTCCAGAAACCGTATCCGGGCAATGTAGATAACCGCTCACAAAGCGAGCAGCCAAGCCGAAATAGCGACAGGCTTCGATAAAAAGCGTTGAAAAATCGCGGCATGAGCCGGACTTCTTTAGTAGAGTTTCGGCGGGGCGCTGCACACCAGGTTCTTCGCGCATTTGATAGGCGAAATTCTGGACAATTTCCTTATTGATTGTATCCAACAAGGCGTAGGTCTCGATGACTTGCCCAGGCTGCCAGAACTGCTGCAACCACTGTCTCACGGTTTCGCTGTCGCTAGGGAAGCTCAGGGTCTGGTAGGGAACCAGGTCTACCCGCTCTGAAGGGTCAAAATAGAACGGGAACATCAGCGCCTTTTCATCGACGATGAAGTTCAGCGGCTGCGCTTCATAGTGAGTTACGACGACTTCGCTCACGATACTCATCTCAGTTGTGGGTGCTGTGAATGTTACCAAAGCAACTGAATTGCCGTAGATGTCACGATGCCACTTCACCGTATTGCGTGGCGATATGACAAGTGACGAACTCACCAATTGAATATCGTGGCCAATTCGGGGGCGTATCATTAGCCTATGTGGCAGCAGGGTAACGGGGTCGCTGTATTGATAAGAAGTGCTGTGCTGTATGCGTATGTGTTTCATTTTTTCTCAGATTCGAGATCGCTTCGACGTAGGTCCAGGGTGTAAGGTGCATGTGGTGAAGCAGGTAGTTCGCGCATCTCTGTTTCCGTACCTACCAGGGAGCTTAGAACCTCCAAGCGCTCAACTACCCTCTCTCGCGCTTCTTCAGCATTCTCGGGTAAGCCATCATAGCCTTCTCCTAATAGTTTCCAATTAAAATAGTCGAAGGCATGGACTATCTGCATAGTGGGTTTGTGAACGATCGAGACTCTAAGCGGCGAATGCGGTTGTATGTGCGGTTGCAAGCCCCAAGGATTGGCAAAGAGTCGGTAACGAATGCCGTATACTGCGTGGGTGTCACTCACTTGTTGCAAGGGCAGGTGAATACCATTCACGCATGCTACCAAGCCAGCATCGGAAAAATCTTTCTCAGTAAAGTCTCCCTCGGCCGACAATTCCAGACGATCGGTGGTGCTGTCCACCACCCGACCGCTGCCTTGGTGTTCACCCATAACGGGCCAAGGTTCGATGGCATGTCGCAGAGTCCAATGAATGTCTCCGGCATCGAATTCAGTAACAACAGGAAAACGGAAATCGAGTTGTTCTTCGAACATACTCTCATCAAATGAGAACCCATGATCATTCAAGTAGTCTATTACCGAGTGCAAATCTTTACGCAGGAAATAGGGCAGCATGTATTGGTCATGCAATGCCTCCCGCCAATCAATCAGCGGCGAGGTAAAAGGTTTCTCAGCAAAGCAAGCCGTCAAAGCTCTTAATAGCACATTGGCAGCAAGTAGCGGCTCGGGTCGAGGCACCATTTCGAAGGCGCGAAACTCAATGAGCCCGCTACGGCCATTCCCGGTATTGATGTTGTAGAACTTGTCGACGCTCAGTTCTGCACGATGCGTGTTGCCGTTCCAGTCCATGAGCAGGTTGCGCAATAACGCATCTATCATCACTGGATCGCCAGGTTGATCCATAGCCTCTATGCCCTTAAGCGTGATCTCCAATTCGTAGGGAAGCTCGTGGGCGCTCTCGTCCACCCGTGGAGCCTGGCTGGACGGCCCGGTAAACAAGCCGCTGAAGGCGAAGGAAAGTGAAGGGTGATGCTGCAAGAACCGTAGGAAACTGCTGAGTAAATTCGGGCGATGAATAAAGGGATTGTGCTCTATATCCGGCCCTCCGAGCACAATATGTGCGCCACCTCCAGTGCTGACCTGGCGTCCACTGACCTGATACTTGTAGGCGCGCATCCCTATGGAATCAGCACTGTCGAAAAGGCCGCGAATAACCCTCTCGTAGTCTGGCCAGTTGTCGGCAGGCGGCAGATTAACCTCCAGTACACCAGGGTCGGAGGTCAATGCGATCGATTCAATATCTTCATCACCTGGCGGTGTGTAGCCTTCGAGACGAATGGGTGGCAAGTCGAGCTTTGACACCAATTTTTCGATGGTTCGAACCAGCTCGATAAAACAAGCGAAAGTGGGCAAAGGGGGTAGAAAAACAATTAGTTCGCCGTCTCTCAATTCCACCGAGAGCCCGCTGCGAATTGATCCCTCGGGGAGCCGAGATAAGGGTAGTCTCAAGCCAACGGGGCTATCTCCAAGAAATAAGGTGAGGTCTTCATTGTCTGGTAACTTCCATTCCCCCGTAGACCATTTCTCCCCGTCATAATTTAAGGGCAAGACCCAGCCAGCAGGTTCGAAATAGGACTGCCATTTTTCGCCAATATCATCGGGTAATGGTTGAGAAATGAATGCCCGATCGCTGCGACTAAAGCGTGGCAACAACTTGGCTGTATCTTTAGAACCGATAGATTTTAGCTTGGCTTCCAGGTCTTCATAGGCGGGTAGACTCGTATCAGGAAGATCCAGGCTTGCCGCGAGTTCGCCGATAAACCTCTTTGGCATGGCTGGGTCACCAGCAACAATGCTGTCTTGACCCAGTCGCAGACGACTGAGGTCATTCCATAGAGCACCTGCACTACGCGAGCGATAAATACCGATCTGCCAGCGTGGTAATGGCTCGCCCGGGTACTGCTTGCCGAAGGACTGAAGAACGACAGCGCCTTTAAATTGAGTGGCGGCCAGTTCATTGGCTAGTCGCCTGGCGAACAGTAATTTCTCAGGGCCTAGTGCAGCAAGATTCCATTCTGGCGCGCTGCTGTCATGGGGAACGAAGGTTGGCTCTCCACCTTGAGTGAGTACAAGGTTTTGTGCAGCGAGTTTTTTATCGGCCAATCGGCCTTGGATATCGATATTGTTTTTCATTATTCCCTTACTTAAGATATTTCAGATTTTTCCTCAACGACACGGGCATCAATATTGACAGTCATGTCTTGATATAGAGAAGCGTCGCCCAGGTAACTACCGCGAATAGGCGTGGCCTGTTCGGGGTTCCGAGTCGCCGCCACACGGACGTGTAGGCCAGCTGCCATAATACCGCAGGTCGGATCAAAGCCCTTCCAGCCGCCACCAGGCAGATAGATTTCTGTCCAGGCATGGGTAGCATTAGTTGCAACGTCTGGGGTGTCTTCCTGATTCGCACTGCACAGGTAACCACTGACATAGCGAGCGGCGAGACCCATGTGCCGCGCCGCCTCCATGAACAGTAATGCAAAGTCGCGGCAACATCCCGTGCGCATGGCCAAAGTCTCAGAGGGGCTTTGCACGCCTGGTATCTCTCTGACGTTGTAACCGAAGTCGGCAGCAATTAGTTCATTCAACTCCAATAGAAACTCTAGCGTTTTACCACGGCCTTTTGAATCAAGAAACGGTCGCAACCATTCATGGGTTGCTCCTTGGTCTTCTGGAAACTGAGGCACAATATACGGCGCCAAATCGCTAATTTCATCTCCACGATAGTCAAAAGGCAAATCGTTTGTATAGATTTCAAGCGCGAAGTTGAACGGGTTTATATTGAACTGTTCAACCGTATATTGGCTCGTAATACGGAGTTCTTCAGACTTTTCTGTGAAATTGATCTGCGCCACCGAGTTGTAGAACACATCATGCTCCCAACTGAGGGTATGCTGGGGATAAATCTCAAGGAATTCCGAGCGAATTTGCAAGCTATGACTCTCAGCCGGACGAAGCATGAGCCGATGCCGTGTAAGCTCCACAGGGCGGGTGTAGCGGTAGATATTGATGTGACTAATTTTCAGCAGCATGGGAAGGCCAGAAGGGGATTTGGGGGGACAAGTTAACTGACTCAGGCCAGAAAAAACAGGGAAATTGCTCGAATATGACTAAAGGGGATAATAAAGGATAATAAAGGGGACGCCCATAAGTCGATCCCTGTCAACAAGACAGCAGTCATCTAAG
>CAXBLN010000234.1:0-5161 GCA_963976555.1 uncultured Gammaproteobacteria bacterium
GAAGCTGCACTGGAAATGGCTCGACTGCAAAGAGCCGGTTAGATGACTAACACCTCTACGGATTGACAAATTAGCTTACAGAATCGCTATTAGGTACTTCTTCGATGGACGCAGATCGAAAGAAATCTTTCATGATAGGACTGTTGGGTGTCGCTGCACTCCTGTGGAGTTATCACTTCACAAGAATTGATATAGAGTTTCCAGAATCTCACACTGATGGCTTGCTAGTTTGCTCAGAAGACGAATACGATGATTTTGTTCGAGCATACGAAAAGGACATAGCTACTTCCGGAGAGTCCTACAAAGCACAATTTCTAGAAACGCTCGCGAATTCAGAAGAAGTTGATTCTCAAGTTATGGCTGTCGCAGCCAAAAAGGAATTTACTGATACTGAAAGGACGGAAGCACTGGCGAACCTAATTCAGCTTTATCCTGACAACAAACTCGGAAACTTGCTTTACTTAAACAATTGCGCCGTAACGCCAGATCAACCGTTCTGCGACGAAGTCGATGTCGAGACAGCGAATGCTGTGAATCAAGACAACGCCATATCCTGGGCTCTGTTAGCAGTGTACAGAGCCGCACAAGATGACGACTATGGTGTCGATAGAGCCATGGCGCGTGCTGCCAATGCGCCGCAATTTGAAGATTACTTTGGTGTACAAATTGGAGTCTTGCGCAATGCTATTCCACCCCGTGGTGACTATCTAAGAACGTTCCTGATTTGGGAATTGATCGGTGGGAACTTGGCTACACTCACACTCAACACTTCCCAACCAGTTGCCGATTTATGCGGCAGCGGAGATGCGCTGAGCGTTGGATTACACCAACCTTGCATCAGTTTTGGTGAGCGCATGCAGTTCGAGAGCAAGTCTACGATCATGCGTCTAATGGGCGCCGCTGTTCAGCAGGTTAGTCATGAAGTGATGGGCAATTCGACAGAGGCTACAAGGTTGGAGCAAGAGTATCTGAGCTACAGTCGCAATAGAATGTCGCCAGGCTCGCCCGAAGACCGGTTCAATAAGATAGGTAATCTGCTAATCCATGACGTAGATTTATCGATGGTTTGGCTTGAGAATTTGGCTGAGCATGGCGAAGGCGCAACAGCGATGGAAAATACCCTGGCCGAGGCAAAAAGGCGTTCCGCAGACCCCGATTATGCTCCCTGCAAAGTACGTCTCATCAGATTTCATTATCGTTAGTTTTCGTGGATAGAGTTTTTTACTTAATCGGGTAGCTGCGTTTTGAATCTCCCCCATCACAATGACAGTTTCTGGCACTAAGCTGACTGCGAACTATCGACCCGAGGTAACGCTTATTTCGCACTCAAATTCCTGAATTTGAGTGCGAAATACTATAGCTAGTAGTTAGAATAAAGGCACGATATATTGTTTTTGTAGTCAATTGACCTAGAATTATAGATGCACGCGATTTCAGAAAAACTAGTCAAATATCTTCGTGTTCAACTCAATAATCCATTATTGGACATTGATACTGAGCTGAAAAATATTGAGGGCGGCTTTCATACGGAAATATTTGGTTTTAGCTTATCCGGTACTAACGGTGATTTGTCAAAAAAACTAATATTGAGACTCTTTCCGGAAAGGTCTACAGAAGCTGTATTAGAAAGCACTATTCAGAATGCGTTAGCATCAATTGGATACCCTACTGCGAAAGCAATTATAGTGTGCACCGACATCACTATTCTTGGCGGGCCATTTTTCATTATGGAGTACTTAAAAGGGCAGCTTCTGATGTTTGAACCCGAAAAATATTCAGCGCAGTCTCTCGGGAAAGCGCATGCTGAACTTCACAGCCTAAGTACAACAGATTTGGACAAAGAGCTTTCAAAGCAAGGTGTTGAAGCATGGCATCTAGACGACAGGTTCGATTGGATTGCAAGCCGGGTCGAGGAGATGGCCTGGTTAAACGAAACGTTCAATTGGCTGCTGGAAAATAAACCTAAGGTCACCCAAAAAGAGGTTATCTGTCACGGTGACTTTCACGGATTGAACGTGCTAACTGACAACGGAAGTATTACTGGCGTTTTGGATTGGACCAGTTTTCTCTTTGCAAATCCTACATATGATGTGGCTCGAACTGTACTGATTCATAAGCATACAGCTAGGCATATACCTATGCTTTCATCTGACATTGATTGGGATTTATGGGTTAAGCGTTATCTAGCATCCTATCAAGAGTGCTCGAAATTTGAATTGGATGATCTTGATTATTTTGTCGTTCTGCACTGTGTGGTATCGCTAATCTATGGTCATGGTGGGATAGATTTCTGGAGGCTACCGCCGATCGAGAAAGGGTTGATAGATTGTATACTTACGAGAACTGGAGTTCAGGTACAAATACCTTAGCTAACGATTTATATAGACAGTCTCCATTTTTTTTGTAACGTCGGCTTATGACACATTTGAGACTGCGGCTGCAAATCTGCGAACTACCGGAATCGACCCGAAGCGGTCCTTCGCGCGTCTTACCTCAAATCCTTGCAAGCTCGATTTTGCAGAGTTACGATATGCCTGTGCTTTGGAGTGCTTCCGATCCGCGGAAAGGGCTTGCCCCATCCAATATTAGCTCTAAATATTTGACCTCTTTTCAGTCCTAGAGCGCGGATACAGGACAACAACGAAAGGAGGGCGATATGCCTACCATTAACGATATCCACGTAACAAAGTTGAAGGCCAAAGCCAAATCACTGCTCAAGTCCGTAAGGGCTGAAGACGTAGAGGCATTGGAGAAGATTCGACCGTATTTCCAACCTCACGAATTTAAACTTACGCAGGCACAACTTGTTATAGCGCGCACTCATTACTGCAGTAGCTGGAAGGAACCGGTAAATATGGATGATTGGATCGAGTGTTCGTTTTGCAGTAAATCGGCGCTCGAAGTACGGCACCTCATTGAAGGAGGTTGTTCGCGTAGTCCACGATCGCCGGAAAATTGCGTATTTATTTGCGATGAATGTGTCGATTTCTGTGCGAAGGCCAATGCAGAGCGATGAGATGTTATTAGGCTAGGAGAAAACAATGCCCTCATTAAGCCATGACGCGGACCTATCAAATGGCTGGGACGCATTAGCTAGTGAGTTTATTTTCAATCGTTCTTCACTTATCGGTAGGAAAACAATATCGAATTGGTCTAAATTTATGAAGACTGGGCATTCTATACTAGATGTTGGATGCGGCTTTGGAGGCCCTTATACTCAAAACCTAATCGATCAAAAAATAGAGCTTTATGGAATTGATGCTTCCAAATCCTTATTAAAGGAGCACCAAAGAAGGTTCCCGAGCGTAGTTACTAAATGTGAAGCAGCCGAATTGTCTTCATTCTTTGACCAGAAATTTGATGGAATCCTGTCGGTAGGATTGATCTTCTTGTTATCTCAAGAAGCCCAAGTCACAGTACTTCAGAAGATGGCACTTAGGCTGAATGAGGGAGGGAGGCTCTTGTTCACTTCTCCCTATCAGATTTGTGACTGGGATGACTTATTAACAGGGAGAAAATCTAGGTCATTAGGGAGAGACGTATACGAAAGTATTCTTCATCAACAGGGACTCATTTTAATAAATGAGTACACTGATGAAGGTGAAAGTCACTATTTTGATTTTAAGAAAAATGGATAGATAGGGTCAGTATTTCTGACGTCCGCTCCTGGCACAAACTACCAATTCGCTAGAAGTCAGGTGAACGCGAAAGAACGACCCTTAGCAGTCTTTTCGATTGCGCCAAATACCGGCTCACCGATTCTAGCTTTTCCAATGTGTAAGTGAGATATTTACTCAATTCCAGTTAGCAGGTGGTTAAGGGTTTTCTATGCTTTGTCCAAGATTCAAATCGTCCTCGCTCCTTATTTTTGGGCTTATTTCGCAATATGCTTTTTCTCAAGACACTGATATCACGCGACATCAGGTATACGGCCATCGTGACGGCATGGCGATGTACTACGACGTTGAAAAGCCGATTGAGTCGAATGGCCTTGGAATAGTTCTAGTTGTAAGCGGGGGATTCGTTTCTGGTGAAGATGTTCTTACAACCAATAAGCCATTCTGGAGTGTACTCCTGGAAAATGGCTTTACCCTCTTCCAAATTTATCACCCTGCCCATCCAAAGTACCGCATTCCTGATGCATTTGAGGCGCTGAAAACCGGCATTGCTCATATACAAGAGAATAGCCATAAATTTGGAGTCAATAGTGAGCGATTAGGTATTTTCGGAACGAGTACTGGTGGCCACCTCGCTTTACTGCTAGCAATGTCGGTTGAGCCAGATATGCGTTCAGTAGATGATTTCAAAGCAGTAGTTGCAATGATGCCCATAGTTGACATACGTGACACACTGCCCGACGAGGAGCTTTTTGGTGCTCGGTTCCTAGACTTTGATCCCCAGCTTATCCCGATGGTTTCTCCTGTCGATTACGTTAGCTCTGACGATCCTCCTACGCTTCTAATACATGGTACTCGCGATCGAGCAGTGAACTACCAGAAGAATAGCCTGCGAATGCGATCCCTATTGGATGCTGCAAGAGTTGAGAATAGGCTATTACCTGTAGATGCGGATCACGAAATTTTCCCTCAACCTCTCTTAGGTGAGGCTCATCAGGCAATTCTTGAATGGTTTAATCAGCATCTCTAGACTCTGGAATTAACGTCCGCTTCTGGCACATAAGCGACTAAGTGGTCCAGAGGCTTAGTCAGCGCCTACATGTTTGCTGGATGGTCGCTTAACGACCCATAGCGGACCGTCACTTAAACCTAGGGGCATTGGGAAGCTCTAATTTGGTATTTCAATTAGTTGTGAAAATCCTGCCGCCAAGGCACGAGGTCCAATTGAGCTGGTTTTGCCTTCTTCTGTAATTCCAATACATTATCAGCGCTCCCACAGTACCAAATGCTGGCATAGCGATGAGCCAACCATCAACGGTCTCCAAGCGAATCAACACTGGCGATACTATGAAGGCTCTAATTGCGAAGTAAACGGCAAGCAGGCCGCGCAGGATATACCCTTGCCAAATTCCCAACATAACGATCAAAGCGGTTAGTCCAGATGCGAACACCATTGGAGTGAATGGAGCTGAACTTAGGCCGAAAGGAATTGACCTTTCCCCAGAGTTAGTACCATTCACAGGATGAGAAATTCATTCTAAGCT
>CAXBLN010000235.1:0-5132 GCA_963976555.1 uncultured Gammaproteobacteria bacterium
AGTAGTACTGCCACTAAACAATGCATCCCATTCCAGATCTTTTGCAGCTGTGCCCGGATTCGTATCGATCGTAGCGGTCGCTATTATGTGACCATCACCAATAATGCCCGTTGCGAAATCGAGGTCAAAAGTGAGCGTATCGATTGAGATATCTCCGCTCTTGTAAACAATCCCGCCTAGACTCTGGCTCGCTTCACCCTGGTACTGAAGTACGTTGTTGTAGCGATACTCTCCGCTAATCGGGAATATCGCCCTAGAAGGTTCTGCCAGGAACCAGTAGGCATTCTGATTGATACTTGAGTCTGTGCCCGAGGCGTCGTGCACTCGAACGTTTGCAGATGACCCGAGCCATCTTCCCCATTGCACAGAAGTGCTGGTGCTAGGAATAGTGAAGGTTCCGAAGTTGCTGGTATCGGAATCGTCGGCCTCGACGATCGATTCCGCAGATATATCGTAGTCGTCACCAAAGCCTGTTGAGCTAAAGTTCCTGGCGATAAATATAGGAGTGCCCGAACTAGATGGTATGGCCGCACCACCGTAGTGTCGTGCGATGGGATTGTTCGGTTCGGCATTAAGTGCGGTACCAGTTACGAACATGCCGGAGGCAGTAAATGACTTGATGTCCAGAGCGCTCAGGAAATTGTTTTCTTTGAGCAGGTAGGCACCGCGAGCATTTAAAGTTGGGTCAGTTATATCTCGCAGATTGAAGCCGCCCGCAAAAGCCGCTGCGGCACTTGGATTCTCACCGTCCTGAGCAAAGATGCCTACCAGCTCCCCAGTCGGAGTTCCGATGTTGGCGCCATCATAGCTAATAGAGCTGTTGGCAGTATCGATGCTAAAAGTATCCAGGTAGGTGTAGTTTTCGCCAGGTGTTCCTGTGTTGCCGAACACGCTGGCATTGCCCGAGAAATTCACTGTCCATTGCTGCAGTTTCGAGCCGCCGTCCTGGAAGGCGAATTCGAGGAAGCCGTCGCTTACTGCGCCCCCCGTGCTGATGTCGAGAGTAGTATCGAAATAGCCCTTGAAGCTTGTTGCCTGGCCAAAGCCGCTGCTATTGGTTATGCCAACGATGGAGCCATCGAGGAGACCGCCGGTTCCACCCAAGAAGGTGCGCATGGAGCCAGTCAGTTTGTTTATATCCAACGGCAGTACGGCTACGGTAACGAGTTCATCAATGATGGTCTCGAACTCTGAGTCGTCGCTAAAATCGCTTAGGACCTTGTGCTTGTTGCCGCCAGCCGAATCAAAGATTGCCCAGTGCACATCGTACTCGGTACCATCGATAGGATGAGCTGCTGCTACAATTGGCGCGCCATCGTAGGGGCGAATCAACTCGTCAGGGTCGCTATTCAAGAAGCCGGTAAATGTTCCGTCTCCGTCTATGCTGATGAGATCCTGGCGCGGATAGCTGTCGTCATAGATAGTTGTACCGTAGACCGCCCGAGTAGTATTGGACGAATCATAGAACAGGGAGAAGCCTACGGAGTTAAAGTCCGCCTCGGTATAGCTGCTGCTCAGGGGCACCGGCTCCTCGGTGAATAGGGCGGCACCGATCAGATCGCCGAAGTCTCCAGACCCGATGCTTTCATAATCAAAACCCAGTACGAATCCTTTCTTGCCACTTTCTTTCTCGGTGACGAAGCCATTGATCATGCCGTTAAAAGACCCGGCTTCGCCGCTGGTGTCAATGCTTCCTGTAACGGCGGTTGGGGCTAATAAGCCCTTACCAGCCTCTGAACTAACGGCTAGGCCCGCCCCTGTATTGACCACCCAGTTTTCATCTGCGCCGGCGCAGCTAGATTCGACGGCACCTCCAAAGCACACCTCGAGTGAGCTAATGTTCATAGCGCCAGTGGCGAAGTCCAGGCTAAAGCTACCGGTGACCAGGTCTATCATCTCGGTTGAACCGTCATCGTCACGCCCACCGATATAGTTTGAAACGACGTTAAAGTTTGCCGAGCCGGTTAGAGTAGGCCCGCCAGCCAAATAAGCAGGTGGGGCAGAGACTAGAAGGTGAAGGCCGCCCAAATTGACGCCACTTTGTCCATTCAACAGGCTGGCCTCATCGTAGACGTTTATGTCGTCTCCGCTGTTGTTCCACAAACCCCATAAGAGGTCAAAGTCACCGACCTCGGACTGGAAGGAATCGTCAGCACTGTTAGAGCTTAGAAACTCGAATGCGGCATCGTAGCTGTTCTCACCTCCAGCTATGACATCGTACGCATCCGGCCCAGTTAATAAAGTGGAGAGGGGTGAGTCGACACGAGTGACAAACAGCACTTCAGAATCTTCGGTATCCAGGCCACTTGCAGCGCTCCAGCCCCAAGTGAGATCGCCACTCAAGTCGCTATCGAAGAAACCACTCTTGCCAATGGCAAAGCCGAAGGTATCACCTGCAATTACGTCGTCCAGATCAGACTCGGAGAGTTTTTCCAGTGCGCCGAACAGTACCAGGCCAGACACGAAGTCTGTAGTATTTCCGCCGCCTTCTCCGCCGATAGTAAAGCCGGCGGTGATTGCAGAGCCGTTAATTCCGACGAAGTATCCCTGGAATATGCCATCGAACGGTTGCGCTGTGTTTGTACCGTTCGGATCTTGGTAGACCAAACCCGACAGATCTGCCCTGAAGCCTCTGGTTGCGACACTGGTAAAATCGACACTGGATATGCTGGCATTCCACTCCTGCATGTAAGTTTCGGGACCGCAATCAATCGTGCAGAAAACGGAAATGTCCAGATCGCCAGTCAGTGTGCCGGATACAAGGTCAACCTCAAAACCCGCCGAGAATTCAAAATTGGTCCAATTACTATTGAAAGACACCATCTCGAAGCGGTTGTCGCTATGATTCGCTTCGAATCGCTTATGGCCGGTGAGGGCATTAAAATAATCGATGTGTGTTGCAGCACCTACAGAAAACCAGGCATTGTCATAGAAGAGGTTTTCTACTAAACCGCTGCTGCCACCAATACCTGCGTTACGCAAGAGCAGTGGGTTGTCATGATCGTTGCCACTTTCTCCAGCAGACAACCAAAGGCCCCAGTTCAAGCCATCAAATCCGCCGACATCGAAAAAGTCGGTGTCTTGAACCAGTTCTGCATTGCGGCCACGTAATAGATGATATTCATCCCCCTCACTCGAGGTGTCTACGAGGGAGTTCGCTGTGCCGTCGAGGTTCTCAATTATCCGCGGCTGCTGGCTGTCTATATAAGCGGCAGAACCGTAGATGCCCCGGATTTCGTTTCGCGATCCTGCATAGCCGGGCAGGATTCCAAAGCCAATCTGAGTGGCTGCATTCGATTCTGCCTCGCCAAGCTGATAAGCGGTTCGGAACAGTGCCGCGCCATTGATGGAGGCTGCCCCGGAAGTCGCATTCTCTACGAACCTAAATCCGGCCAGGAGGCCCTCAGCGAAGCCGTCATCACCATCTGTGCCGGAAATGAATCCGCCGTTTAGTTCACCATCGAAAGTGTTCGAAGTGGTGACTAGATTCCCGGCTACGTTTTCTGCCGTGAATAAGCCATCGCTGTTGACGTCGATGTTACTGATATTATTTAACACCCAGTTCTCACTCGGCGCGCTGCATCCGGTTGGTCCCACACATATTTGCAGCCCAAAGTCTCTGATCTTTGAGTTTTCAAAATCGAAGTCGAAAGATCCAATAATCGTGCTGCCAGTTATGACGTTGGCGATAAAATCTTCCGCTTCGAATATTCTCGATCCACGCAGGTTATCCCGCGGCGTAGGCAGGAAATTTGCGACGACAATAGCATCGTCGGTGAGCTCGTCACGATCTGCTGCAATATTATCCTTGTAGGCATTCGCATAGAAACGAGCAGCGAAGGAAGCGTCTGATTGCCAGAAACCCCAACTAAAGGGTAGGCCATCTCCGTCGTTGAACCCAATACGGGGAGCATCACCCTGACGCATGACGGAGAAGGCGGATCGGCTAATGCCGTCACCCAGAGTCGACGTGGTTGATGTGATGATGGAACTATCTCCAGCGTTTAGATCTGTCGTGGCGCCACCGAAGATGAAACCATTCGAGCTTACATCTGGGTCAGAGCTAATGGCGAAGCCGATGCGATTGATGGTGGACCGCTCGCCTGCGGCAATCACAAAGTCAGTGTCGGCAGGATCCGAGAACAATATCGAACCGCCTATGGATCGAAGTGGTTCTATTCCAGTGTCACCCACGATCTCTGCGTGTCTCGTGTCGATGCTAGTTGCCTCGTTCCAGAAGTAACCACTGGACTCGAAGGTTAGGACGAAGCCTTGCGGCCCGCTGGGGCTGCCTAAGAAAAAACCGCCCGCATCGGCGGAGGTTATAAGGAAGTCATCTTTGCCCGCCGGCACGCTGAAGTCGGCTTGAGCAAAAAGAATGTTTTGATATCCGGGCAGAATGAGCGTGCCCGCACCAGCCTGTACAGGCCAGTAGTCGACACCGAAATCACCACCCGATGTGCAGGTTGCGGTTATACAGAGGTCGACTGTTGCTGCAGATATATAGGCAGCATTGGTGAAATCCACATAGAATTCTGCGTTGAAGGAATCGACACTTGCACCTGGGCCAAAGCCACGCAATGTGAAGATGTAGTCAGATGATAGTTCGTCGGCACTAAAATGCTGTTGTCCCAAGCCTGTGAAAGAGGCAACGTTCGTTGGCACCCCAGTAGTAAGAATAATGCTGCGAGGGTCCGTAACAGTGTCGCCGTCACCTAGGTAGGAGATGGTCGGTGTTGCGCTGCTGTTGGAGTATTCTTCTAAGGTGGCGCGATTGTCGTCATCCGCTGCCCACAAACCCCAGGATAGGTTGAACTCGCCAACATTGGTTTCCAGCGTTTCGCTGACCGGGCTTAGGCCTCCCAGCTTCAGTACTTCAGCAGGATTGCCGAGGGCGATGGAAGCGGGCGCCGTCTTGTCCGTAGTCAGTAGAAAAGGGCTGTCAGCATCTGCGCCATTAGATACACCTCCGAAGAATTTGCGTTTGCCGGCAGCGGCAAGACCTATTCTATTCAGAGAGCCAATTTCGGAGCTGTTCAGTCCAAATCTATCAGCTACCGGGCCTGGGTCGGGGGCGGGTTCTGGCTCGGGCTCGGGTTCTGGCTCAGGCTCAGGTTCTGGCTCAGGTTCTG
>CAXBLN010000236.1:0-5001 GCA_963976555.1 uncultured Gammaproteobacteria bacterium
TTCTACCCCCTGCTATCCTTTAAGAATGGCCCTGAGGGGCCTAGACTGCGGTCATTCGTTCCTATTTCCGCCAGTTAATGTTAATTTCTCCCCGTACTTTTAGTTAATCTAATTGTTAGCTCAAATCCTAGAATAATAATCGCGCCAAGAGGTAGCTATGAAACTCGGCCAAACTACATTTTCCAAACTGTTTTCTCCTCTCGTCTGCACACTCGTCTTACTATTTTCTGTAAGCGCAGTGGCACAATCGGAGACCTTTCGAGCGAGACTCTCGCCCATGCCGACTACGCCGCAGACTGTTACCACGATTACCGGCGAGGGCGAGGTAATCCTCACACTGAATGGCAATACGCTTACCGTCAGGGGCAATTTCGCTGGCATGAATTCAGCAGCCACAATGGCTCATGTTCACAATGGCCCGCCCGCTCAACCTGGCCCGGTCGTACATCAGTTGCAGGTGACCAAAATGCCCGGAGGCGAGATCAGCGCCGAGCTGGAACTCACCGACGAGCAGGTCATGGCTCTTAGAAGCAATGAACTCTACGTTCAGATTCATAGCGAAACGAATCCTCCCGGCGAGCTGCGCGGTTGGATTTTTGCCAGAAATTAATCGAGGTCTAGCATGAAATTATTCAATCGGAACATCGCACGAACCCTTATCGCATCTGCCCTAATGCTGGGACTCGCTGCCTGTGGAGGCGAGAGCACTCAACAGACAGCGGCGCCAGAACCAGTTGTTGCCTCTGTTACGTTTAGCTCACAGGCGGAAGACGGCGCTGCCGCGTTCGCCAGTAACTGCGCCGCCTGTCATGGCGCCGAGCTCGAGGGCACTACACTTGGCCCGATTCTGTCCGGTAATGCGTTTCTGCAGCGCTGGGGCACACAGACGCCGCAACTGCTACTCAACAATATTCAAGCCAATATGCCACCGGGAGGGAATGACGGCATCAGTGATGAGGACTACACCAATATCGTCGCGCACATACTCGCCAGCAATGGCGTGGACGCGGTGACGAATGCCCTGACTGCCAGCACCGATTTTCAGATCGCAGATAACATCTCTCGCGTAGTCGCACAGCGTTCACGCCCCGAACCGGAGCCACCGCAAGGCGTTACGGTGGCTGGCACGATAGCGAACTTCACGCCCATCACCGATGCAATGCTGGAGAACCCAGACCCGGCCGACTGGCCTATGCATCGCCGCAACTACTACGGCCACAGCTTCAGCCCGCTGGATCAGATCAACACCGACAACGTTGCTGGCATGACGCTGGAGTGGGTGTGGAACATGCATGAGGGCGATTCCGAGCCTGCGCCACTCGTATACGATGGAATCATGTATCTGATCAATCCGGGCAATGTCATACAGGCGCTCGATGCCGCAACCGGCGAGCTGATCTGGGAGAACTGGGCTGGGCCTGCCAATCGTCAGGACATGCGCAACATCGCGATTTATAACGACAAGATCATTCAAGCCACCACCGATGCACGGCTGGTAGCGCTCGATGCGCGCACTGGCGAACAGGTGTGGGAAGTTGAGGTCGCCGATGCAACTAAGGGCTTCTCTAATTCCAGTGGACCCATCGTTGCCGACGGCAAGGTTATTCTTGGCTTGGCAGGCTGTGCTCGCTACATACCTGAGGACTGCTACATCAGTGCTCACGACGCCAACACTGGCGAGCTTGAATGGCGCTTTAACACTATCGCCAAGGCGAATGAGCCCGGTGGCGATACCTGGGGCGACTTGAACGATATCTTCCGCGCTGGAGGAGAGACATGGATAACCGGCAGCTACGACCCGGAACTCAAGCTCACCTATTGGGGCACGGCGCAGCAGAAGCCATGGGTTCCGGTAAGCCGTCACCTGACTATTAACGATGTTGGCCTTTTCACAAACTCGACCGTTGCCGTGAGCACCGACACCGGCGAGCTGGACTGGTTCTTTCAGCATGTGCCCGCAGAGGCGCTGGACCTGGACGAAGTATTCGAGCGCATCCTGGTAAATCGCGGCGATGAGAGGCTTGTGTTCTCGCTGGGTAAGTACGGCATTCTGTGGAAGAACGATCGAGTGTCTGGTGAGTTCAAGGCTTATAAGGAAACGGTTTTCCAGAACGCCTTCACCGATATCGACGACGAAACTGGCCTGGTAACTTATCGCGAAGACATTCAGAACGCGAAACTAAACGAATGGACCTCGGCCTGTCCGAGTAGTGCCGGCGGAAAAGACTGGCACTCCATGACCTACCATCCGCCATCAGGCACCATGATCGCTCCATTAAGTCAGACCTGCCTGGAGAACGCGGCAAGAGAAGTCGCGCTTGTGCAGGGTGGCGGTGGACTCGCGGCGAGTCGTAAATTCTTCGAGATGCCTGGCACCGATGGCAACCTTGGCAAGATCGGCGCCTACAACGTAGACACCATGGAAGAAGTGTGGAGCTATCAGCAGCGCGCATCTTTTCACACGGGCACGATGTCAACGGCTGGCAACTTGGTCTTCGTTGGCGATCTCGATCGACGCTTCAAGGCCTTCGACGTAAGCACCGGTGAGATCGTCTGGGAGACTCGACTGGGCACCTCCGTACAAGGCCATCCGGTTTCATTTGCGGTTGATGGCAAGCAATATATCGCGGTTACGGCAGCGCTGGGCGGAACAAGCCCACGCGCAGTGCCGGGTGTAATTCTTACAGAAATAAAATATCCGCGTTGGGGAAATGCAGTTTACGTATTTAGTCTTCCAGACTAGGAGCGTCTGTAGTTAAACCCTAATTCCAAGCCCGATCTGTCATTGACAGTTCGGGCTTGGAGATTTATTTCTTGCCTGCATATTATTCATACCTCAGACCGATACACACAGAGGAATACTGCTATGGCTCAACGTTATGCTGATCTGAACCCAGAACACATCCAGTTTATTCAGCATCAGAAGCTATTCTTCGTTGGCACGGCCGCCAACGATGGCACCATAAATGTTTCGCCCAAGGGCTGGGATAGCCTACGCGTGCTCTCGCCTAATCGAATCGCCTGGTTGAATATTACCGGCAGTGGCAACGAGACAGCGGCTCATCTTGCACAGAACGAACGCATGACGATGATGTTCTGCGCATTCGACGGCAAGCCCAAGATTCTGCGGCTGTATGGTAAGGCGGTAGCCGCGCATCCTCGAGATGAAAACTGGACAGAGCTTTCCAGTCTGTTCGAGCCCCATGCCAGCGCCAGGCAGTATGTCGATTTCAAAATCGAGATAGTTCAGACCTCCTGCGGCTTCGGCGTACCCTTCTATGACTTTGTAGAAGAGCGGGACAATATGGATCGATGGCTTGCCGCAAAAAGTGAAGAAGACATCGAACAGTACTGGCGGGAGAAGAATCAGGTCAGCCTCGATGGACTGCCCACCCACATCCTCGATAAAGATTAGAGGCCCCTCTGTAATAAGGACGCATCAATCATGAACGATGAAAGCAACGACAACACGGAAGAAGACGAAGCGGCTGCCGAGACTCAACCCTCCAACATCGGACGCATAGAGTGGATGGATCTCACGGTTCAGGATGCAACTAATGTGCGCAACTTCTATACCTCTGTGGTGGGCTGGACCAGCACGGAGGCAGACATGGGTCACTACAGTGACTTCAATATAAACCTGCCAGATACTGGTGACACGATCGCCGGCGTCTGCCATGCGAAGGGCAGTAATGCCAATCTACCCAGCCAGTGGCTAATCTACGTCCGCGTAGAAAGCGTTGCCGACAGTGCCGCGAAGTGCACGAAGATGGGTGGCAAGGTGCTTGAGGGGCCGAGAAGAATGGGCGGTAGCAACTTCTGTGTCATCCAGGACCCAGCCGGTGCTGTGATGGCATTGCTTTCGGACTAGCCCTTTGCAAACTCTGAAGGGCAACTGTCACTGTGGCGCAGTCGAGTTTGAAGTGCGCGTTGACGCAGGACCTGTGGGCCTCAAGCGCTGCGATTGTTCGCTGTGTGCACGCAAAGGCGCGATAATGGCTACTGCCCTGTTAGCGGAGCTAACAGTCACTCAGGGTGAAGATAAGCTCAGCCTGTATCGATGGAATACGCATGTGGCGCGCCATTATTTTTGCTCAGTCTGCGGCATCTATACTCACCATCAGCGGCGCAAGGCGCCGGACGAGTATGGTTATAATGTGGCCTGCATAGAAGGGCTCGATATCTCAGACTTGGGGGATATCCCTATGACAGATGGCATCGGTATGAGTGTCGTAACAAACAACGCAAAAGAGTAGACATCAATGAGTGGTACAGTCGAGAACATCTATCTAACGAAGCTTCGTAGAGAGCAGCCACAGGAAGTTGCGCCGGTAAAACTCGAGGCCGGTAAAGGCATCGTCGGCGACCGTTACCACGCGCGTTCGCTTGCATTGCTCGCGGCAGGAGACGCAGTTCAAGCTAACCACATCAGTTTAATCTCCAGGGAAGAGCTCGATGCGTTTCTCGAACGCAATAACGCCGATATCGACTACAGTAGTTTCCGCCGCAATGTGCTGACTAGCGGCATCGATCTGTATGCTTTGATCGGGAAAAAGTTCAGGCTGGGCAGCGCCCTCTGTCAGGGTGTCGAAGACTGTGAGCCCTGTGCCTTCCTCGCCGCTACGGTGCATCGCTCAGTGCTTCCTGACTTGGAGAAGAAGGCCGGGCTTAGGGCTATCATTCTTGAGGATGGTGACCTCAATATCGGCGATGCAATCACGCCAACCGGTGACGAATAGTGAATGCCTTCGCGGTGTTAAAGATTAATCTGAAACTTCGTCCAATGTGGATGAACGCGCTGATGCTGTTCTGCGCCTATATGACCTTCATTTACCTGCCATGGGATGTGTTGCTGAAACCGCTTAATGAGGACCAAGAAGTCTGGTTTGGCCTCATGTTTACCGGATGGGCGGCGAAGCTCGGTGGCGTTCTGCACTGGTTCGTCTATGGCGCTGGTTTTTGGGGCTTCTGGAAGATGCGACCCTGGATGTTTCCCTGGGC
>CAXBLN010000237.1:0-4999 GCA_963976555.1 uncultured Gammaproteobacteria bacterium
CGAAGATGCCATTCGCACTGCCGACGATGAAATCTATATCGCCATCGCCATCGATGTCCGCGCCTTCGTTCGGGCTGGGCCGGTTAGCCTGCGTGATGGGAATAATGGAGAAGTCGCCGTAGTTGCCGGCTCCGTCATTGAGGAATACACGAAGGTCATTGCTGATCTCGTTAGGTACGACGAAGTCAGACCAACCATCTTGGTTGAGGTCTCCGGCATAAGCACCGTATGCCTGTACCTGTTCGGTAGAACCTTCCTCCCTCACCGACACCGCGGAAATCTGCTCGAAGCTTAGGCTAGCCGTTGCAGACTCCGTCCAGAAAGACCAATTGTATCCGCCTTCGAGAGTTCCGCCATCGAGAGCGACCACGTCGTTGCTGCTCACGCTGACCGTTACCCATTCCCCGGCGGAAAGACTTCTATCAGGCCTGAACCTGAGAGTGCTGTTGTTGACAAGCGACACCTCGCCATTCACTACGCCGGACCAACGCCCGAATACCTTCAGCTGCTCATCACTAATCAATCCCGGATCCAGTGGGCGGTCGAAGCTGATTGTTATATCACCCCCTGCTGCCGCCGTGGTGGTGTCTTGTTGTGGGGAAACGGACAGGGCGGAGAGCTTATCTGGGCTGCTGACGGAGAAATTTATCGGTTGCTGGTCAAAATGAAAAACTTCGCCCAGGGTGTAACCGACGTAGAGATTGACCGACTCTATAGGCAAACCAATTATGCCAGAGAAAAAAATCTGCCCCATCCCAGCAGCTAGTGTCACAGACTCTCTATAGGCATTGAGTTCATTCGAGTCGAGTTCGAGCAGTTGACCGCTCTCATTAAGAAAGTAGATAACGCCACCCACTTCGAACGCCACGTAGAGGTCGGCTGACTGCCCTATGTGTTCGGGAGAGGGACAGAGCTGGCCGCCAAGCGTAACTGTTGCCGCGGAGCTCACATTCGCCGAGTAAGTTTCACCTAGGTCAGAAGAGGCGCCGCCCACGAAGAATCGCTGCCCGGTGCAATCAGGCTGCGAGTAAACAGCTGCACTAGCCAGGAATATTAGAATTGCAGCTGCGTTTATGACTGTAGTTTTCAAGATATTCGCCACTGAATGTCGAAAGGAAATAAACTAGCATGAAATCGGCTACCGAACAGCCCATAAAAAAAGGCCTGGGATTGTGGTCACAGGCCTTTTTTTATTATGAACTAGCCCTCCTTACTGAGGAGGGTTGCCACGTGGCGTCCCCGGCTTGCGCCATTCGCCATAGAGATATTCTTCGGAAAACTCAGCACACTTGAACTCCAGTAACTGCATATTGTCCGCTACGTGACGGTACAGGGGAAAGCTAACTGTCCACGGCGCCGTGAAGGTGTTCGGATCGGTAATAGTGGCCTCATACTGAATGTGGTTGGCGCCTGTCGCCGTCCACCGCTCCTCAACTACCATTTCCCAGCTGTGGTGGTTGCCAGCACGATCGAACCAGGTGTCAGGCATCTGACCCGATACTCGAATCACTAAGGTGTCACCTTCCCAGTGCGCATTCGAATGCCCCATCCAGGCATCGACCTGCGATTCAAGTTCTGGCTGATCTACATAAACTATGCGATTCGATTCAGCAAACTCATAGGCTATAAGGATGACGCTTTCCGATTGCACAATCTGAAACGGAAAGGGCAAATAGTTCGCACGAGGAATACCCGGCATATAACACTTGGTCAATGGATCGTTATCAATCGCATTAGCCCTATTCTCATCTCTAACTCTGCGCGCCTGCTCGTTGTAAGGGATTCTTCCACCTTCGACAATACCTAGTCCGGCTGGCGTTGCAGAAAGCGCTCCCATCAATCCTGGATGCGGGCCTTCCGATGCGGCATGTGGTTCTACATCGTAATGAGCAGAAGTCATCGCTTGCCAGATGCCGCTGAGATCAGGCTTGCCGCTAGGCGTGCGAGGAATCTCACCACTCTGTGCAGCGACCTGCGTGATCGAGAAAAGTGAAACCAGTACGACTAGCGCAATTTTTGTAAGTTGTTTTTGAATTAGAGTTTTCATTTACTGCCCTTCGATTGTTTTTTAAGTCTCGCGAAAATGGTCTACAAGTTGAATCCAATATCAAATGATCGCGGCTGCTTCTATTGCTCGCCGCTCTCGTTTTCCCTGCGCTCTTCTACACGTTCTCCACGCAATATATTGAACATGCCGTAGTTGCCTTCATGACAGGCATACTCATACAACTGGCCTGCCACTTTTGTCATCGGAACGATGGCGGTGATCTTGTCGGTAAAGGTAGCTGGATCGTCGATAGTAAACTCATAGTCGACGGTGTCGAACGCCCTGCGGGTAAATTTTTCCGTTAGCACCATGTCCGTATTGCTACCAGTGCTGGAGAACGTCTGCCGCAGCCCATTGAAATTCTTCGTTTCGACGACGAGTGTATCCCCCTCGTACCAGCCTCGTGAATCGCCTGACCACATTCTAATATCATCAGTCAGCTCAGGCTTGTCGCCAATTTGAACGATGCGGGCATCGTGAATCATCTCGGTCAGGATCACCGCCGTGTCTTTGTTCTGAAAAATTTGTACGTTGTTGTTATACAAGCTGGGCGTAAACGGAGGCCCAGAGTTAAAACCAACAATACAGCGCTCGGAAAGGCCACGATCTTCCGGTCCGTCTTTGGCGATGCCACCCACTACGAAGCGAACCGGTCGAGTACTTGGAATATCGGGCCCCAGTCCACCATATTGCCTCGGAGCACCTTCAACAGCTGGAGGTAGGCGACCATTTCTTGGATAAACTATGTGGGAGGTGCGAACGGTATCGCCGATTCCAGCCGACTCGACCCAGAAATCGTTGTAGCCACCTGGGTTGCTGGTTGCTTCTGGCGCATCTGGGTTTATTACAAGTCGTGCTGCCGCCGCATCTGCAGCCGCTGCTGCAGCCTGTTGGCGGGCCACAGCCGCCTCAATCTGTTCTGGCGTGAGGAATTCCTGTTCGCCAAACTGCTCCGGTCGCTGCATCGGTATGCTGGAGCTGAAGTTCCAAACGCCTTGCAGATCAGGTTGGCCGTATTCAGTTCTGGGCGCATCGTAGTCACCGCTTTGCGCTGTCGCAAAGCCACAGACACTGACGGACAGCGCTAAAATTAATGGTATTGAAGATTTCATTCGACCCCCCAAGGGTTAAGCATGCTGAGCCCGTAAGTTAGAGGTTTAGAGACTAACAATCAATAGATATGCGGCCAATTCACGGCCTTGGGGGATTACTCGACATGCAGCCATGGCGTGCCTCTCGGCAAGTCTCAGAACTCAGGATGGCTGCTAGCGGGGAATAGAGTTCGCAGCGACACACAGCTGCGAACCAGTCCCTTTGTCGTTACTTTCTGGTTAGTCGCGCGAGTAGGCTGGAGGTATCCCAGCGGCCGCCGCCCATATCCTGAATCTCGCCATAGAAACTGTCCACTAGCTCCGCGACCGGCAGCTGTGCGCCATTGCTGCGCGCCTCTTCGAGGGCAATACCGAGATCTTTGCGCATCCAGTCAACAGCAAAGCCGAAATCATACTTATCACTGAGCATCGTTTGATAGCGATTGTCCATCTGCCACGACCCTGCGGCACCTTTTGAGATAGTTTCGATGAGTGCCTCACCATCCAAGCCGGCTTTCTGCGCGAAATTTAGACCTTCTGCCAAGCCTTGAACGATCCCCGCGATACAGACCTGGTTCACCATTTTCGCCAGCTGACCACTTCCCGCTGGGCCGAGCAATTTGCTAAATTTCGAGTAAGCTTCGAAAGCCGGCTGCGCTATAGCATAGTGCTTTTCTTCGCCACCAACCATGACGGTCAGCGCAGCGTTTTCTGCACCAGCCTGGCCGCCGGACACGGGTGCATCCAGAAAGCCAATTCCCTTCCCTGCCGCCAACGCGTGTAACTCTCGAGCCAGGGTTGCTGAGGCAGTAGTATGATCTATGAGGAGTGCTCCCGACTGCATTGCCGCCAGAGCTCCGTCCTCGCCTAACAGCACCTGACGTACGTCGTCATCGTTGCCTACACAGCTCAAAACAATATCACAGCCCTTAGCTGCAGCAGCAGGAGTGGGCGCCATGTCTCCCTTATATTCATCCACCCAACGCTGAGCCTTCTTGGCGCTTCGATTATAGACACACACATCCATGCCCGCATTCTTTAGATGACCCGCCATGGGGTAGCCCATTACTCCGAGTCCAATAAACGCTACCTTCATTTCCAACTCCTTGCTAACTTTTTATTTTCTTATCGGCGGTAAACAGACTTGCCCCGCGCAAAGGTTTCAACGATGGCGATATCTGCCAATTCCTGGGGATCTACAATGAGAGGGTTTTTCTCGAGTATCACAAAATCTGCCCGCTTGCCCACGGTTATAGAGCCCTTCTCATCTTCTTCGAAATATTGGTAAGCCGCACCCTGAGTTACTGCATACAGGGCTTCCTCTGCGGACGCACGTTGATCGGGACCAAGCACATAGCCACTGCGGGTCTGCCGATTTACCGTGATAGAAATGAGGCGCATGATGTCCGGCGGCACAACCGGTGAATCATTGTGCACTGTAAAGGGTATGCCACGCTCAATAGTCGCCTTCACCGGACTGATGAAACTGGCGCGCTCCTCGCCGAAACTAAGACGATGCCAATCACCCCAGAAATAGGGATGCACTGAGTAGAAAGAGGGAACGATACCGAGTTGCTTGAACGCATCCAACTGATCCGGCCGCGCCAATTGCGCATGGATTGCCACAGAACGGTGATCCGGCAGCGCCTTTCCCGCTACTGCCTCCTCTATGCCCTCGATCATCAACTGAATAGCGGCATCGCCATTTGCGTGCGCTAGAACCGGCACACCCCTGGCCAACAAGTCTGGCATCCGAGCCTTATAGGCCTCGGGGCTGTAGCTCGGATAGGCAACGTAATCTGAATCCTGGCCTGGCGGGCCCTCGGTATAGGGCTGCGACATCCATGCGGTTCTGCCCTGG
>CAXBLN010000238.1:0-4972 GCA_963976555.1 uncultured Gammaproteobacteria bacterium
GTCGCGACCTGATGCACCACTACATCTAGTGTTGCCCATTTTCTCTAAATTTCCGGCAATTTACTGGGAAAGAAGGAATTCGATAAGGGCTTTTTGAGAATGCATGCGATTCTCTGCCTCATCCCACACGATGCTATCCTCGCTGTCTAAAATTGATGCGCTGACCTCCTCACCTCTGTGCGCGGGCAGGCAGTGCATGAACAGAGCGTTTGAACTCGCAAGAGACATGAGCTCCTCATCTACCTGATAGCCAGCAAAACTGGCAAGTCGTTGAGTCTGCTCTTCTTCCTGGCCCATAGAGGCCCAGACATCGGTTACCACCAGATCAGCATTTGCCACTGCTGTGCGCGGGTCACTGCTGAGTTGAACGCGGCTCTTGTGGGCAGCGAGTAACTCCTCGTTCGGTGCAAAGCCCTCTGGGCTGGCGATATTCAGCTGGAAGTCAAATTTGTCGGCCGCATTGATATAAGAGTGGCACATATTATTGCCGTCTCCGACCCACGCGACTGTCTTGCCAGCGATACTGCCGCGGTGCTCTACGAAGGTTTGCACATCAGCGAGCAACTGGCAGGGGTGAAAATCGTCGGTCAATGCATTGATGACTGGCACTGAGGAATACTCGGCGAAGCGCTCTAGCTTTTTATGTTCGAAGGTACGAATGGCGACACAGTCCACCATGCCGGCGAGGACGCGCGCACTGTCCTCAATGGGCTCCCCCCGGCCTAGCTGTGAGTCGGTGTTAGCCAGGAACACGGCGGAGCCGTCGAGCTGGTTCATTGCGACCTCGAATGCGAGCCTGGTACGTGTCGAAGATTTTTCGAAAATCAAACCCAGCGTCTTCCTCGGCTGCGGGGAAGCTAATTGTGGGTTTTTCTTCAGTTCGCCGGCGCGATGAATAATATGATTCAATTCAGCGCTGCTCAGGTCCTGCAGGGTAAGAAAATGTTTTACACTCATGGTCGCTGTCTGCTCTTAAAGAGTCGTTACTCGTTCGGACTCAGATAAAAGGAATAGATCGCTGAAGACTGTCAAATTCGCTATTCCATAAAATAAAAAAGGCAGCTGACGCCGCCTATCGAATGACTTCATTTTAACTAGAACTGCACGGCGGGGCAATTGCCCTGGCCGGGAATCGGGTGCCAGGTATGAATGCAATTGAACTCAAGCTCTTCTCTAGTCGTGTGTCGGCGATATGCGACGAAATGGGCACGGTGCTTCGCCGCACGGCATTCTCGCCAAATATAAAGGATCGATTGGATTTTTCCTGCGCACTGTTTGACGTTGACGGCAAGCTCTTCGCCCAAGCCGCACATATCCCGGTACATCTGGGCAGCATGGCGTTTGCCATGGGTTCAATAGTGGAACAGTGGACATGGCAGGAAGGGGACATGCTGGTCCTGAACGACCCCTATTTGGGTGGGACACATCTGCCGGACGTGACACTTATTGCCCCCGTCTTCATCGACAACGGGCAACGGCTGATAGGCTTTGTTGCAAACAGGGCACATCACGCTGATATTGGCTGCGATACACCGGGATCAATGCCCATATCCTCTCGCCTGGAGGAGGAGGGGCTAATCATACCGCCGATTCTTTTGTATAAGGCTAATCAGATTCAGCAGTCTGCCCTTTCGCTGCTGGGTATAAAGGATAAGGTTCTCAGTGGGGACTTCGCCGCTCAGGCGGGAGCGAACTCACTGGGCGTTCAGCGATTGCAAGATTTATTAGCTGCGATGAGCTTTGCAGAATACCAACAAGGCATGCAGCAGCTGAATGACTATGCAGACCGCATCACAGCCGAGACTATCAAGGGGCTAGATGCCGGCGAGTATGTTTTCACGGATTATCTCGATGACGATGGCTGTGGTCTTTCGAATGTGAAGCTTGCAATTAATCTCCGCATTAGCTCGGATCGTATAGATATGGATTTCAGTGACAGTGCCGAACAAGTTGGAGGTAACCTCAATTGCCCGGAATCAGTTGTTGCCGCCGCCGCGTTTTATTGCATTCGCTGTTTGCTGCCGGGTGAACCCCCGGCCTGTGAGGGTTTGTTTCGCCGCGTTCATCTGAAGACGAGGCCCGGTTCTATCGTGAATGCTATTCGGCCTGCCGCGGTTGCTGCTGGCAACGTTGAAACATCGAGTCGTCTGGTCGATCTGGTCTTTGGCGCGCTCGCGCAGGCACTTCCCCTGCGGATACCGGCGGCGAGTCAGGGCACGATGAACAATGTGGCAATGGGTTGGATAGATAGCGCCGCTGGTACGCGCTGGGATTACTACGAAACATTAGCAGGTGGAATCGGTGGGGGACCGAATGGAGCAGGCCGCGATGCTGTGCACAGTCATATGACGAATACGCTGAACACACCTGTAGAGAGTTTGGAGATGCATTTCCCGCTAAGGGTCCATCGCTATGCAATACGCCGGGGCAGTGGAGGCAAAGGTCAGCAAGCGGGCGGCGCAGGTATCGCTCGGGAGTACGAGTTCCTGGATCGAGCTCAGCTCAGTCTTCTAACGGAGCGACGTCGAATTGCTCCGTGGGGTTTGAATGGCGCAGGATCGGGAGCCCTGGGTAGAAACTCACTGAACGGGCGGACGCTGCCAGGGAAGTGTTCCATCGAAGTCAAGAAAGGCGATAGGCTGCTGATAGAGACCCCAGGCGGAGGCGCTTGGAACGCTGAGGATACAGGGGTTTAGCAGCTGGTCTCTATTTCTTGCTTAGCCAAAGCGCAGCTCTCAAGATATGCATTGAATTCTCGTAATATGCCGCCACCTTGCTAGCTAGGCCTTGAACTTGCCAGCGCTGCTGACAAAATGCGGTTGTCGTTGTACACTTCCGCGTTCGCCATCAGACTTCGCGGCACGCAGGAATGCGGGAAGGTCATCACTAATACGTAAATGAGGCAGTACTAATGAGCATTGAAGAGACAATCAAAGAGCAGATCGATTCCAATAGCATTTTGCTCTACATGAAAGGAAACCCGGAACAGCCACAGTGCGGTTTCTCAGCGCAGGCGACACAGTTATTAATGTCTTGCGGTAAACGTTTCGCCTACGTAGATATCCTTGCTAACCCCGATGTGCGCTCTACGCTGCCTTCGATTTCAGATTGGCCAACTTTCCCGCAGCTATTCGTGAAGGGTGAGCTTGTCGGCGGCTGTGACATCATTACCGAGATGCATGAGAAGGGCGAGCTACAGTCTCTTATCGATACGGTAGAAGCAGACGCTTAAGCATTAGTCTCCAATCTGCACGCTGGCCACCGAGTCGATAGATTAGCTCAGGGGCCAGCCACCTAGTTCCTGCCAAGTATTCACAATCTGACAATATAGTTCTGCAGTCTTCTCGGCATCGTAGCGGGCGGAGTGGGCTTCGTCGTTGTCGAAATCAATTCCAGCCGTTTCGCAGGCCCTGGCCAGGACAGTTTGACCGAAGGCTAGACCGCTCAGTGTTGCAGTATCGAAGCAGGAGAAGGGATGAAAGGGATTGCGTTTTATCTTGTGCCTTTCGCTAGCGGCATTGACGAAGCCCAGATCGAAGTGTGCATTGTGCCCAACCAGTATGGCTCGCTTGCAATGATTAGTCTTTATGGCATCGCGAACCAAGCCAAACATGGTCTGCATTACCTCTCGTTCCGGGCGCGCGATGCGCAACGGATGAAAGGGATCGATGCCGGTGAACTTCAGCGCAGCGTCTTCTATATTGAGTCCTTCGAAGGGAATGATGCGATGAAAGTAGGTTTGCTCAATGCCTAGAATTCCTTTCTCATCCATCCCTAATATGACAGCTGATATCTCCAGGATTGCATCGGTTGCAGAATTAAATCCCCCTGTCTCTATGTCCACTACCACTGGGAGAAATGTGCGAAAGCGATTGGCTAGTAGATAGTTTGATTCCTCAGTCGAGTCCAAATCACTCATAGGTCGGACGCTTCTATGGACCAGGAAATGGTCTCGCTTGCGCGCATGGGAGTTACGGTGCTGCTGCCAAACGCAAATTCTGAGGGCACGGTTTGTGTTTCCTTTTTGAGAGTAATCGTTGACTGATTGCGGGGGAGATTATAAAAATCGGGTCCGAAGAAGCTTGCGAAGCCTTCGAGTTTATCGAGTGCGTTCTCTGACTCGAATACTTCCGCGTAGAGCTCTATTGCGGCATGAGCGGAATAAATACCCGCGCAGCCGCAGGAGGTCTCTTTGGTTTCGACGGAGTGGGGTGCAGAGTCAGTCCCGAGGAAAAACTTCGAGCTGCCGCTGGTAGCTGCTTCGACGAGGGCACGTTGATGAACATTCCGCTTCAGTATTGGCAGGCAATAAAAGTGCGGCCTGACTCCTCCTGCCAATAGGTCGTTGCGGTTAAGAAGCAGGTGGTGAGGCGTGATCGTGGCGGCCAGGTTAGCATCGTGTTGCTTGACGAAATCCACGGCGTCCTTGGTGGTAATGTGTTCTAGCACAATTCGCAGTGTCGGAAATCTAGCGAGCAGTGGCGCCAGAACATTTTCCAGGAAAATTCTTTCGCGATCGAAAATGTCTGTGTGCTCGTCCGTTACCTCGCCATGAATTAGCAGAGGCAATCCAAGTTCCGCCATCTTCTCCAGCGCCGGATAGACGCACTCCAGCTCGGCTACACCGCTGTCTGAGTTGGTAGTGGCCCCGGCCGGATAAAACTTTACAGCATGGATTGTTGCCTCATCATGCGCTCGCGTTACCTCTTGCGGACTCAGACTCTCCGTCAGATACAGTGTCATGAGGGGGTCGAAATTGCGCCCTGTCGGTATGGCGGCGAGAATGCGCTGCCTATAGGCGATCGCCTGATCTACTGTTGTAACCGGGGGTTTCAGGTTCGGCATCACTATAGCCCTAGCGAAGACGCGTGAGCTGTGGGGAACGGTGGTAGCAAGAGCCTCGCCGTCTCGCAGATGTAAATGCCAGTCATCGGGCTGGGTTATTCTGAGAGTTGTGGGGCTCATTGCTGTG
>CAXBLN010000239.1:0-4930 GCA_963976555.1 uncultured Gammaproteobacteria bacterium
TCAAAGTAAACGCCGAGGCTGTATTATGTTGTTAGGATTTGTGGGGATATCTCAGGGTCGGAGTAACTTGATTGGCTGAGTATTCGAAGGAGTAGGTTGCTCTGATCTGATTGATAGAGTGCCAGACTTGAACTGGGATTTGCGACCCACATCCCTGTGGGTCGTCCTGCGGACCGCCTTGTAGGCGTCCAAAATTGCTCCTGACAATTTTGTGAACCCGACAGTTGGCATTCACTTCCGCCCAGCATCGCTGAAAATAAAAAAAGCCCGGGGTAAATCGGGGGCAGACCACGTTTTTCAAACCTCATCGAGCTTACTTAATTGTGGTCTGTCCCGACCTTTTGCGTTTTCTACACACCTGCCATCGCTGGCAGGAGAACTCGACCCTATGCAGATCACCTCTGCCTTCTCTAGACTAAACATAACAAGGGCGACTAGCGACAGGTGGAGGAGCATCTAGGAGTTGAATGGAGAACCTAACTATTAGAACTTCGGGGATATTTATAGATTAAATATAAGAAAATGTAACTTCCAGTGTTACTAAAACTAAAAGTCATAAATCAACAAAACCCCGGCCGGGGTTTTGCATTCAATTGGTGGAGGCGGGGGGAGTTGAACCCCCGTCCGTCAGTCCTCTGCCTTCGGCTCTACATGTATAGCGTCGTCTATTGAGTTAACCCGCATCCGCCCGACGGGCAGGGTGATTTGGGCGAGCTTGATACTTTTTAGCCGCTTCGCGTCAAGCGCGCTCCACTGGCGATTCCGTTCTAGATGACGATTGCGAACTCCAGTTTACGGACATCCTAGAGGCAATCGCTAGCAAGCTCTTAGGCTGCTAGGGCGTAGCTTTCGTCGTTGGCAACTATAAAGTTGCAGCGATTGATTAACGAGAGTCACTACCCTCTCGACATGCACCTAAGGTTTCGATCCCGGCGTCGAATCCGAATCGCCCCCATATGATTGCTTACAATAGCATATATTGGGTTTTAAAGCGTTTATTCAAGTCACAGCGAAGCGGGGTCTGGGGTAGGAAACTAAAGGGTTGAGCTATCTATTCGTGTGCCGAACGATACGCTGCTTGTCCACGGCCCACTCGCGGTCCTTCTCTGCGGCGCGCTTGTCATGGTCCTGCTTGCCCTTCGCCAGGCCAATCTGACACTTCACCAGGTGGCCCTTCCAATACAGCTTCAGTGCGACGCAGGTGTGGCCCTTCTGTTGGACGGCGGCGAAGATCTTGGAGAGCTCCTTGGTGTGCAGCAGCAGCTTCTTGGTTCTTCCGGGGTCGGCGATGACGTGGGTGCTGGCGGTGTCCAGTGGCTGGATGTTGACGCCTAGCAGGAAGGCCTCGCCGTCTTTGGTGAGCACATAGCTGTCGGTCATCTGCACTTTCTTCATGCGCAGGGCTTTGACCTCCCAGCCTAGCAGGGAGACGCCGGCCTCGAAGGTGTCTTCGATGTAGTAGTCGTGGCGCGCCCGCTTGTTGACGATGATGGTGCTATCGACCGTCTTGCCTTTGACTCTTGTTGTCTTGGATTTTGCCATGGGGCGCGATTATAGCGTTTTCGTTTGGATTCGGCTCGATTACTTGTTCAGGCCCCATAGGGCGTGCGTTGTGCTGCTATGGCGGCACTGTTAGAATCCCTCAACAACAATATAACAGCGGCCGATGACTGCGCTAATGCATTGAGCTAAAAGGGGTTTTTGATGGCAAACGTGAGAGGGCAGTTTAGCTCAAGATTGGGATTTATCCTCGCCGCCGCAGGCTCGGCGGTGGGCCTCGGTAACCTCGTGGCGTTTCCGGTGATGGCATCGAAGAACGGCGGTGCTGCCTTTCTTATCATCTACCTCTTCTTTATTGCTTTCATCTGCTACCCGGTGATGATGGCCGAGATCGCGATGGGGAGAAAGACGCAGCGTAATCCGGTAGGAGCGTTCTCTGAACTTTCTGGCGGCGCGAAGAAGTGGCATCTGGTCGGTATGCTGGGCATCTTGACGCCCTTCATGATCGCTGTGTTCTACACGGTGATCACGGTGTGGCTGGTGGTGTATCTGAAGGAGATCGCTACCGGCGGGCTCGATACCCTCGCGGACGAGGCGACCTTCGGCATATTGGTCGCCGAGCCTTCTCTGTTTGGCTATCTCTTCTTCTTGCTGGCAATCGTGTTTACGATTCTGCTCGGTGGCGTGAAGGGTGGTATCGAGCGTCTGGCTCGGGTGTTAATGCCGACGCTTGCGGTGATGCTGATTCTGTTAACTATCTTCGTGCTGACTCTCGATGGTGCAGCCGCGGGCATTGCCTACTATCTGGTGCCGGACTTCAGTAAGATGAGCATAACAGTTGTTAATGGCGCTCTGAGTCAGGCCTTCTTCTCGCTCTCCCTCGGCATGGGCATACTTATTACCTACGGCTCCTACTTCGGCCGCGAGGACAATATTCCGCAGTCGACACGCATGGTGGCGATTGCCGATACCAGTATCGCGTTTTTTGCAGGCTTACTGATCCTGCCTGCCATCTTCGCTTTCGATCCCAATACGAACACCGACGAGCTTTCTACCAGCAGCGTCGGTTTGATCTTCAGTTTCTTGCCGAAGATATTCCTGTCCATGCAACTGGCGGTGGGTTACACCGGCGCCAGCATCGTGGCGTTGATATTCTTCACCCTGGTGTTCTTCGCCGCGTTAACGTCCCTGGTCTCCATCATCGAGATTCCTATCTCCTGCTGGATCGATGAATGGAAGCTGAGCCGCAAGAAGGCGGTGTTGCTGCAGGCGGGTCTGCTCGCGCTGTTTGCGATTCCCGCCACGATGTCGCTGGGCATGGTGGACTTCTTTACCAATTTTACGACTTACGGTGGCGTGACGAAGTCCTTCTTCGATCTGGTGTCCGACGTGTTCTACGAGACTATTCTGCCGCTGGTGGGGTTTACGGTGTGTATCTTCTGCGCCTACCGCTGGAAGATGAGTGGCTTGTCTGAGGAGTTGTCCAAGGGGGATCCTGACTATGAGGGCTCGCTGTTGCAGAAGTACATCAATTTCTCCTTGGGTACAATTATCCCTGTCGTGTTGCTGGCTGTGTTCCTCAGCACCGTGTTTCAGATCTATCTGTAGTCTATGACCTGTTATCAAATATGACCGCGATCAACCGCAGCGCCCTGGTCGAGTATTCTGCCGAGCAGATGTTTGACCTGGTGAACGCCATCGAACAGTATCCTCAATTCATGCAGGGCTGTGTATCAGCTAAGGTATTGAGTCAATCAGACACCGAGCTTGTCGGTGAGCTGCGTCTGTCCAAGGCTGGCATCAGTCAGCAGTTCACTACCAGGAACCTGCTTTTTAGGCCGGAGCAAATCGAGATGAGTCTGGTGGAAGGCAGCTTCAAAAACTTCACAGCTACCTGGACCTTCGATGCGCTTACCGAGAATGCCTGCAAGGTGTCTCTGGCTATGGAGTTCGAATTTAAATCAGGCCTGTTAGATTTCGCGGCGGAGAAGCTGTTCAGCAGCTCGGCTAACAATCTGGTGGACGCCATCGTGCAGCGCGCGCATGGGGTATATGGCAAGTGAGTGATATTGACAATGAAGAGGACGAGACTCTGATAGCGGTGGAGGTCGCCTACGCGACGCCGGAGCGCCAGCTCATCGTGCCTCTAGAAGTGCCATTGGGCACGACGGCGATGGAGGCGGTGCAGCGTTCCAATATCGCGGCAGAGTTTGCCGAGATCGATATCGAGAAGGATCCCATGGGCATCTTCTCCAAGCCGCTGGATGGTAAGGGCAGACCCCTGCCTTCCGAGTACGAGATGTGCGCCGGGGATCGGGTTGAGATCTATAGGCCGCTGTTGATCGATCCGAAGGCGGCACGGTTGGATAGGGTGAAGACTTCGCGGCCTATCAAAAGGAAATATTAGTGAAGGCTAATCTTGCTTAGTTGGTAGACGGGCAAGGTATGGCTGGATCGAGAGATTCGTTCCGCTCAGGTCTCCAGGAAGGTGGCGTGGCTGGATAGGGCGAATAGCGAAAATGTAAACCAGTCTATTCTACGCGTTGCTTATGCAAGGGACTTGCAGCAGGTGAAATACGCTCGGAAGTAGAAATTTTTAGACCAGGTTCTGGTGAAATACGCTCGGAAGTAGAAATTTTTAGACTAGGTTCTGGTCTTACCTTCTAAAGCCACAGGGCTTGTCGCATAATAGCCTTAATCCCATCCACAACTCGGCACAAGCCATGTCTGAAGACGAAAAGAAGAAGGACAGCCTGCTCAAGCGCATCGAGCATGGTCTGCACGAATACTACGTCACCGGTTACCGGCGTTCCTTCGCCCGTGCCCAGCGCGACGAGGAGGACCTGTTCATGCTGCTGGTATTCGCCGAGAGTCTGGGCATACCTAACCCCGCTGCCTTCTATACTATGGAGCTACTCCCTATCGTCTACGACCGTTTTCACGACTGGCATGTGCGCATGGGCATGGAACGCTCACCCCTGGATCACGTACATTGCTGTTAGAACTCGCTCGCTCTAAAAAAATACTCTTCTTCGGTGGCAAGGGCGGCGTGGGTAAGACCACCATCTCTGCCGCCACAGCACTCGCGCGCGCTAATGAGGGTGCTAATGTATTGCTGGTCTCTACCGATCCCGCACACAACCTCGGCCATCTGTTCGATCGCAAGATCGGCTCCAAGCCCGTCAGGCTGGCCGCCGGTTTGGATGGTCTCGAATTGGACCCGGCCGAGACCGTGAAGCTGCATCTGGAAGAGATTACGAATTCCCTGCATCGCCTGATGCCGATTAATCTGCGCAGCGAAGTGGACAAGCACATGGCGCTGTCAAAGGACGCGCCGGGCATGCAGGAGGCGGCGATACTCGAGCGCATCGCCGAGGTCGTGGAGCAGGGCACCAAGGGCTATGACCTGATCGTGTTCGATACGGCGCCT
>CAXBLN010000240.1:0-4753 GCA_963976555.1 uncultured Gammaproteobacteria bacterium
AAAGAAATGGGCGAACGGCGACCGCTACGTGGGCCAGTGGCAGAACAACGAAATGAACGGACAGGGCACCTTCCACTACGCCAATGGCAATCGCTTCACTGGCGGCTTTCAAGACGACGAGATTAGCGGCCAGGGCACCTACTACTTCAGCAATGGCGATCGCTATGTTGGGCCGTGGTTACGCGGAGAGAGAGACGGGCGCGGCACCTATACCGACGCACGTGGTAACACTCAGGCTATGGAATTTCGTGGCGGCCAGCGGCTTCGGATAGCACCCTAGCTCAGCTAGCTGCGCAGCTTATAGCCTGTCTTGAACATATAGTAGACGACGCCCAGACAGGCAAACATGAAGACAAGAATACTCGCCAAACTCAGCATCACGCTGACCTCGGAGATTTCGTAGAAGCTCCAACGCAAGCCGCTTACCAGATACAACACCGGATTGAAGTGCGAGATAGTCTGCCACGGCTCGGGCAGCATGTCGGTGGAATAGAAGCTGCCGCCGAGAAACACCAGCGGTGTCACTACCAACATGGGCACTACCGATAGCTTCTCGAAATTGTCCGCCCAGATGCCCAGAATAAATCCGAAAAGACTAAAGGACACGGCGGTTAGCAGGATGAATACCATCATCATTATCGGGTGAGCGACCTGCAGGTCAATGAAGAAGTTCGCCGTGATAAGAATGATGATGCCGAGCAGAACAGCCTTGGATGCGGCCGCACCCACATAGCCCAATACAACCTCGAGCGTCGAGACCGGAGCCGAGAGCATCTCATAGACGGTGCCTACAAACTTGGGGAAGTAGATGCCGAAGGATGCATTCGATATGCTATGGGTTAGCAGGTTAAGCCCGGCACGATGAACGCGCCATAACTAATGCCACCGACCTGATCGATGCGCGATCCGATGGCGGCTCCGAACACGATGAAATACAAGGATGTGGTAATGACCGGCGCGACGATACTCTGCACCAGTGTCCGCTTGGTGCGTGCCATCTCGAACTTGTAGATCGCCATAATGCCGTAGATATTCATGACGATTCCTCAACCAGGTTAACGAAGATATCTTCCAGTGAACTCTGGGTGGTGTTGAGGTCACGAAAGGCGATGTTTGCGAGTTTAAGGTCGTCCATCAATGCAGTGATTCCAGTGCGATCGCCCTGTGTGTTAAACGTATAGACCAGACGCAACCCGTCCTCGCTGAGCTCGAGTTCATAATCGGCCAGACTCTCTGGCACGGCAGCGAGGGGATCGCGCAAGTCCAGAATCAGCTGTTTCTTGCCCAGCTTCTCCATCAGCTTGTCTTTCTCTTCGATAAGGATGATCTCGCCGTTATTAATGACGCCGACTCGGTCCGCGATCTCCTCTGCCTCTTCGATGTAGTGTGTTGTGAGAATTATCGTCACGCCATCCTTCTTCAGTTCGCGCACGATTTCCCACATGTCTTTGCGGAGATTGACGTCTACGCCGGCGGTCGGTTCGTCCAGAAACAACACGGTGGGCTCATGGGAGAGAGCCTTCGCTATCAGCACACGACGCTTCATGCCCCCGGATAGGGTCATGATCATATTGTCCTTCTTATCCCATAGAGACAGGGAGCGTAATACCTTCTCGATATGTGCAGCGTTGGGTGGCTTGCCGAATAGCCCGCGACTGAACGCGACCGTGTTGAAGACCGACTCGAAGGAATCGGTTGTAAGCTCCTGAGGAACCAGGCCGATTATCGAGCGTGTCTTACGAAAGTCTTTGATGATGTCGTAGCCGTCTACGCTCACTGATCCGGAACTGGGATTGACGATGCCGCAGACCACAGAGATAAGCGTAGTTTTGCCCGCACCATTTGGCCCGAGCAGTGCGACTATCTCGCCCCGTTCGATCTCCAGATTAATATCTTTGAGCGCCTGAAATCCGCCTGTATAGAATTTATTCAAACCGGTAATGCGTAGCATGGGGTTTTCGTCGGCGCTCATGGGCGAAGAAGTATGAACAAGGTGTCGCGGAAATACAACTGGCGCGCCGCAGGCGCTATGCCCGGCCCTGCTCGCCAACTATACTGTGCCCATGCCTGATTTACATACGTCAATCGATAGGGCCCTGCCGTGGATCGCGGCTATCGCCGCGGCGCTCCCCTGTTTCTATCTGAGCTGGATACTGGTGAATGTGTGGCGCGATCCCATGGAGTGGGACGAGGGGAACTGGGTGCGCTTGGGCGTCGGCCTGCTCCTGCTAGAGTTCGTGCTCCTCCATTCGGGCGCTTTCATAGTAGGTATGCTCGGACAGAAGCAACAGATCAAGACGCCGCTGAGGATGGCAATCGGACTCCTCGCCTTCTACTCGCTAATAGTATGGGGCTTCTCGAAGTCGCTGGATGTGCCGGCTCTGATCTGGATCTTCGCAGGAATCACCCTCGGACGTAGTCTTAACCTGCTACGGAATCCGACCGAGAGCAAGCATGCAATCATGGCTAGATCGGGCATCGGCGTGCTACTTTACCTGCTCGTAGTCGCGGGTACGGTTTTCCTCCCCATACCCGAGTTGGGCATCACCAACTCCGTACTGAACGAAGTGTATCCGGGTCGCGGGTCTGGACTGTGGGAAACACAGCCAGAACGAGCGATTGCCGGCGCCGCGCTCTATTTCTTGCTGATCGGCCTAGCCGAGATCACAGTGCTTCGATCTGCTGGCGCAAAGGCGAGCGAACAATCAAATGACTAAGTTGAGAACAAACAGATGATGAAAATGAATAGCGAACGATTTACTCCAAAAAGTCTAGATAAGTGGATTCCAAAAATTCTGGCGAAGTCTTCGCTTCTGTTTCTGTCGGCGTGCATCGCCTCGTCCGTCGCCTATGGACAGGACAGCGTCGAGCCATCGCTGAATTCAGAAGAGATAGAACTCACCTCCTGGCTGGATTCTCAGGAGGACAATATGCTGGCGCTGCTGGAGAGAATCACCAACATCAACTCGGGCAGTCTCAACAAGGCAGGTGTCGCTGAACTCGCAGCGCTATTCAGTGCCGAGCTGCAACAGCTGGGATTCTCAATCTCTACACTGCCGGGTGAAGTCATTGAAATGCCGAGCTGCCCTGGCGGTGACTACAATATCGACGTCGCGGATCACATACTGGCTAGTAAGAGCGGTTCGGGCTCGAAGCTACTTATGATGGGTCATCTAGACACCGTGTTCCCACCCGATAGTCCGTTTCAGGAGTTCCGCCGCGAAGGCGACACCATGTACGGCCCCGGCGTGTCTGACATGAAGGGCGGTCTGGTCGTTATGCTTTATGCACTCAAGGCTCTGAATGAGAATGGCAGCCTGCAAGACAAGTCTATTACTGTGCTGCTCAACAGTGACGAGGAAATGGGCTCGCTCTCCTCGCGGAAGTATTTGGAAGCCCAGGCGCAGTTGCACGACTGGGGCCTGGTATACGAATCCTCAGGCAATAACCGTTTGACTCGCGAGCGCAAGGGACTCGGACAGGCGCGCTTCGTCGTACACGGTCTGGCCTCTCACGCCGGTGGTGCACACGAGCAGGGCAGGTCTGCCATCAAGGAGCTAGCCTACAAAATCGTGCAGATAGAAAATATTACAGACTACGAGACTGGTGTAACAGTGAATGTAGGCGTAGTGAGCGGTGGCGAGGCACGCAACACTATCGCACCCTGTGCGGAGGCGCTAATCGACCTTCGCTATCCCGAGGCAGAACAGGGCTTGGAGGCGATCGCACAGTTCGAAGAAATTTTTAGTAACGTCTATAGCTACCCGGTAGATTCCGGTGAACTCACAACCGAGAGCTGGACCAACCTACATCGCCCTGCGAAGACAGCGACGCCTGAGTCGGACTTCTTACTTAACAAGACCATAGCCATAGGGCGCCTGCTTGGACAGGAGCTGGGAGTCGGCGACTCCGGCGGCGGCACCGATGGCTCGCTTACCCAGGCCGTGGGTCTGCCTACTCTGGATTCATTAGGCAGCGCTGGCACGGGGGCCCACTCCAACAGAGAGCAGGGTCGAGTTAGTTCGCTGGTCGAGCGTGCAAAACTCAGTGCGGTACTTATCCGTAGACTAGCTGCGGAATAAGTGTTCTTATGCTGCTAAGTCGCTAGCCAGCCAATTCGCCAGACCTTGCATAGAATCGGTGTTGAGCAGCCTGCAAAAAGAAGAATAATGCTGAGGACTGCAAATGACTGTGAGCACCGAGGGTACCTCCGTAGAACCTCTAATCGACTCAGAATCCAACTTATCTCCTGAGAAGCTAGCCGCCGCCAAAGCCTATCAGAATCCGTATTACCGCTATCTGGTTCTGGGCATTCTCACCGCCGCCTACGTTTCTAATTTCGTAGACAGGCAGGTAATCAATGTCCTCGCGCAGTACATCATCGAAGACCTGCAACTCAGCGACGGACAGTTTGGGATGCTTTCTGGCCTGGCTTTCGCCTGCATCTATACTACCCTCGGCATACCCATAGCGCGCCTCGCCGACATCAGCAATAGACGCAACATCATAGCCATATCAATTACCATATGGAGCGTGATGACTGCCGCATGTGGCGCGGCGACGAACTTCTTTCAGTTGTTCATGGCACGCTTTGGCGTGGGTATCGGCGAAGCTGGAGGCTCACCGCCGGCACACTCCATAGTCTCCGATATTTTTCCTGCTGCACAGCGCGCGACAGCCCTGTCTGTCTATTCTCTCGGTGTGTATGGGGGCATTCTGGTCGGCACTGTCGGCGGCGCCTACCTGGTTCAGT
>CAXBLN010000241.1:0-4750 GCA_963976555.1 uncultured Gammaproteobacteria bacterium
GACAAGCTGGTTCTCTATTAGGGCTTCTGCCTTGTCGAAATCCTGATCGTTCACGAGCCAGAGTTCCAGGAAAATATTGTCGATGCCGTGGCGGGCGCCATTAGCAATGGTATGTTCATTCTTAATGAACGACTCGACACCATTTAGCGCCAGGAAGTTCTTCGCAGAATGGAGCAGGACGATGCTTTCATTGGTGTAAATATGTTTCATGATGGCTCGCTCAAGAGTTTACTCACCCCATATGATATTTGTATAGGTTTCTACTACCTTCATCTCTCCGCCTGGGAAAGTAACCGTCTGTTGTCGAGACTCGGGATCACCCGATCCACCGAGTGCGAGTGTCGCTGAACCTGACGGAGTGCCGCTCACGATGATATCGAATGTAAAGGACTGTTCGTTTTTTTCTACATTGTGGACCACTACCCAGTCGGCTACTCCGCCGTCGGCATGATCGGGTTGTGCATCTGCGGTTAAATTCGCGATGTTATGCAGGATGCCCATGCGAGTGAATCCGATAACGAGGGCCTCCCATAGAGCTTCGGGGGCTTGTATTGTAAGGGGCGCGTTGCGGCTGCCGTATTCGAGTGTCTGCCCGTTTCTTATAGCCACGACATCGACGTCTTGGCCGGCGAAGACGCCGCTGGCGATCAAGGAAATATCCCCCGTTGCGGTTTTACCCAGGCTGCCTTCAATATTTACCTGTACAGCACCTGTGGCAATAACACGAAATTCGAGTGACAGCGCCTCAGCTTCAAGTAGTCTGTGTTCGAGATCTGTGAACTGAAGTGTGGACTGAGCGCTTGCGACTGCAGCAAGCATGAGTTGCAGAGAGAACAGGAGTACTGAGCGTCCGATAGTGCGCATGGTCGATTATCAATTGTTGGGCTATGCGCCTAAGTATTCAATTATTGCGATGCTATGTCCAACACTTCGGCTTGGCTCAGAGTGATTCATCTTCCACGTAAGTCTGCAGGCGCATTAGGGCTTCATCCCACTGCTCGGATACCAGGCTGAGGTATTCCCGCAACGGGGTAAGGGAATTGGGTTTCAGCGCAAATTGAATCTCGCGCCCAACTCGTGTGGATTCGACAATACCGACGTTCTCCAATACCCGCAAATGCTTGGTTACTCCCTGTCGGCTCAGTTTCATGCCTGCGCTGAGGCCCGATATCGAGCTGTGCTCGCCGCTACCTAGACGATCCACCAATATCAGCCTGGTGCTGTCGCCCAGTGCAGCGAAGAGCTCGGCAGGAGCGGAGGCTGCGGCGCTCTGTTTAAGTTTCGACATGTGCGGCAATGTTCTGTGTCTGAATTTCCCATCCTTCCGAATTTTGACGAAATGCCTGCGCTCTTTGTTCGTCGTCTGTCAGTACGGAGAACCCGGATTCGACGATGGTGAGTCGGGTGCCGGACTCTATCGCTTCCAGCTTAAACTCCACCAGTGTTTCCGGCCCCCCAAGCAGGCCGTTTCCGTCCTGATCGGCAACCGGGCACCAGCTGTAGGCAAACAGCTTATTCCTGTCCATGGTCTTCACCCTGGCTTCGAGGCGCATATGTTCATGGCCTTCGTAGGTAATATTGCCTGCCGTCGTCTCGCCGACGACGAAGGGTCTCTCCAGAGCTACGCGAAACCATTCGCCAAACTCCTTGTGATCAGTGAGTGCGCGCCAGACGCGCTCTACGGGAGCTTTCAGGTCTATCGTTTTTTCTATCTTGTCGGTCATAGTCGTATCCCCTTGCTGTGCATTATCCCTATGGTAGTCGGATTCTCCACAGCTACCGATTAAATGCAACCTTAAGGTTGCATTTAATCGGGGTAAATCGTGAAGTTGACTATGACTCCCTAAGGGCAGGGGTCTTCGCCCTGTACGGGCGCAGTGCCAGAGGGCAGGAATCGGCAGGGGTCTGCCTCTTCCAAAGTGACTCTGACGCCAGTGCGAATAAGTGATGTTGTCCCCGGGCCCTGAAAGAACTGGTATCCCTGACGCGTGGTCATCCAGGCTGACGGACCACCGATGTATTTGCCCGCATTCTCAGTTTCCGTCTTGATGCGTGTGACGAGTTGTTCGTACACCGGATCACCCTGTCTGCGTCCGCTGAAACTGCTCAGGTCGGAACTCGCCACGAAAACCAGATCCACGCCCTCGACCGCGGCTATCTCATCGGCTGCGGCCGTGCCTTCCTCGGTCTCGATCATGGCGATAATCATTATGTTGTCGTTGGCAGCAGCGCGGTAGTCTCTTCCCCAGATCGCGCCATACTGGCCGCCTCCCTGACTACGTCTCCCCATAGGCGGGTACTTGGCGAACCGTACCGCGCGTTCCATTTTCTCGGCACTATCTACCATGGGCACGATGATGCCGAGTGCGCCAATATCGACGGCCTTCTGTATATCACCCTCGGTGGCATCGGGCACGCGGATGAAGGGGATAGCCGGCGCATCCTTGCAGGCCCAAATCATGCGAGCAACATCTGTATAGCCTAGGTGACTATGTTGCATCTCTATCCAGATATAGTCATAGCCCGAGTTGGCCATGGCGCAGTAGATATCGGGGTCTGGTGTCGACACCGTGCCACCGACAACTTGCCTACCCTCAGCGAGCTTGGTCTTTACCGTGTTGAAGATGCGCACGTCTGATTGCTGTGCGAATGAATTGCCCAGGAAGGAGGCGGTTAATAGCAGTGAAAGAGAGATTAGCGTGTTTCTAAAATTTCGAATTTTCATAGGCCTGCCTCTTTGAAGTTTCAAGATTCATAAACCGCAAGGAAATCTACGTATCGGAGATCATCGCGGCACGTGTTTTTCCGGCGCTTCTGTCTTCTGCCTGCTGCTGGCGTCGACGCTCTCCGCGCAGGCGGAGTTCCTCGCGGTTGCTATCGTCAATCAGTGCGTAGTCCTTGCGCCAAGTATCATCCTTCCAGTTAAACGGGGCACGCCGAGTGGTGAGTGCCCGGCCGGCTTCTTCTACTAGTGATAGGCCCTGTCGCATTATCTCAAGCTGCATGTCGGCGTCGTAGGGCGCTCCACAGGGATTACCCAGAGGAAAGTCGGTGTGAAGATAGCGGGATACGCCGCAGTGCTCAACGACATCAATCGCTGACCCTATTATTAACGTTATGATTCCACGGGATTCCAGTTGTCGCGCTAACAGACTCACGGTCTGATGACAGACAGGTCACAACGGAACAAGGATCGCGACATCGACCTCGTCGTGGAGCAAGCGCGAGAGGATTTCCGGCGCGTCATTCTCGTTCGTGTTGCGCTGGCTATATTCAGTAGGGATGCAATGAAACCGATCGGCTAAGGCCTTGATGCGACCTTCCTGCACGCATTGTTGCAATTGCGCAAGGGGCAGGAACGAGGCGACATCGTGGGTATGGGTCATGGTCTTGTGCCAGGACAATTCGTCGGTAAACATGGAGCCTGGGATTGGAGTGGTCGGGCAAGAATAAACCTGCCGTTGTGCGCGTCCTTGTGGAGTATCGGGCATCGCGGTAGTCACCAAGCCTACTTTGCACTCGCCCAGGGGCTTGTCGAGCGGACTGAATGGAGCGTCCTCATGGTGTGCCCACAGATAGTCTTTGGTATAGCCCTGAGCGCGGTAATATTCGCGCGTTCTCTCCATGTAGGGTACATCTGCCGATGCGACTTCTTTGTCTTTCACTGAACTACCTCTCGTGTTCATCACATTGCTCACTATGAAACGCCCTTGCCGTGGTGAAGTCAACTGCGGTCATGTTAGTCTAGTCATTCAATCGCGAGAGGCTCGGCGAAAGCGGAAACAGAGTGAATATAATGGGTAGAATCGAACGCAAGATTCTCTGCACAATATTAACGCTCACCGTTTTCCTGACAGGGGCTGGGTTCGCAGTGATGCCAAGTCAGTCTTGGGCACAATAGGGAGATGTGGGCGTGAGAACGGAATCACCAATAGCAGGCGTGAGTTTTCGATTCATAGAGTCAAACGGCCTGCGCATGCGCATCGCCGAAGCTGGCGAAGGGCCATTGATACTATTGGTCCATGGTTGGCCGGAGTCGTGGTATTCCTGGCGACATCAGATCACCATGCTTGCGGCGGCGGGCTATCACGTCGTCGCGCCGGACATGCGCGGATATGGCGAGACCGATAAGCCGGCGGCTATCGCTGACTATGACATCGAGCAGCTCGCAGGTGATCTGGTTGGTATCATCGATGCCCTGGGGGAGGAGACGGCGATTCTAGTGGGTCACGACTGGGGCTCGATCGTCGCATGGACCACTGTGCTATTGCATCCCGAGCGCTTTAGCGCGCTGATAAATATGAGCGTGCCCTACGGTGGTCGCGTTGCCAAGTCGCCGATGGAAAGTTGGCGAGAGGCACACGGCGAAAACTTCTTCTATATCCTCTATCACAACGAAGCCGATGGCATCGCCGAGACAGAGTACGATGCAGACCCCCGTGGGTTGATTAGTCGCCTCTATCTTTCCCCCACTTCACCGCGTGAGCCGGCGCAAATTACCGACCGGCGACGTTCGGCTGGCGGCTGGATACCTCGCCTGGGCGCGCCGCTGGGATTACCCGATTGGTTACGGGAAGAGGATCTGGATTACATCGTTTCCCAATTCGAGCATGCTGGCTTTCGCGGCGGCATTAACTATTACCGAAACTTCCATCGCAATTGGGAGATCACCGAGCATCTGAGTGACTCGAAGATCGATATCCCCGTGTTGTTTATTGCGGGCTCACGGGACAGCGTAATTGCCGGAGCA
>CAXBLN010000242.1:0-4730 GCA_963976555.1 uncultured Gammaproteobacteria bacterium
TTCCGTATCTTTGGCAATTGCCTCCTCCGACTGGCCGGTATGATCTGCAAGTAGAATATTAAGACTCTTACGCAACTTTATGATTTCATTAGCTTGAATCTCAATATCTGATGCTTGGCCTTGAGCTCCTCCACTGGGTTGGTGGATCATCATCCTCGAATGTGGCAACGCCAATCGCTTGCCCTTCGTGCCACCGGCCAGCAACAACGCCCCCATGCTGGCTGCCTGACCGATGCACATGGTACTTACATCGGGCTTGATGTATTGCATCGTATCGTAAATAGATAAACCCGCAGTCACCGACCCGCCTGGCGAGTTGATATAAAGATGTATGTCTTTATCGGGGTTTTCGGACTCGAGAAACAGCATCTGCGCGACAATGAGATTCGCCATGTGATCTTCCACCTGGCCAGTCATGAAAATCACTCTGTCCTTAAGCAGGCGAGAATAAATGTCATACGAGCGCTCGCCGCGAGCTGTCTGCTCGACGACCATTGGCACAAGCGCCGCAGTGTGTTCAATAATTTCTGACATGCATCCCTGTCCTTTAATAGTAGCTGCTATGTTCGATAGCGGTTAATTTGGGTTTAGAGAAAGCCCTAAGCTTCCGCTTTGGAATCTTCACCTGCTGTCTCTTCGCTCGCCTTAGGCTCTGGCTGGATAACCTCCTGGTAGGGCAGCGTCTTTTCGATCACAGTAGATTGTTCAATTATGTAGTCAAATACTTGGTCTTCAAGTACGTTGGACTCGATCGTCGCCAACTGCTCCTGATTGCCGTAGTACCAATTGATCACTTCATCCGGCGACTCGTAAGTTGCTGCCAGCTCCTCTATGGCCTCTCTCACCTTCGTAGGATCCGCCTTCAGCTCTTGTTGCTGAATCACTTCGCCTAATACGAGGCCAAGTAACACCCTGCGCGCTGCCTGTTCTTTGAACAGCTCATCAGGGAGCATGCTGGCATCGATATTCTGACCGCCACCACCAAATTGCTGAAGCGCCTGCTGACGAAGCTGCCCGATCTCTGCAGAAACCAAGGCATCTGGAATCTCAGCATCGACAGAGTCGACTAAACTATCCATGATCTTGTTCTTCAGCTTGTTGCGGCTCGCAGTCTTCAACTCGCGGCGCATATTACTAGTAACTTCTTCACGGAACGCCTCAAGACCACCCTCTTCCACACCGAAGCTCTTGTAGAATTCTTCGTCAATAGCAGGAAGGGCCTGCTCGCTCACGGTATTCAACGTGATCTCGAAGGCGACCTTCTTACCGGAAAGCTCCTTGTTATGGTATTCCTCGGGAAATTCCAAATCCAGGGTAAAAACGTCTCCGGCCGATTTGCCCTCTATGCCGGACTCGAAACCAGGGATCATGCGCTCAGAACCAAGCACAAGGTTTGTGCCCTGCGCAGTGCCGCCTTCAAATGCCTCTCCATCGAGACTGCCTGCATAGTCTATATTAACCATATCCTGCGCTGCAGCTGCTCGCTCCGCAGGCTCCCAACTTTGTTTCTGTTTGCGCAGGGTCTCGATCATCTCGTCGATATCCGCCTCTGATATATCTGCATTGAGGCGCTGCACCTCATTCTTCGAGAAATCAGGCAGAGTGATCTCAGGATAGACCTGAAATGTCGCCACGAATTCCAGGTCTTCACCCTCATTTAAATTCTTTGGGTCGATACTCGGCTGCCCTGCTGGCTTCAAGCTTTCCTGATCGATAGCTTCGTAAAAGGATTGGCTCATCAATTCGCCGACGACTTCCTGTCTGACGCCTGCTCCGAACTTGCTCTTGATGACCTTGAATGGAACCTTGCCCTTTCGGAAGCCATTCAACTTGACGTTACGAGCGGCCTCTTGTAATCGAGTATTCACAGCGCTGTCGACTTTTTCGCTAGGTACAGCGATAGTCATCTTTCTCTCTAAACCTTGGGTAGTTTCAACGGAAACCTGCATTTATAAACCTCTTTATTTCCAAGTTAGGAACTCGGAATTGTTAACATCTAACAGTATCGAGATATTGTACTGAATTAATCTGGATATTGGTTAGCGATTGCTGGATAAGCCGATCAGACAAGCTATTGATTTTAGGGCTTTTCAAGAAGCCAACGGGCTACCGGGCGCCCGCAAAGTGCGCGATTTTCCCACATCGATATCTCATATTCAATGAGAGAATACGCGCCCAAAGCAAGTAGCGTCTGTACTAAATTTTGAGATAGGAACAAGACCGTGCATTATTGGTGATTGTTTTCGTGGACATCCCCTAAGAATGATCAAGAAACCAGAGATTGGCGGCGTGCTGCTTGCCGGTGGCAAGGCCTCCCGTATGGGCTTCCGCAACAAGGCTCTGCAACTCCTCAACGGCGAGCCGCTTCTCGCACACGGAATCAGGAGAGCCCAGCCTCAGGTGCACAGGCTGATACTAAGCGTTAATCACAATGCTGAGCTTTATCAACCATTTAAGCTGCCTATAGTTGCCGATCATAATGACAGCTACCGTGGACCGCTGCTCGGAATCTACAGCGCGATGCGCTGGTTTACCCATCAACAGGAATATCCCAGCATTAAGTATCTGGCGTGCTTCGCAGCAGATGTTCCAGAATTCCCGGCAGACATCATTCAAGATCTGGCTCTCGCTCTGAGCAACAGTTCAAGTAGCGTCTCCTACGTCTTCCATCTCGGACAGATTCAACCCTTGTTCTCACTTTGGCATCTCAGCTTAGTCGATACCCTTTTCGATGCCATCGACTCCGGCTTATACGGCCCGAAGTTGCTTTTCGAGTCACTCGGAGCAGTTGCCGTGCATTGTGAGAGTTCCACTAAAGGAGCATTCTTCAACATCAACAGCATCGATGATCTAGCGACTGCTGCGCGGATAATAGTTAAAAAATAGCTGGTCGGCCTACACAGGATTCGCTCGCTGGAATATTTTTTTCACTCTTAAGAATGAGCCCTATCCCTTTGTTTAATCGCAGAAAAACACGATCGTTGATTTCCAGAAAGATGCCACATGGTATTGATTTATGGACATTTATTCGTAATTTTCCGCAGCCATTGATACGCATCAAGGCAACTGAAATGGCATATATTTTGCGCTCTTTCCATAAGGTAATTCTGAGCATAATGTGTAACCACTCGCTAGCTTAGGGTTGTCTACCAGCGCTTTGCTTGGGGCTGATTCTCGAGTCAGCTACAACCCTAAGCTAGCAGAGACCAAAAAAATTCAGCTTTTCATCTATCCCGCGAGATGGGTATACTCGTTGAAAATAAGAAAAGAGATTCCTGCTAAAACCATGTCTGATCAACGAAGCCAAGACCGCTCCATTTCTCCTGCGCCGCCCCGCAGTGAGCGCATTTATAGCGAACAAGATCTGTGGTACTTCAGAATTCGCGAAGGCGACGGGGTAGGTCCATTTCGCTATCGCAGCGAAGCACAGAGCAATCTAGAGCGTTTCATGGAGAGACTGAGAGAGCAGTTAAAATAGCTGTGCCAGGTAGGTCGCCCTTCCCACCCGGCAGCACTACCGTAACTGTCGCATAACTAAACGCCCTGCGTTACACTCCCCCCCAGCATGTTTGCATGGCAATAACTCCAATGAATTCATTCACTAATACGCAGCGAACCATAACTATCGGTTATGGTCCGGGCTACGCCAAGAGCGAAGTCTGGGATGATCTGAAATCGAAATTAATCATCCCTACGGAAATCGTTTCTATAACAGCTGCGCAGAGATATAACCCCGCCCTTATCCTGCTTGATCATCATCTTGTACGAGAGATGGATCATGCGCAGTGGGTCGAGGACTTCCCAGATGCCATCTTCCTCTGCACCGAATCCATGGACCTGGATGCAGACCTAATTCTTTCGAACAATTTGCCCTACCGGCAGACCTGCAAATTATTGGAAATGGCCTGTTATCAATGGGTACTTAAAAGCGAGAAAACCGAACGCGCCAAGATGCGCGATACGAGTTTTCGCTATCTGAACAAACTCGCCGACATCAGCATCTCACTTTCGTCCGAAGACGATCTGATGACGCTGCTGCGAAAGATTTTGGAAGAAGGGCAGAATATTGCCTGTTGCGATGCCGCATCCCTATTTCTGATCAATGAGATTAACGATCACGAACGCGACCTTGTATTTAAGCTAACTCAGAACGATTCCCTGGATTTTCCATTCGAGGAGCTTCGCTTTCCACTGGACGAATCTTCTATCGCAGGCTATGTTGCACGCACCGATTCGGAACTAAATATTCCAGACGCTTACCAACTTTCGCCTGATGTCCCTTACAAATTCAATCGCTCCTTCGATCAGAAAACCGGGTATCGAACAAAGTCTATTCTGGCTATTCCATTAGCAAACAAACAGAAAGAAGTCATCGGTGTATTACAGTTCATCAACAGAAAGAAAGCGCGCTCGCTCAAAGTAAGCGATGAAAAATCTGCGCTTGCTTACACTCTACCGTTCGACAGCGACATCAATGTTTTGTTGCAGGCGCTCGCCAGCCAAGCCGGTATTGCGATTGAAAACACGATCCTGCAGAACGATATCAAGGCGCTGTTCGAGGGTTTCGTAAATGCTTCTGTTTCTGCGATTGAACAACGAGACCCAACCACTAGCGGTCACTCATTCCGTGTGGCAGACCTATGCATAGACCTTGCAACCTCAGTCTCGTCATCGAATCTGACGCGGATGCGTAACGTGCTCTTTACAGACTCTGAAGTCAGAGAATTGAA
>CAXBLN010000243.1:0-4692 GCA_963976555.1 uncultured Gammaproteobacteria bacterium
TTTAATAAAACAAGCAGTACAGCCGCTGCCAAGGCGCGGTAGTCTCACCTGCAATTGATGTGGTGTCAGGCAGCGAATCTACTACCTCCTCTGCACAGATTGAAGGGCAGAACTGTTTTCAAGCCGACGAGAATCAATTCGTCGCCGTTAATTCAACGAGTAATGGTATCGAGGAACCTATGAGCAACGCACTTAGCCCGATAAAACACATCGTAGTACTAATGCTAGAAAACCGCTCCTTCGATAATGTTTTGGGAAAAACGTTCGAGCCAGAAGTGAAGCGTGTGAACAGATTCTACCCTTCCAGCAAATTGGATTTCACTGTTCCCATTCAGGCCTTTAATATCCCGGGTCGAAATTTCCTGTCGGCATCCGTTCCAACGCCTGATCCGGGAGAATATTTCCAATATATGAATCAGCAGATCTTCGGCTTGAGAGACCCACTGCCGGTGAACAGCGAGACTCCCACAGAATGTGGGCCTCTAGGGCCTATGGGTGGCTTTGTGCAAAACTATCAACAAGCATTAGGGGACCATGACTACCCCAAGGTGATGCTGCCGACAATAATGAATATGTATTCTAAGGAGCAGTTCCCCGTCTCCACCGCATTGGGCGAGGCGTTCGCGGTATTGGACACCTATCACGCCTCCGCCCCCTGCCAGACTATGCCAAACCGCTGCTTTGCTACAATGGGCACAGCACAAGGATATGTGAACAATAATACCTATACAGATAGTTATGCTAACGGCAAATCAAACGCGCTGTATTTCGGCCCAACCATCTTCAACCATATTGACGACGCCGAAGATGCGGATTGGAGAGTCTACTTTGGTGACTTTCCATTGACGCTAACAATGTTCGACACATGGTCTGGTCTGGGGCTAGACAAGTTTCATTTCTTCGATCAGTTTCAAAAAGACATAGACAATAATTCTTTGCCAGCTTATTCCTGGATTGAGCCTGCCTATCAACTATTTCCAACTGATAACCACCCTCCTCACGACATCAACCTCGGAGAATACCTGCTGGAAAAAGTCTACAATGCTCTGCGGGGTAACGAGGAAATTTGGGAAAGCACCTTGCTGGTGGTCACCTATGACGAGCATGGAGGCTGCTACGATCACGTGCTTCCACCTGCTGCTGTCCCCGACGGCGACAATCCGCAATTTGCTTTTGACCGCTATGGAGTGAGAGTTCCTACGCTGCTGATATCTCCCTATATCAATGCCGGCACCATTGGTACACCCGGTGCGTCGGCGGACAATGCCCCAGTATATGACCACACGTCTATTCTTAGCACCGTTAGAAAGTGCTTCGATATTGACGCGCCGCCTCTCAGCGAACGGGAAGCAAAAGCGAACGACTTCAGTGCGTTCCTGACTCTGTCAGAAAGCGAATTGAACAACGGCCCGGCATCTGTTTCGGTTGGTATATCCGAGGAAGAACTTAAACAGCAGGCTATTCTCGAAACCCTTTCTGGCCTTGGGCAGCTATGGTGGGATGCGCAACACAAGATCCCTACATCACCGGAAGCTATAGCGACGGCTGTGCGTGCTGGTAAACCTCCCACACTAAAATCTGCTCCTGACGGAAGTAAGGTAAGTGACGCGGAGAAAATCGCGGACATTGAAGCCTCTATCAAAAATTTGTTCGGCAGGGTTCCTGTTGGACTGATGGAATACAAATAACAGTAGAGAGTAAATCTCATTTTTTCAGAGCCAAGTATATTCTCGGAATAGGTGGAAAATTGACAGGATCATGGTGAAAGCTCACTAGTTTGGGAATTCAGTAGTTTGGGAGTTCATTAACAAGGAAGTTAAGTAATTCATCTGTTATTTATCTTGCCCCGTATTTCCGCACACTCCTATGATGGGCGCATTGTGCTGCTTTGAATTAGGAATAGTACAATTGTTGCGCCCTAATTAGAGTAAGGCACAGCTCGTTTCCACGAGCGGTGCCTACGCAACGTATACCGTCTTAGTGTTCACGAATTCCTTGATTCCATGATGGCTCAACTCTCTACCATAACCGGAATCTCCTATTCCCCCGAAAGGCAATCGCGGATCTGACTTAACCATGCTATTTACGAAACAAGCCCCCGCGTTAAGTTGTTCAGAGGCGACTTCCTCACCATGACTCGCGTTAGCAGTAAAAATCGCTGCACCGAGTCCAAAAACCGTATCGTTAGCTATGCGTATTGCAGCTACCTCATCTTCAGCAGTAATAATTGCAGCAACGGGACCAAATAGTTCTTCATCGTAGGCTGGCATACCAGGCCCAACATCCGCCAATACGGTAGCTGGATAATAAGCACCCGGACCCGGGGGCATCTCACCGCCCAATAGTAGACGCGCCCCCTCCTCCACGCTGGCCTGCACCTGCTTGTGCAGGTCGTCTCGCAAGTCTTCCCGCGCCTGTGGTCCTAGCTCTGTAGCTTCATCCAAAGGATCGCCGCAGCGTTTGGATTTCATTTTGGCGACGAATTTCTCCGTAAACGATTCGCTCACTGATTCTTCAACGATGAATCTCTTCGCGGCTATGCAGCTCTGCCCGTTGTTAATCATACGACTGTCCACACAAACTTGAGCGGCTTTATCAAGATCAGCATCAGCGAGCACAATATAGGGGTCGCTGCCACCGAGCTCTAACACTGTTTTCTTGAGCATCTCGCCAGCCTTTGCAGCAATGGCCCTTCCCGCTGCGGTACTACCGGTAACAGTTACCGCCTTTACTGAAGAATTCTCTATGACCCGCGACACCTTCTTACTGCCAATAAGTAGTGTCCTAAATATGTCTGCAGGAAAGCCAGCTTCGCGAAATACGCTTTCTATAGCCAAGGCGCTACCGCAGACGTTACTGGCGTGCTTTAACAGCGCTCCATTGCCAGCCATCAACGCAGGTGCGGCGAATCGAAAGACTTGCCAAAGCGGGAAATTCCAGGGCATGACTGCCAACACGATGCCCAGTGGTTGATAGAGAACTTTACTAACGCTGGCTTCGGTTTCTATTATTTCCGGAGCTAGGAACTTCTCGGCATTGTCTGCATAGTACTCGCAAACTGATGCGCACTTTTCCACTTCGGCAATTGCACCAGTAATGGGCTTACCCATTTCCTGAGTCATTAGCTTTGCAAGCTCCTTCTTCTTAAGTTTCAGCACCGTCGCCGCCGAGCGCATTAGCTGTGCCCGCTCCGAGAAGCTTGTCCTGCTCCACGTAGAGAAATCATCTTCGACGCAGTTAATGATACTGTCCACTTCATGATCGCTCATTTGGTTGTAAGTATGTAACAGCTCATCCGAGGCCGGGTTTCTGGATTCGAGGCTCATAGGTGGTCTCCTGAAATTCTGACATGCATTGAAAGGGTGTCGAGGAAAAATTATTAAGCTTGTTACAAGAGCTGACTCGCTTTTTTAACCTTATCAAAAAAGAAGCTAGAGCTATCGCTGTAATCGATCGCGACTTCGATCAGATGCACACCACCGCGCTCGAAAACATCATTTATCAAAGGCCCTAATTGCTCAGCTTCATTCAGCCTATGACCCTGCGCGCCATAGGCATTGGCATAGGCGACAAAATCTGGGTTTGAGAACTCCGTGCCGTAATCGGTCAGATCCATGCTTTCTTGTTTCCAACGGATCATGCCGAAGCCATCGTCACGCAAGACCAGAATCACAAGATTCAACTTTAGACGTACGGCAGTCTCCATCTCCTGCGAGTTCATCATGAAGCCGCCGTCGCCACAGACAGCCATCACTCGCCTGTTAGGCTCGGCAATACTCGCGGCCATGGCCGCAGGCAAGCCAGCACCCATGCTAGCCAACGCATTGTCTAGCAGCAGACTATTTGGCAGGCGCGCCTTGTAATGCCGTGCAAACCAAATCTTATAGAGCCCATTGTCCAATGATACGATCCCGCTTTCTGACATAACTCGCGAGACTTCCTCAACCAAACTCAGGGGATGAATCGGAATAGTTGGGCTATGCGGCAACTTGGCGTCGGTATGTGCCTCGAATGCTGCTTTCGCGGCCATGAAACCATCGAATTCCCAACTCTTTTGGCTCTTAAGAGACTGGAGTATCTGCCAAATGGCATTGGCGATGTCTCCGACCACCTCTACTTGAGGAAAGTACACGGGATCAATCAGTGCAGGGCTGAAATTAAAGTGAATGACCTTGAATCCTTTAGGATCCATAAGAAACGGCGGCTTCTCGACAACGTCGTGGCCGGCATTGATAATCAGGTCGGACCCAGTGATCGCCCGATGCACGAAATCGCCCTCAGATAGCGCTGTAGTGCCGATGAAAAGTGGATGATTCTCATCAACTACGCCTTTTCCCATCTGCGTGCTAACGAAGGGAATACCGAGCTCATTCACGAATCGGGTTAGCATGACACTTGTCCGCTTGCGATTGCTACCGGCGCCGATTAAAAGCAATGGGCTTTTTGATGCCTTAATCAATGCTACCGCTTTCTCTGTAGCCTTCTTCTCTGCAACTGGTCTTCTGGTGTCGTTACGGACGATGACATGAGCGTCTGTTGTCTCACGGGCGATATCCTCAGGCAATTCGAGATGAGTAGCACCCGGACGCTCTTCTTCGGCTATCCTAAAAGCCTGACTGACTCTAGCTGGGATTAGATCAGCTCCAACCAGCTGACGCGTGTATTTGGTCACCGGCTCCATAACATCGATGA
>CAXBLN010000244.1:0-4634 GCA_963976555.1 uncultured Gammaproteobacteria bacterium
CTCATAGCGCACAGGCTGGCACGGGAGTCGAAGGTCATAGCAGGGCTAGAGAGTCTGGGTGGTGTAAGCCTCGATGAATTGGTCTTAACAGTTTATGACGATGTGGCGGCACAGCTCATTCCCTGGGCGAAAAAGACGCTTATGGCACATCTGATAAAACTTGAGCAAGATGGGCGAATAAGCTGCGTCGACGATATCTGGCAGATGCAGTCAATCAATTAGATGCCGCCAGAAACTGAAAATCCGACAACCTGGTCGCTTTATATCGTGCGTAGTGCTGATAACACTCTGTATACGGGTGTGAGCACAGACGTTCGTCGCCGTTTTACAGAACATGAGAACAAAGACAAGAAGAACAGGGGTGCGAAAGCTCTGCGCGGGAAAGCGCCGCTTAGTCTGGTTTATAGTTTAGTCGTTGGAAATCGATCCGATGCGCTAAAATTGGAGTATAAAGTGAAACAATTGTCCAAGGCTCAAAAAGAGGAGCTTATCAAGCTTCCGGCCAAGATAGAGGAACTTAAGAAATGGCTTCACAACAAGTAGATTCCCCAAGCAGTGAAGTGAAGAATGTTGAAGGGCTTGGCAAGATTCCTGTAGGCGTTAGCAGCTGTTTGCTAGGCGAGAAAGTTCGCTACGATGGCGGTCATAAGAATAATTCCTATATAGGAAGGACGCTAGGCGAGTACTTCGATCTCCAGCCATACTGTCCAGAGTTGGCCATCGGCCTCGGCATACCACGCAAGCCAATCCGTCTCTCGCGAATAGGCTCTAAAGTTATACGCTGCATTCCCGTCGACAATCCCGAACCGGATTATACCGAGCCATTGCGTGAATCGGCAGACAAGCGCAAGCAATGGCACAGCGGTCTGTGTGGTTATATTTTGAAGAAGGACTCTCCAAGTTGTGGCATGGAGCGCGTAAAGATTTGGGATGACGTCATGCCGATTCGGGAAGGCGTTGGCATCTATGCAGGCCAGATGATGAAAAACTTTCCCTACCTACCAGTAGAGGAGGAAGGGCGTTTGGGAGATGCGGTATTACGCGAGAATTTCATACAGCGAGTTTTCGTCATGTTCCGTTGGTTTCAGCTCATCGAGGCGGGACTAAACCTTAATGATCTCCTGATATTCCATGCCAGACATAAACTAATCGCCATGAGTCACAATCAGGATAAATCTCGTGAACTCGGGAAGCTACTCGCCGCAGCGCGGAAGGATAACGTGAATGAAGTGGCGGAAGAGTATCTCCTGCGTTTAATGCAAACCCTAAAGATACCCGCAACCCGGGGCAATCACGTGAACGTCTTGATGCACATACAGGGGTATCTTAAGAAGCCCTTGGACAAGGATGACAAGCAAGAATTAACCGAGACCGTGGAGAAATATCGTCTCGGCCTTCTGCCGCTAATCGTTCCCATTACCCTGCTCAATCATTTTTTCAGAAAGCATCCGGATGAGTACATCGCCAACTCCTGGTATATGAATCCCTATCCCGAAGAGATGAGTCTGCAGAATCATATATAGGTAATTACACTATCGCTTCTATGTGGCGGCTTGCTCTATTGGCTGTTTGGCTTGAAGCGGCGCGATCTTGAAGTTCATGTAGCCATAGATCACCGCGACGACGGGGCAGACTAGATTGAAGAAGCAATAGGGCAGGTAGGAGAATGTGGCTACGCCCAGAGTTCCTGCCATATAAGCGCCACAGGTGTTCCAGGGAATGAGTGGCGATGTCATAGTTCCCGCGTCCTCCAGGCTGCGCGATAGATTCTTCGCATCCAGACCTCTTTTCTCATATTCCAGCTTGTACATACGCCCCGGCAAAACTATGGATATGTACTGATCGGAGGTGATGATGTTGGCGCCAATGCAGGTGACGATGGTCGTTGCGATCAAGCTGCCGGTGCTGTGCACGAAAGAGAGAGCATAGTTTACCAAACATTGCAGCAGACCCGTGTGATCCATTACCGCCCCGAACACCATGGCGCAGAGTATCAGCCAAACGGTGTTCAGCATGGAACTCATTCCGCCTCGTGTCATCAGGTCATCCAGCGTCTCGTTTCCGCTCGATAATGAGAAGCCATCGAATAGCGTCTGCCAGGTTCCCTTGAACAAGCCGAGGAATACATTTTCAGTGTCTCCCGCCAGGCTGAGTACCGCGCTCTGCTGAAATACCAAGGCTAAGACTACGCCGATAGATGCGCCTGCGAGGATCGTCGGAATTGGTGGAAGTCGTTTTTGCGCCATGACTAATAAAGCGGCGACTGGTAGCAACATCAGAGGATTGATAGTGAAGTTGTCCTGAATAAGCTGCATGGTTATGGCGAGATCGCTGGCACTGCTCCCGGCCTCGATATTGAGTCCGATGATGGCATAGAGAATTAGCGCTATGACTATACTGGGGATAGTAGTCCACACCATATGACCGATGTGGGAAAATAAATCAGTACCTGCAACTGCCGGGGCAAGGTTGGTAGTCTCCGAGAGAGGCGACATTTTATCGCCAAAATAGGCGCCGGAAATAATCGCGCCAGCCGTGATCTCTACCGAGAGGCCGAGGCCCGCTGCCGCACCGATCAGTGCGATACCTACGGTGCCTGCCACAGTCCAGGAACTACCAATGCTGAGAGCGATCAAACCACATATGACACAGCTGGCGGCATAGAAGATGGCGGGGTCAAGAATGAGCAGGCTGTAGTAGATCATGGTCGGCACAGTGCCCGAGAGTATCCAGCTGCCTATCAACAAACCCACGCTAAATAGAATCAGAATAGGCTTCAGGGCTATGGTAACCCCGGTGACGATGCTGTTCTCAATCTGCTGCCAGCGCTGGCCATTCAGCCAGCCAATCGCAGCGGCTACCGCGGCGCCTACACAGAGCGCTATCTGATTGGGTCCATAGCTCGCGTCTTCTCCGAAGAGGTAGACTGAAAAGGAGAGAAGGCTGATTAGCACGAAGACCGGCACGAGTGCCTGCTGCACGGTCGCGGCACGTTGTGGGCTGTCAGGTGCCGAGTCTTGATTGGATTCCATTAACGCTACCTGCTAACTAAATTGATTGCCACAGAGCATAAAGGCTGGAGTTGCTGCCTGTCTACGCTAGTTAGCCGTATTGCGTCCTTAGCGGTGTAAATTGGGTTATAATTAGCGGCTTTGGACAATGATAGCGGATAGTTGCCTTTTACCGGCCTCGGAATTCACCAAATGGCCATCAATTGAAGTATGGAGCGATGACAGATATCGAAAATTACATGCTGGGGCTGGGCCGTCAGGCGAGGCTTGCATCCCGCCAAATAGCGAAGGCAGGCACGGCTCAGAAGAACGCGGCACTGCTGGCGATTGCAGAGGCGATCGATGCAAGCCGCGAGGCCTTGATGCAGGCGAACGAGAAGGATATGCAGGCAGGCCGAGACAAGGGCCTGGATGCAGCATTGCTCGATCGCTTGGAGCTGAATCCCGATCGCATCGATGGCATGATCGAGGGGCTCAAGCAGGTCGCTGGCCTGGATGATCCAGTCGGAGCGATCTCAGATCTCAAATATCGCCCCAGTGGCATCCAGGTGGGCAAGATGCGCGTGCCTCTTGGTGTGATTGGGATAATCTACGAATCGAGACCCAATGTAACCTGTGAGGCTGCAAGCCTCTGCCTAAAGTCGGGCAATGCAACTATCTTGCGTGGTGGGTCCGAGGCGATCCATTCGAATCAGGCAATCGCGGCGTGTATCAAGGTCGGTCTTGAGCAATCCGGATTGAGCGAACACGTTGTGCAAGTTCTGGACAGGCCCGATAGAGATGCCGTCGGAATACTGATTACCATGCCTGAGTTTGTAGATGTGATCGTGCCGCGCGGTGGTAAAGGTCTGATTGCCAGAATCAGTGCGGATGCGAAGGTTCCAGTCATAAAACACCTGGATGGAAATTGCCATGTCTATATCGATGACAAGGCGGATATAGAGAAGGCTATCGCGATTGTTATCAATGCCAAGACGCAGCGCTACGGCACCTGCTGTACCCTGGAATCTCTTCTGGTCGGCGAGCAGATAGCTGCTGCGGTGCTGCCTGATCTCTGTGAAAAATTGGCAGAGAAGGGAGTGGAGCTGCGCGGCTGCGAGAAAACGCGAGCGTTGGTTGCAGGAATTAATGTAGCGACCGAAGAAGATTGGGGGACGGAATATCTGGCGCCAATCCTCTCCATCAAGATCGTAGCGGACGTGGATGAGGCAATCGACCACATCAACACCTATAGCTCCCAGCATACAGAGTCCATAGTCACCGAGGACTATACGCGCTCGCAGCAATTCCTGCATGAGGTCGATTCCAGTTCGGTGATGATCAACGCCTCAACTCGTTTTGCCGATGGTTTCGAATATGGATTGGGTGCAGAGATAGGGATATCGACGGATAAGCTTCATGCACGCGGCCCAGTAGGTCTCGAAGGTCTAACCTCACAGAAGTATATAGTGCTGGGGGATGGACATATCCGACAATGAGCACTCCGCTAGCCGTGCTGGGTGGTTTGTTTGATCCGGTGCATAAGGGACATGTAGCTGCCGCACTTTACGCGCTGGAGATATTGCAGGTAGCTCGGATTAAAATGATTCCCTGCCATGTGCCGAACCACAAGACCCTGCCGAG
>CAXBLN010000245.1:0-4613 GCA_963976555.1 uncultured Gammaproteobacteria bacterium
GTGGAGCGAATCTAATTCCCTGGCCTTCTAGTGAAGCCTTAAGATCTTTAAGCCAGGCTGAAGATGAACGACCATACACTTTGATATGATTCTGAGCGCTTAAGTTGTACTCGAAAGTCTCTGGGACCTCTATATCTTCCAGCTGTATTGGAATAATAGGTTTTTTATGCTTTCGTCGCGCGAGGTGAACTTCTGTGCGGACGTCGTCTGACTCAAATGCATTGCTCGACATAAAGAGGAGCATTGCTTGAGATTTTCGAATTGCTTTCGGAATTTCTCGAGTGTGGTCTTCTCCTCCTAAAATTCCTTTTTTGTCTATCCATATAGATATGCCAGCTTCCTCCAAGGCTTGAACCACAGAAAAAACGGCATCAAAGTCTTTGCTCGAATAGCTGACAAAAAGGTGGTCGGAAAAGCGATCCATCGGCACAGGCACTCCGCTCGGCTTAATTCTTGTTATTTTTCGCTTGCTGCCACCATAGCGATGATGACAATAGAACGCTGTTATGCAACATAATATGGCGATCTCACTCGATAGCGCAAGTCACAAATTTTTTTCATAGCAGTAATGCTAATATCAATATGTATAGATTTATATGGGTCAGGTAACGCATGTATGAATACACAGTATCCTAAGACGCCGTGGGGGCTTGATATGGCACTCTGGAATGTAGTTAGGTTGTGATCTAAACGAGAAACGGATGAAAACCAGCCCCTATAACCGAATAGTCAAATAGGGAGGCACTCGGCTAAGCTAATAGTAAGTGGGGTAGCTTTGAAAATACTGAGATTCGCGACAATTCAGAAGCGATGAGAATATGGAACAATTGTTACCGTTACTTGTGAGCATCCTTAATGCTAACCCCTTAATCCCTGCCAACCCATAATATTTGCGGGACTGAAGTTTCTATCTGCTTTTTGTAGGGATACAGCAACCTTGCAGGTCATCGAGTCAGATTGTGTATCCTGCGAAGCATTTTCGATTTGGTCTTGAATCCCAACCAACCTTCCTTCATCTCTTTCGGAAATGGCGCGGCCTTCCTGCAACTACGAGAGATTTTGAAAAGCAACTCGAGCGTGACTCCAACTACATCGGCCTTGTTCCTTTTTGCGATATCAAACATAGGCGCATTCAGTAGTGAGGAGAGGGTCGCTATGCTCTGCGGACTAACACCGTGGCTGCGCCATGCAGTACCAGCCTGTCATCATAAGTATGACGGTGACGTTACTAGAGGCAGGCAAGTGGGGAATGTTGATAGCGGGTGCAGCGCTGAAAGATTCGCTTCAAATTTTTGCCGGTGTTTTGATGAGCAGAACACGGATTGAGCAGAATTAGCTTTGTCTTTTTAATCTCGCGTTAAGGCCTTATCACGAAATTAGTGATATAACAAATTCCATGCTACGCTGCTCTGAGTATTACTTCTCATGAATTTCTGTTAGTGATTCCAATTGATTGAAGTATATAGCTAATTGAATTCGCTAGAAAAATTCAAGCTACAAGGATTAGCCATGACTTTAAATACACTCACCAAAATCTTAGCCCCTCTAGCAGCGCCCGCCCTCTTGCTTTCTTGTTCTGGACAGGTAGCGCAGGAACCCGCTATGCAAGCTAGTGAGAGTCCGGCTTTCAGTAACGCTGTGAACGATCCGCCACCTGGTTGGAATGGGCATGTGTTCCGATTAAGTCATAACTATCCTGCTAGTTTGCCTGCTCCTCCAGAGAGTGGCTTTCCCTGGAAGCAATACGATTTCAAAACCCAGCCTTCAGAATACATATACTCCGTGCTCAATTATGCGAGGGCAGACCTGGAAGGTGTGGATTGGGACCCTCTAGCGTTGTCACAACCCAATTGGTTCCATTCTCCCTGGATGGCTTATGGGGATGACGCGAGTAATGCCCGAGAATTTGTACAGGGGATGACCAAGGAAAGAAGTTCTCGAGCAGGGGAGTTAAGTCCGCAACAAACTACGCCTTTCATCTCAAACTATGCAGTCGGCCTCTATAATGATGTTGGTGGTTGGACATTTGGAAAAGTTTGGCAAGACCCAGAATCGCCGCAACTAGCAGCCGGGGCACCTAATTTTTCTGATGGCGCGATGGCGATCAAATTGCTATTTACTCAGGCTGATCCCGAAGTGCCAGCAGATGGAGTGCCCTTTCTTGAGGGCTCGAAGACCTGGCAGGCAAACGTCGCTCCATTCAGTAGCTCAAATCCTCAGCCAAGATCGCCTAAGACTCTTAGATTATTGCAAGTCGATATCGCTGTTAGAGACGCGCGCAACGACGATCTTACTGGCTGGCTATTTGGGACCTTCGTCTATAACAACGATGCTCCGGGACGAACGCCGCTTGATAAATTGGTGCCCGTGGGATTGATGTGGGGAGACAGCCCTGGTTTCCTTCCTGCGCAAGCAAATGCCGGAGCAAATCCGCCGGAACAGTGGATTAATGAAAGTATTGGCCTGTACCAGCACTACGGATGGGCTAAGCGCATTAACGGCCCGGTAGACAATCCCGCCTCATCTTGTATCTCCTGTCATGGCGGTAGTGCCGAGACTCCTGTTACTTCCAATATGATTCCGCCGACTAATCTGCCAGATGCTCAGAAGCTCCCCTGGTTTACCAACATCAAATCAGGGCAGGCGAAAGATCCGGGCTCAATCTCCCTGGATTTTTCTTTGCAGATGAGTGTGGCTGTACAGAACTGGTCGAAATGGAATATTGCAAAGTCAGGGATGTCGCAAGCAAGAGAAACGAATGCAACCAGCGAATTTACTGTGACCCGCGGCGATGACGACTAGTCAGGCTGGCCGCTAGGACAAGGCAAATCAACTATTTGTAGTTTATAGATGTAGCTACGAGCACATCTGCTAAAGGAGAACCACTTGAATTCCAAGACGAATAGAAACGGCTTTATGTATATTCTAAAGAATCAACGCGCTTTGTTCATTCTGCTTGCAAGTTTCCTGCTTGTTGCCTGCGGACAGTTAGTCAGAAATGCTGTGACAATACAGCAGACAGATGTATCAAGCTTATCAGCGCAGCTGCCAACAGATATCCCGGGTGGAGCGACATCGGCGAACATCACTGATGCCGCAGTTTTCGCCTGGCAGGAGTTCATCGCGCTCAATTGGCCCAGCGTGCCTCAACAGGGTGGAGTAGGTCAGCGCGGACAAGCAGATATTAGCAAACCGTTCGGAGCCCCTAGCCCTTTAGTAGTTTGGGAAACATTTCGTGGCAAGGTCGAAGTTTATCCTGGTCAAGGTGTTCCCCCTGGGTATCAACCAAACTCTGCAGCTAAATATGGCTATGACCAACTCCCGGCTTACACTTACAACGTAAGCGATGTTGGTAGTTACAGCGGGCTCCCTGCAGGGAAAATACCTGCTAATGTGGGTCAGATTCCCGTTGCACAAGCGGCCTGGATTAATCTGGACGAGGACAATGAAATCGAAGAAGACGCCATGTTTGCTGGCATTGCTTCTGGGCTAGATTTTCCCGGCCCACAGTTTCTCTATGCAGCGAAAGTTAATTACGGAGAGTACGGTTATATTGCCGGTAACAGATGGTGGAATAAGTCCCAACCAGTAACGCCACCACAAACAGCAACGGCGAATTATGTCTTCGACAACAACTCCACGCCCCCTCCGGGTTCCACAGATTATGTCAGTTTTCCCAGCGGTACCATCGAGACAAAATCTGCCTGGCGCAGATTGCAACCCGCCGAAGCAAACAGCGGCAGGTGGCACACGAATACCGTGCGCTACTATGTTCCGCAAGTAACAGGACAAAGCTATGCAGGCCAACCGGGCAACCCGGATTATCCTGCTTACGAGGAGGCAGAATTTGGTCTGACAGCCTTGCATATTATTCATAAGACTCCATCGGCTCCCTATTTTATCTACGCTACTTTCGAACAGGCAGAAAATATTCTAACCATTGATGGACTGCCAGTTGAGGATGAGCCCGGAAATGAAATTCGAAATCGATCACTGGCAGTTACCTCGCCAGTAATAGCATCCACTCCAGCTACCGCCACAACCAAACAACAATTGCTTGCCCAAGGAGCGTTCCCGAACCCGGCTGATCGTCTCTACTTCAAGAATCTACCAGCCGGTGTACCCGAAGGACCGGTGAGTATTAACCGTCGTGTGCACCCTATACCTGCTGAAATCATAATCGTGAATCAACGCTTTCAGCAAGCTATAGCAAACTATGAGTCAGAACACGGCGTTCAATCACCCTGGCGAAACTACAAATTGGTTAATGTTCAGTGGATACCATTGACCAAACCGCCCGGTCAAATCTATGACGGCCCAAATAAAGCCTCATACTATCTTTCCAATAGCGTGGTGGAAACTGACACCAATTTGCAGTCATTTAGCGGCAAGCTAGATGATCCTGGCGATACGAATGGACTCATAACGGACTATTACAATGCCAATAACCGAACAGTGTCTTCGGCTAATCGATATCCTATAGGCGCTCCTGCGTCTAACGTGCCTTTTAACCATAATAGTTACAACATGGGTGGCTGCATGGGCTGTCATGGAAACATAGCTCAGCTGGGAGCTGATTTTAGTTTCGTATTTAACTCATCCTCAGTTATGAA
>CAXBLN010000246.1:0-4581 GCA_963976555.1 uncultured Gammaproteobacteria bacterium
CTACACGGTCGAAGCTCAAGATGAACAGCTTCAGCGACGCTATCTCTGCGCCACTGAAGCTGTTCATCTTGAGCTTCGACCGTGTAGTCATTGAGCCGGTCGTAATCCGACTTGTCCCCAAGACGAGTCTTTGTCTGCGGACTGAAATCTAACTGCTCGGCGTACTGTTCATCGAACCAGGCGTTGAGTCGTGCGGTTTCTGCGGCAACTCTGTCCACAGCATCGGCTGCCGCGTCTAGAGCTGACTGCTGAATTGGCTGTGGCTCACTGCAAGCCGCAAAAAACAATAATAGTGAGAGGGTAATAAGGCGCATGATAAATCTCTTCGTCTTTATATTGGGCTGCTGAAATTTGGGCCAGATGCTACAGGCATGGGCGAGGATGCAGCAGCGTAATCAGAGCAAGAAGCTAATACTTTTACTATTGCTTGTCCAGCAGCCGCTGCCAGGGATAGAGCGGATCCGCCAGCGCTATAAAATAGGGGTTAAGCAACTCCGCTTTGGTATTGTAGCGCAGGGCTTTGAAATCCAGACCAACAATCTCGCCTCCGGCCGCGCTTAGAATGGCATGGGCCGCCGCAGTGTCCCATTCACTAGTAGGCGCCAATCGGGGATAGATGTCTGCGCTGCCATCGGCCAAAAGACACATCTTCAGCGAACTGCCCATATTCAAGACTGTGGTCTCGCCAAACTGCTTCTCGATCTTCTTAATCATTGTCTCTAACTGTTCGCTGCGATGACGACGGCTCGCGACGATACGGATGCCACCATTAGCTTGCACTGTGCTGCAGGTAATCGCCTTTGCCTCAGAACTTGTAGCACCAGGGTCCATCTTCCAGGCGCCGATTCCGACGCTGCCAAAATAACAGACGCCAGTTACTGGAACGTAGACGATACCCGCTACGGCACGTCCGTTCTCAATAAGTGCGATGTTCACGGTGAACTCGCCATTGCGACTGATAAATTCCTTCGTGCCGTCGAGAGGGTCTATTAGCCAATAGGTCTGCCACGATTTTCTCTCTGAGAAATCGATCGCATCGGACTCCTCCGAGAGAAGCGGTATTGCGGGGGTTAGTTTGCTCAGTCGTTCGACGATGAGCCGATTCGCTCGTCTATCCGCATCGGTAAGCGGCGAATCGTCTTGTTTAGTAGTGATCACAAGCGCCTGTTCAGAATTATAAACCTCGAGAATCTCAGCGCCTGCTGCGATCGCTATCTCGTTTACGGCGTGGAGCAGCTGCAGGTCTACCATCGGTGAACGTTACCTTTGACTCGATTTAGGGCTTCTAATAAATAGGAGCGCATTTTGCTGCGCTGGTGCTGTGCCCTGTTTCGACTGTATCATGTTGCATGAGCCTCCAGTCCTTGCCAAGGCTTATTTTCGGGAGATCCCAATGCCACCATGGGCAGACATAGACACGATCATGTTCGATATGGATGGCACTCTATTGGACCTGCATTTCGATAATTATTTCTGGCAACAGCTAGTTCCCAAACACTATGGCGAGAAGCACGGTGTCAGCGAAGCCGCCGCTCTCGAGATTGTCCGCTGCAAATCGGCCGAGGCCCGCGGCACTCTGAGTTGGTATTGTCTCGACTATTGGCAACAGGAACTGGAACTCGACATATCAGGTCTGAAGGCCACCGTTAAACACAAGATAAGCGTGCGGCCAGGTGTTGAGAACATTTTGCAGGAATTGAAAAAAAGCGAGAAGCGAGTGCTGCTAATTACCAATGCGCACCCCTCTAGCCTACAGATTAAGATGGAGCACACCGGCATCTCCCATTTCTTTGACCAATGCATCAGCTCTCACAGTCTTGCTCTCGCAAAAGAGAATCGAGGGTTCTGGGAAAGTCTGCAGTCCCTGGAAAAATACAATCCCCAGCGCACTGTCCTATTTGATGATTCGCTGCCGGTGTTGAAACAGGCGCGGCGCGAGGGTATCAAACATCTATTCGGCATCGAGCAGCCCGATAGCAAGAGACCCGCTGTCTTGCTGGATGAATTTCAACAGATAGAAGATTTCGCTGCGATACTGCCATCACGATCGAAAGATACTCACGCAACATGACCTCGGACTGATAGCCATGGCGAAGAACACTAGCGCGGGAACATCATCTTCACTGAGCCGCTTACGCATCGACAAGTGGCTATGGGCGGCAAGATTTTATAAGACCCGCTCGCTGGCTAAGCAGGCGATCGATGGCGGCAAGGTCTATTGTGAAGGCAGCCGATGCAAGCCGGGCAAGGAAGTAGAAACTGGCATGGAGATTCGACTGCGTCAGGGCTTCGACGAGAAAACGGTAACCATTAAGGAACTATCTGAACAACGCCGCGGAGCCCCCGAAGCACAGAAATTGTACGAAGAAACCGAGGAAAGCATCGTGGCACGCCTCAAGTTAGCCGCAGAGCGCAAGGCTCAGCCCAGCCTCGGACCGTCGGCCGGCAAGCCGAACAAGAAAGACCGGCGGCTCATTCACCGCTTCAAACAAGGCTAACCACAATATCTGCACCTCTCACCCTGTCTAGGGTGCTGCACAGGACTGCTTAGGGTCTGAAAACTGCTGTTCGCACTGACTAGTGATATTTGTCATAATGCCGCTCACCTGAAACGAGTCTTCGCTCATGTAGGGGCTAAGGTCTAAACGAGCCACTGTGCTGCATAGCAAATATAGAAGCACCGTGCTGAGGCCTTCCAGGAGTTACATTGAGCAAAGATTTCGACGAGTGCCTACAACGCTACCACCTTCCTGAATTCGATGCAGCTTGGGGAGAGATTCATCGCGGTATCGAAAAGGAGAGTCTGCGCGTGTCGGCAGACGGGGATATCTCCTTGTCCAGTCACCCGCAAGCGCTGGGCTCTAACCTCACAAATTCTTTCATTACGACCGACTTCAGTGAAGCCCTACTCGAGTTCATCACGCCTGCCTATAGCGATATCGACAAGTGCCTGAAGACGATGGAAGACATTCATCGTTTCACATTACAAAACCTGGAGAACGAAGAGATGTTATGGGTGTCGAGCATGCCCTGTCCCCTGGGTAGCTCGGATGACATACCGATAGCACAGTATGGATCATCGAATGTCGGAAAGCTGAAGACACTCTATCGTCATGGGCTGAGTAATCGCTACGGCCGCTTGATGCAGATTATCTCGGGGATACACTATAATTTCTCGATGCCCGAATCATTCTGGCAACCCTATCAGGAAATCTGTGGGAACAGCGGCGAGCTTAAAGAATTCAAGACCGAAAAATACCTGCACCTAATCAGAAACTTTCATCGCTATTCATGGCTGCTCATCTACCTGTTCGGCGCATCGCCTGCCGCCTGTAAATGTTTCGTGCAGGGAAGGGAGCACGACCTCGAACAGCTGGACGAGAGCACTTTATATTTGCCTTACGCAACCTGTTTGCGCATGGGCAATCTCGGCTACAAGAGCGAGGCACAGAAATCACTTTTCGTTTGCTACAACGAGCTAGACTCCTACGTAAACTGCCTGCGAGAGGGTATGGACACGCCCTACCCCGAATATGAAGCGATGGGCCAAATCAGAGATGGAGAGTATCTTCAGCTCAACACAAATCTCCTGCAACTGGAGAATGAGTTCTATAGCACGATCAGACCCAAGCGCGTGGTGAAAAGTGGCCAGCGTCCGTTGGATGCCCTGATTCAGGATGGCATCGAGTATATCGAAGTGCGGGCATTGGATCTGAACCCCTATCTGCCACTGGGATTAGATGAGCAACAGATACACTTTCTTGACAGCTTCCTATTGCACTGCCTGCTAGACGAAAGTCCGGAGTGTAACAAACAGGAGTTCTTCGAGGTGGCCGACAATATAGCTCTGGTAGTAGAACAGGGTCGCGATCCCGAACTTACTCTCAACTTAGTAGGAAAGCCCACAAAAATGAAAAGCTGGGCGAACGACATCCTTGACGACGTGGGTAATGCTGCGTCCATCCTAGATGAGATTCACGCCACGTCGAAATATTCCCAAAGCGTAGCGGCACAGTCCGCCAAAGTTGCCGATCCCGACCTCACCCCGTCAGGAAGAATGCTGAAGGACATGAGCGAAGGCGGCCTGTCCTTCTTCGAGTTCTCCCTACAGCAGTCGCAACGTCATCGGGACTATTTGCAGAACAATGGCCTGAGCGAGGCGACTGTAAAGATGATGACAGAGACTGCCGCGCAGTCCATTCAGAAACAGATAGAGATCGAGCAGCAAGATACAATGGGCTTTGATGAATACCTGAAGAACTGGAACGACGCATAGCAGTTCTTGCCTCGTAGTGAGTATGATAAACTGCTGCGCTTCAAAAATGAGTGTTGGGCTAGTAACGCCCACTGATAAGAAGAGAACTTAGGAGCAGTCGATGGCCCTGGCAATTCCCGGCAATAGAATAATCAATGTAGGTGTTTTCCTGGCTACAGCGATGACTATAGCAATCGCACTGTACATGGAGCACGTGATGCTTCTGTCGCCCTGCGGCCTATGTATCACGCAACGCGTCTTCTTCATTCTCTGCGGCCTGGTCTGTCTTGTCTCGGCAATTCACAACCCTGCGGCCGATGGCCAAA
>CAXBLN010000247.1:0-4528 GCA_963976555.1 uncultured Gammaproteobacteria bacterium
CATCGCGAATCCTGCCGCTATCAGCGACGTGAATGTTTGAAGCTCTTTCGAGCGTGGTGCCTGCCCCTTCTTACGAGAGTCTAACTTCCGTTTCGGGGTGGCCTCTTCGGTTTTCTCTTGTGCGCTATTCTCTGCCATCTAGAATTCTCAGTCTCAGTTCAGGTTAAGTCGCAGGAAATCGAAGCTATTCGAGAATAGATCCATCAACAGTGGTGAGAGTAATGGCTGACATAGCAACACCAGTACAAAGCCCGTCAACATAGTCGCCGGAAAGCCCACTGCAAAAATATTCAGTTGTGGTGCCGCACGTGTGATCACACCGAGACCGAGGTTTACCAGGAGTACTCCCACCATGATGGGCAAGGCAATCAACAGAGCGGACAAGAACATCTCCGCCGAAAACACTACAAGGTTCCACACAACTTCCATCGGCAGTAGTTCTCCCCCTAGCGGCAATGCCAGGAAACTATCTGCGAGCACACTCAGTAGAAGCAGATGACCATCGACAGTAAGAAAGAGGAGCGTAGCGATAATGAGATAGTACTGACCCAACACTGTAACCTGTACGCCATTCTGCGGATCAACAGTCGATGCGAAACCTAGTCCCATGGTAGTCGCGGATATCATCCCGGACATAACCAGGGCTGCGAACATGATCTGTAATGTTAGTCCCATGAATACTCCTATGAGTATCTGCTGAACAGCCACAACGACTCCGGTAGCTCCCAACGGATCTAGACCCGAAGTGTCCGGCATAGTGGGGAATAGCAGGAAGGTGATTAACAACGCCAGAATTATTCTGATTCGAACAGGCACTGTTCTGGCTCCGAATACCGGCGCCGCCATAAACAGTGCACCGATACGCAGGAAGGGCCAGTAGAAGGCGGTAAGCCAGCCGATAATCTCGTCTACAGAAAATTCCATATTCTTCACATTATTTTCAAAATCTATCCGATTAAACTCGGAATCTGCAAGAACAGATCCTGTGTAAAACTTACCCAGAGCTGCAACAACCACGGTCCCATCACAACGAGCGCAACCACCAGCGCCATCAGCTTTGGTATAAAACTTAGAGTCTGTTCTTGTATCTGCGTTACAGCCTGCAGTACACCGACCAGAAGACCTACACCCAGTGCAGAAAGCAGCAGCGGTGCGGCCAAATACACGATAAGTAGCAAAGCATCCTCACCTATCTGCAAAACCGTATCTTCAGTCATTATTAATCTCGCTATCCTTAGGCTGTGAAAAAACTCGCGGCTAACGTTCCCAATACTAGAGTCCATCCATCCACCATGACGAACAGCATTATCTTGAACGGTAAAGAAATCAGCATCGGAGAAAGCATCATCATTCCCATCGACATCAGAATGCTCGATACCACGAGATCGATGACTAAGAACGGTATAAAGATGAGAAAACCAATCTGGAAGGCGGTTTTTAACTCACTCGTTATATACGCAGGGACAAGAACTCTAAAAGGTATGTCAGCGACTGTGTCGAATGCCTCATAGCCCGCCATTTCAGAGAACAGCGCGACATCTGAATCGCGCACCTGCGTAGTCATAAAATTGTGAAACGGCCCCCTGGTTTCTATGAGGGCATTGTCGAAATCGAGCGTGTCTTCCATATACGGTTTAATACCATTCTCATAGGAAGACTCGAAGACTGGGCTCATGATGAATAGTGTCGTGAACAGCGCGATGCCGATAATTATCTGGTTCGAAGGCGTCTGCATCATTCCCAGAGCCTGGCGGAGTATCGCTAGCACGATGACTATTCTCGTGAAAGAAGTCATCGCCATCATCGCTGCTGGCAACATTGACAGCATAGACATGAAGAACAGTATCTGTAGGCTTACACTATACGTCTGCTGACCATCAGCGCCTTCCTGTGACGTAATTAGCGTGAGATCGGAGCTGGCCGAGAATGCCGCCCCATGGCTTAACAATGTTACTAGCAGAACGAGGAATGTAGTCTTCTTCATGCCTGCTGACCTCTACGTGCCGAGCTTAGCACTGACAGAAAGCCATTCTCGGCAGAGATGGAATCGGATTTAGAGTTCATTACGATAGGCTTTTCGAGCAGATGGAGCTTCTGAACGTTTCCTGGACTAGAGCCAAGTAGAAGCTGCTCATCGCCCACTTCCACTAGAAGTAATTTGTCCTTAGCGCCGATCGGAACTACCGAGAGTATGCGAACGGCGCCCGCTCCGGTTCGCGACTGCAGATTGAGCTTCTTTACGAGAAAGGAGAGGAGCACAATGACGCCAACTACTACTAGCAGTGATAGTAGAACCTGAACAATATAGTCTGTTTGAAATCCATCACTTAATGCTGCATTGCGTAGAGCTTGCCCCTCGATCTCAGATCCGAATTCTGCCGCGAAGGCGGCTGTCGGCATTGCAGCAACCCAGGCAATGAATAGAATGGGGATCGTGCGCATAGCTGGGCGCTCATTACAGGCTTCTACCCACAAGAACGATCGTAGTACTGAAAATAGCGCTTTAGCTCGCATCATCGATATCCTCGGCGCTAGGTAGTCTTGTGACTTCAGAAACTCGTACCCCATAGCGATGTTGTAGAGATATTGCTTCAGCTTCCGCAATAATTTGCTCATCTACTCGCATATCAATCACATCAACTGACATATTACGCAGGTCTATGAACGAGCCTTCCCGAAGCTCCATGAGATGAGCTATCGTGATCTTAGTTCGGCCAACCTCGAATACGATTGGAACCGGAACGTCTAACATGGAATTCAGGGTGAGTGCTCTTGGCAAGGTAGTAGGCACCATGGCTTTCGAAGTCGACAGCGTTCCAAAATCTGCGTCATACTGAGCAGAATTTGCAGTGGCCGCAGTCGGGGATGCCTGCCCCACGCCTAGATCGTTATTGTTCCCTTCTTGACCATTACTCAATGTCAGCTTCCTTTTAGTTGAGGACTTTTAATCCAGCTTTTCCATCAATCTCGCCCATCGTTGCTTTGAATTTCGCAACACCGTTCACCTTCACGTCTATCTCTTCTGGTGAATCGACCGAGATGATATCCCCCTGGGCCATTCGAAATATTTCACCAATAGTAAGTCTCGCACCGGTAAGTTCACCGGTTACGTCCGCCGAGAATGTCAATGCCCGGGACTTCATGACCTCTTTAGGAGAATGTCCTGCTGCCAGATCGTTTATCTTCTTATGCCGAAAAACCGAATCGATGCTATTGCCAGGCATCAGCAATTGAATCTCTCCGCTACCCCCTGCAAACTCTACTGAGAATGGCCTGACCATTAGCACATCGGTATCTGTAAAAGACGCGAGATGACGCGGGTTCAATTCAGTTTCAACGGGCGTAAAATCGACCTCGGAGAGTTCTTTCCAACTGCCCTTTATCGTGGCAATTATGGTCTTCAAGATCAGCTTAACGACCCGTTGTTCGGTATGAGTGAAGTCTCTGTCTCCTATGTCGCTCTTCCTCGAGCCGCCACCAAAGAATGCATTCACAAGCGCATGAACAAGGTCAGAATCGAGCACGATAGCCGAGAAGCCAATTAGCCCGGTTAGTGCGAATACGTTTATACTCGATGGGACTTTCTGCTCTTTGGCATAGGCGTTAAATTTTGAGATCAATATCTCTTTGCGCTTAACTTCTACGCTTCTATGTAAGAGAGCCAACAGATTGATACTTAAGTTCGTTTGAAATCTCTCATCGACGATCTTCACTTCCTGCGACCAGCCTTTGGCACGATGCATACCACTGGTAAGGTCATACAGTTCATAGTCGTCTACGGTCAGAATCCGAGTATCTTCTTCTTCGCCAGGCACTCCGTTCACAAGCGCATCGACTTCGTCTTTGGACAAAACGTCATTCATTTTCGTTTCCTTTCCTATCCAATCATCGCGCCGGAATCGACACTCAACACGATTTTGTCTGCGTCAGCTAATTGCTTGGTAGCAACAAGTATTTCTTTCTGCGCGGTCTCTACTTCCGTTACCTTAACCGGGCCTAGGCTTTCCATGTCTTCTGCAAATATTTCTGCTGCGCGCGTAGACATATTCCTCATCACCTTCTCTTCCAGGGCCGAATCGGCTCCCTTGAGAGCAAGTACCAGAGTGTCCGTAGCCACTTCTCGAAGTACCAATTGAAAGTCTTTGTCAGGGATTTTCTTCAGGTCTTCGAACACAAACATCTCTTCCTGAATCCTTGCCGCCGTCTCTGCGTTCGACTCGACTATCTTGGAAAGAATGCTCTCTTCGAAATTCTTTTCGAGCGTGTTAAAAATATTGGCAACGTTCTTCGCTCCGCCCATTTCGGAGTTCTGCTTGGATACCACGCCTTCTACCTGTTTCTCCAGTGAGGAATTTAGCTCTTCCAAAGCCGCCGGATCGATAGGTTCCATCTCAGCCATACGAATACAAAGTTCAACGACACTGGTTTCTGGTAGATGGGACAGCACCTCGCCTGAGAGTTCTGCGCCAAGATAGGAGACAACGATCGCCTGAATCTGTGGATGCTCGTTCTGTATTATTCCAGCAAT
>CAXBLN010000248.1:0-4489 GCA_963976555.1 uncultured Gammaproteobacteria bacterium
CAGGAATTCTGCCCAACTTGATATTGCGATTGGAATTGCAGCACACAGAGGGTATAAAGCGAGCGGTCGAGGCAGGATTAGGTATCGGCTGCCTGTCGAAGATTACCTTAGCGGAAGCATTCAAGCGTGGCTCGCTAGTGCCACTACTTTGCTCCCATAGAAACCTGAGCAGAAAATTTTATTTTATTCTGCACAAGCAAAAGTTTCTCAGTCATGGCGTAAGAAGCTGGATAGAGCACTGCAAGAACACTTAGGAAGTCATCACGCGTATGTCCAAAGTAGTCACAAGCAAGCGGGGCAAAGAGACGTTCTCTACACGAATTGCCGACTTCACGATCTCCAATCGAACACTGTTGACGGTGCTCGCCGCTCTAACAAGTTTACTATTGGCAACGGGCATTCTGCGTACCAGTTTCGATACCTCGCTTGAAGCACTGCTCACCGAGAGCGACCCCTATCTCGACGAATTAATCTCAATGCAGCAGGAGTTTCCTACACCGACGGAGATTAGATTTGCATTCGTAACTAGCGATTCGGAAACAGTGTTCAATAGCGCGCTGCTAGCGGCCATCGATGACCTGAAAGACAATTACTCGGTAATTCCCTTCGCGGATAGGCTCACGACCATACTCGATTACCAGTCCCCCGAGACACAGCGCCGACTCTTCATTAAGACAATCAGCGCCTATTCTCAGGCTGAGTTGGACGAATTAGCGAGGACGGCGTTGGCGGACAGGCTACTAACTGCCAACCTACTTTCCGACGATGCAGCGCTAACCTTCGCTATTATCACGACCGATTCAGATGAGGCTTCTGCAGACGAACGACTCGAGATAGCTACTGCCGCTTTAGCGCTTAGGGACGAGCTAAGGCTGCGCCACCCAGATGTGCAGATACTGGCAAACAGCGATGTGATTCTCGAACAGTCCAGCCAGCAGGCCATGGTAGATGACCTGACCAACCTGATGCCCTGGGTAATCCTGGCCTGCGTCATCGCCATCTGTTACTGCTTTCGCTCTGCGACTCTGGGCATCTGCATACTCACCCACGTGTTGTTTACTCTGCTGTGCACGATTGGTGCATTGGGCTATCTGGGCTTCTCATTCAATAGCATCTCAATCATTGCGCCGCTGGTATTGGTGATCATAGCGGTGGCAAACAGTGTTCATATCATTTCGATCTATAAGCAGGCGATGCATCGTGGTGCCGCGAAGATCGATGCCATGCACGAGAGCGTCTCTCATAATTTTCAGCCGGTGACACTCGCTGCGCTAACAACGGCGATAGGCTTCTCGTCGCTAAATATGTGTTCCTCTCCCGCGATCCAGGAGTTTGGTCAGATCGTAGCGCTAGGGATCGTGTTTGCCTACCTACTGACCTTGCTTCTGCTACCGGCGGTGTTGATCTGGATGACATCGACTCGCGAAGTGATCGCCAGTACCGGCGTCTCCTTCATGGAAGACACTCTCAAGAAAGTCAGCGATATCACACGCCGCAGAGATGCACAGATATTCTGGGGCTGCACGTTTCTAGCTGTCGCAACTCTGCTTTTACTGCCACTAAATGAGACCGATTTTAATCGTATCGACTTCATTGCTACAGACTCGGATATAAGACAGTACTATGACGAGGTCAGCACACATTACAACCGCGGCCCGGCTTTGAATTATGGCGCCGACGTGCAGGTGGAATGGTCGGCGATACAACCGGATTTTCTCAAACGCATGGACGAGTTCGGCGTCTGGCTGAATACGCAGTCCGAGGTTGAATCGGCCGCGAGCATTGTCGATGTGGTCAAGACTATTAACCGTGTGCAACACGATCATGACGAAGCATTCAATACTATCCCTGACGATTTCGACACGATCGCAAACTACCTGCTCGGTTACGCTCTGCTACAGAACGATGACTTTCCTCTGTTCGGTTTCGTAAACACCGACTTCTCTATGATCAATCTGTTCGTGAACATTGTACCGATGACAAATCAGGAGCTGATCGATTTCGACTCGCGGGTGACCGAAAAATTCCAACAAGATTTCCCCGAAGCAGTACTGCTACATGGTAGTGGCATACTCTTGTTTTCGCGCATGGATGAATTGGTCACCATAGAGTTGCTGCAGGGCTATTCCATTAGCCTACTATTGATCACTCTAAGCCTCATGATAGGGATGCGCAGCGTATACTTCGGCATGCTGAGTATCATCCCAAATCTGTTACCAGCAACTATGGTGTTCGGCTTCTGGGCGCTATTTGTGGGACAACTGGATCCTTTTGTCATGATGTTATTCAGCATCAGCATCGGACTGGTGGTCGACGACACCGTGCATCTGCTGAGTCACTATCTGGAGAAGCGACGAGGCGGCAAGGGTAAGAACGAATCGATAGACTACGCTATCAAGACTGCCGGGCCAGCGCTATCGATCACCACCATCGTACTGGCCCTAGGCACGACTATTCTCATTGCTGCCAACACCATCTACTTCCAGCAGGCGGCAAAGCTTCTGGTACCCATTGTCGTGCTGGCTCTGGCGCTCGACCTGTTCTACCTGCCTACGATACTGCGCCGCTTCGACAAACAATTTAAAGATGACGATCTTGTGACTTCCTGATTTGTCTGCTTATATGTGAGCAAACCCAAGCCGGAGACATCACATGCAGACTGAAAAGAACTCACTAAGCCGCAGACAATTCACCAAGCTAGGCGCGACGGCTATCGCGGCCGCAGCCACCGGAGCAAGCCAGATGGCCACAGCACAAACAGCCGCAAGCGCACTGGAATCGAGGTTTCTCATGGAACTGTCCCTGGACGTCGCCGATCAACTAAATGCGGGGCACACCAGCATCGCGCCGATTACCGGCGGCACTTTTGGCGGACCTAGATTAAAGGGAACCGTTAGAGACGGCGGCGCCGACTGGATCACCCAGGTATCCGGCCACTCTAGCCTGGACGTAAGAATCACACTCGACACGGACGACGACGAGATCATCTACATGACCTATACCGGCGTAGTCCACCGCGCAGACAGCGGTCTCTACTGGCGCGTGCGCCCCATATTCCAAACCGCCTCGGAAAAGTACGACTGGCTCAACCACATCGTCTGCGTAGGCAAGAGCAAACAGATTCCCGGCAAGGTGGCCTACGACGTATTTGAGATTTTGTAAAAATAAGAGAATTAGTTACTGCAATATTTTTCAACGCTGGTCGTCTGCAAACGACTGCGAATTCAATTCATCAGAGCCTTCATCTAGTTTGTGTAAACATATGGTGCTATATTAACAGCACTATGCTGTTTTTCTAGCACAACTATTCTGCATACAAACTAGAGAAGGCGGCTATCTCAGCACATCTTACTCAGTCTGCAATGCGTCTCAAATCGTCCGGATCAATAATAAGGAGGGTGTGATGACTAAAAGAAATTTGGCCATTTTAGGCTTTCTAGTGGTGCCGGCCGCCGCCATCGTTATAGCTTTCCTAGAGAACCTCAATGAGCAGAAAGAAATAACAGCGTTCCCCGAAGCAGTCGTTCTATCCCTTGATGAATTGTCGAATAGCCCAGATCCTGATCATGGGCCACTTTCAATTAACGATACAGATTCAATTCCGACTCAGCGCCAAATAGAATTGGCTTTGGAGGAAATTGGTATTCGTCTTGATTACGGGCAAACTGAAGAGGCTCTCAACGAACTAAATGGGATACTGGGAAGCTACGAATACTTATCAGATACTGAAAAAATTGATCTGGTTACTGCCTATGCCAACTTCTTTCTAAAAATCAAACAGAATGACGATGCCAGATTTTTCTTCGAACAAATTTTATCGTTTCCAGACCTGCCACCTACCTATCGTCAAACTATTCTCCAGATGCTCGTGAGAATTGCCGCATTCACAGAAGATTGGGATGGCTTTTTAGCCTACAACGATCAATATTTTAGTGAGGGCGGTGAGTACAACTGGCTTGTAACGAGCCACTTGTTGGGTGCCTATCGAAGGCTAGGTGACGTTAACGCTGCAGGGCAGACTTTACTGCTTCATCTACAAACTGGTATTAACCCGCAATATGATGGAAGTGATGAGAAATACAAGAAACTCTATGGATATGCGCAGGATTTACCTCTGAGCGTTTCCGACAAGGCCACTGCTTTACAGATTGCACAGGGAATGGTCGCTGAATTTGACCGACCTGAAAATTGGAAAGTCCTTTCTGAAGTGTATGAATCACAAGATGATCAAGCGAATCTCAATCAAGTTCTCGAAACTTCTCGTAATAGAGGTTTCTTAGATACCGCTGGAAACTGGGACCTTCCTACTCGTAGCGAGTAAAGCGAATGCCGGAACAAAACAAGAAAACCAAAAGGGAATTACCGCTTCTGGCACCAAGCCGCCCCGGTGATCAACAATATGTACAGCATTAGTTTGACAGTCAAATAGTCAGCATCCTGGCCAAAGGGGACGCACAACTTTAGAAGAATCTCCTACTTATTCAAATTC
>CAXBLN010000249.1:0-4443 GCA_963976555.1 uncultured Gammaproteobacteria bacterium
GTCGGTAATGGAGATTACGTTGGTCGGTACGAATGCTGACACGTCGCCAGCCTGAGTCTCAATAATTGGCAGAGCAGTCAATGAGCCTGTCTTTCCCTTCACTTCACCGTTGGTAAACTTCTCCACGTAGTCAGCACTCACTCTCGATGAGCGCTCCAATAAGCGGGAGTGTAAGTAGAAAACGTCACCAGGATAGGCTTCGCGGCCCGGCGGTCTTCTGAGTAATAGTGAGATCTGACGATAGGCCCAAGCTTGCTTGGTCAAGTCATCATAGATGATCAGGGCGTCTTGACCACGGTCACGATAATACTCGCCCATCGTGCAGCCGGAGTAAGGTGCGATAAACTGCATAGAGGCTGGATCAGAAGCGGTCGCGGCTACTACGATGGTGTATTCCATCGCCCCGTGCTCTTCCAGGCGATTTACTACGTTAGCGACAGATGAGGCCTTCTGGCCAACCGCTACATAGATACACTTAACGCCCTTGCCCTTCTGGTTGATGATCGCGTCGATAGCGACAGCCGTCTTACCTACCTCGCGGTCACCAATAATCAATTCGCGCTGACCCCTTCCGATTGGAGTCATGGAGTCGATTGACTTCAGGCCTGTCTGTACCGGCTGATCAACTGACTTTCTGGCGATTACGCCCGGCGCTACTTTCTCGACAGCGTCGGTCATTGTTGTTTCGACGGGGCCCTTACCATCGATTGGCTTACCGAGTGCATCGACAACTCGCCCTTCCAATTCCGGGCCGACTGGAACTTCCAAAATTCGCTTCGTGCAGCGACAAGTTTGACCTTCTCTTAGTGAGAGGTAGTCGCCAAGTACCACAGCACCAACGGAGTCTCGCTCCAGGTTAAGCGCCATTCCGTAGACGCCGCCTTCGAACTCGATCATTTCGCCGTACATCACATCGGCCAGGCCGTGGATACGAATAATACCGTCAGATACACTGACGATAGTGCCTTCGTTTTTTGACTCAACAGAGACATCGAGCTTGTCGATGCGCTGCTTGATGATGTCACTGATTTCGGATGGATTCAGTTGTTGCATGCTTATTTCCTTGTTCCTGACCTGCTCAGGAATTCATTGATTCAGCTAATTTAGATAACTTACCGCGCACTGAACTGTCGATGACGTTGTCACCCGCTCGAATAACTGCGCCGCCGATCAAGCTTTGGTCGACATTGGTGGTCAAAATGATTTCACGCTTAAGGCGATCTTTGAGAGCCTGAGCCAGCTTGTTTGAAACATCTGAACTGATTTCAAAAGCTGTTGTGATCTCAACATCGACTGACATTTCCTGATTGGCTTTCAGGATTTCGAACAGTGAAGAGATTTCCGGCAGTAACACCAAGCGCTTGTTCTCGGCGAGAAGACTGATGAAGTTCTTTCCCTTCGCATCGAGCTCTTCGCCACAAACCTCGATAAAGGCTTTCGCGATCTGCTCAGAGGACAACGATGGAGAACCCAGTACAACGCTTACTTTAGAATGGCCGGCCACCGCTGCAGTTAAAGCGATCATGCTGGACCATTTATCGAGCTCGCTATCCTGCAAGGCTATCTCGAAAGCAGCCTTTGCGTAGGGTCTTGCCAATGTGATTAGTTCTGCCACTGTCTAGTTTCTCAAAGCTCGGAAGCTAATTTATTCAACATGTCTTCATTCGCGGCCTGATCGATCGAGCCTTCCAGAATCTTCTCGGCACCGGCTATCGCTATCGCAGACACCTGAGCGCGAAGCGCTTCTTTCGCTCTATTTACTTCCTGTTCAATCTCAGCCTGGGCACCAGCGATAATACGCTTGGCCTCTTCTTTGGCTTGATCTTTCGCTTCGTCGACAATCTGCGAGCCGCGCTTGTTGGCGAGGTCGATGATGCCTGCGGCCTCAACCTTCGCTACTTTAAGCTGATCGGTAGACTTAGCCTGAGCTAGCTCCAGATCTTTCTCTGCTCGTGCTGCCGCTTCGAGGCCATCCGCAATTTTCTGACGACGCTCTTCCATGATATTCATGAATAGAGGCCAGACATATTTCGCGCAGAACCACCAAAAGAAGAAGAACGCGATTGATTGCCCGATAAACGTTAAATTAAAACTCACGGTAATTTCTCCCGTTGATTAGGGTCAATTTATCCAGCTAGAGTCGCGAGGAAAGGGTTCGAGAATGTGAACCACATGCCAATACCGATACCGATCATTGTTACCGCATCGATCAAACCCGCTACCAGGAACATGCTTGTTTGTAGCTTAGGTGCTAGTTCCGGCTGACGTGCAGAGCCTTCGAGGAACTTGCCTCCCAAAATACCAAACCCAATAGCGGTTCCTAGTGCTCCCATTCCCAGCACAAGAAGTACGCCAAGTACGGTAAAAGCCAATATCATTTCCATTTTTTTCTCCAGATTTTCTTCAGTTCAGATTGTAAATAGTCAGTAATTCTTAAATCAGTGTTCTGCCGAATCATGCGCACCATTCAGATAAACGATGGTTAACATCATGAATACAAATGCCTGTAGGGGTATCACTAATAGGTGGAATGCCGCCCACAGAAAGTGTGCTGGCAGTTGGAACAGGCCGAGCATCGACGCGATAAGCAGGAATAACAACTCACCCGCGTAGAGGTTTCCAAACAGACGCAGGCCCAAAGAGATCGGCTTCGCGAATAGGGTTGGAACTTCAATAATTAGGTTGAAGGGGAGCATCCACTTGCCAAAGGGGTGAAACGCCAACTCGCTGAGAAAGCCACCCAGGCCCTTCATCTTGATGCTGTAGTAGATAATCAGAGCGAAGATGCTCAGCGACATGCCCATGGTGATATTGACGTCGGTGGTAGGCACTATCTTAAAGGACATATGCTCGAGTCCGAACACATATTCCCCGACGAGGGTCGCTATTCCGGTGAACCAATCCACGGGAATAATGTCCATGGTGTTCATTAATAGGACCCATACAAAGATAGTAAGCGCTAACGGACCTATATAGGGGTTCTTATGAACGAAACCTTCGCTGACCCTGGCTTCTACAAATTCAAATATGCTTTCGACGAAGTTCTGAATGCCGCCGGGAGTACCCATGGTCGCGCGCTGACCGATGGAGCGGAAGATCAGTAGAAAGGCTGCGCCGAGAAAGATCGACCAACCCAAGGTGTCAACATGGATAGCCCAGAAGCCCATTTCAGCAGCTTCTTCGGGAGTATGAGCGATACCCCAATGGCCATCGACCGGGTTTCTACCATAGGTGAGAAACGAAAGGTGATGCTGAATATATTCTTGAACCGTCTGCTCAGCGCCGTGTTCGGCTGCCGCGTGACCTGCTTCTGCTAACTCTGCCATCGATGGACTCTAGTTTTGACTGTAAAAACTGCTTTTATGTCTTGCTGACGACGGGACTAAAACTCATGAACCCGGAAGTCATTACACCCACAAAGTGGACCAATGCGAACCCCGCAATTAGCGCGAGCTCGTTCAAATTCGTAATAAAGGTAAAACTCAGTGCAAATAACACTACGGTAAAGATAATCTTGCCAAGCTCGCCTTTAATAAAACTCTTTACTACTTTGTCTGCGCTGCGTGCTCCGCTGTAGCGAAATGCATGCAGTGCGAAATAACTGTTCGGCAATGCACTGATCAGCCCGCCGAGTAACACCGAATAGGCTACTACGGACCCGACTACCAATAGTGAAATTGCGGCCATAAAGCCCGTTACCGCCAATTGCGACACGATGACTTTATGGACTGGTGGGGCCTTGATATTTGACATTCTAGCCTTGCTGATCTTTTTCGCTCAGCACCCCAACACCGCCAAATTGACCTTTAAAGCCGCCAAAATTAGAAGTAGCGATAACCAAAGCACGCGCATTATAGGGGCTTTATAGTGCCTAATCAACTACGTCTGATTATCAATTGATATGGGAGAGGATGCCGTCCAATTCATCGAGGGAATTGTATTTTAGGATCAGTCGACCCTTACCCTTCGCGGTGTGCTGGATCATTACCTTGGCGCCTAGTTTGTCCGCCAGGTTCTCTTCTAGGTTCTTGATGTCGGGATCTACGATCTTGCTGCTGCCGGTGCTGGTCGCGCCTGCCTCGGCTATTAATCTGCGCACCAACGACTCCGTCTGACGCACAGACAGGCCCTTGCCTACTACCGTTCTGGCTGCCTCTGACTGTTGAATATCCGGTAGTGAGAGGAGCGCCCGGGCGTGGCCCATTTCCAGGTCGCCGTGCTCTAACATGCGTCGAACATCGATGGTTAGGCCGATGAGGCGCATCAGATTGGTCACCGTGGCTCTGGATTTGCCTACCGCGTCGGCTACTTCCTGCTGGGTTAGCTCAAATTCGTCCTGCAGCCGCTTCAGCGCCATGGCCTCTTCGATAGGGTTGAGATTTTCGCGCCGAATATTCTCGATCAGCGACATGGCAATGGCCGCCTCGTCGCCCACTGGTTTGA
>CAXBLN010000250.1:0-4394 GCA_963976555.1 uncultured Gammaproteobacteria bacterium
CTGGCGCCGTGCAGGACATAGCGATGGTGGAAAGTCCTGTCCTGGTCGCGTAGGTGGCGCCCAATCCGAGGCCGGATTGATAGTCGGACGTGAATCCATAGAGGTCGATAGCATTACCGACTTGACGCAGCATTTCCGGGATGTCGGCGCGACCGGTTACGCTGTAAGTCTGCCAAAGGAAATCAACGATGTTCTCGCTCATCCAAGGCGAGAAGCGGCGGTCATCTGCCGTGCCAACTGGAGGTAAGGCGTCACCTTCATGAGCTGCCCAGGAGTGAGTGAAAGCACCGCTCTTCGCCCAGCTGTTAGTGGTTTCCCAAGGCAAGGTGGTTTGCTGCATGTCTTTTAGAACGTCAATTCTCTCGTTCAGATGGGAGAGAACCGTGGCATCGCCGGTGATCTCGTAGGCGCCGATTTCTGCCAGGCCGACAATTCCCGCTGCCCTCTCGGTGAATGCTTCGAGCTCTGTGTCGTAAGCGTCACGCGTACCGGGTTGCCAGCTACCCAAGTCTGCCAGAATAGCCATATCGTTGATCAGATCGTTGTCCCATTGACTGTTGTCGCCGAACAGCGCCCAGGCCAGTTTTGCCGGCTGGGTATAGATATACTTTCCATCGGAGCAGCCCACACTGCCGAAGGTGAAGCAGCCATCACCGCCTATTACAAAGTCAGTTGAAGGAGGCGTGCCATCGTCACGTATATGGTTGAAGTAAAGGTGCTTCGTCATGAAGCCTTCTTTAAGGAACTTGACCTCGCCTGTAATCATGTAGGCTTTCATCATGGCTGTGGCACGGTCAAACAGGTAGCTGGATTGTGAGCCGGCACCATTGATAGTGAAATCGAGGCCACCATAGCCGTTATCAAATTGATCGGACTGCAGCTTGCCTACGCCTGCATCGGGGCTGCCTGGAACGTAGGGAGGAACAATGCCGGTGCTGGCCAGGTAGTTCAGGTCATGGACTGCGAAGATGCGAGGAAAGGGCATGCTCGCCTTATTTGCCGGACCGGTAGCCCAGCCGTTGCTTTGGGGTACGAAGGCCTGAGTGCCCGTATTATTCAAATCGTCGATAGTCACGACTACGTCGCCACCGGTCATGTCTATGCCATGCAGTTGAATGGTCACAGAGCGCAGCGAGCTATCGGTGAAATGCCAGGTCAGACCGGCCGCAATACTGGCGGTTTGCTCTACGCCTCCAATCCGTACGCGAATCTGACTGATATTCGTCACATCGCCCTGTACTAGCGGTAGGCCGAACGTGACCACCTCGCTAGCGGTGGGAGTGATAGTGTCGTCGGCTTTCAGCGTTACCGTCGTATTCAGCGCGGAAACGAAAGCGGGCAATACTGAAAACAGCAAGAGCATAGCTAGAGTGGATTTTCTTATCCGGAGGCACATGTTAGAAATTCTCCTGGTCAGGCTAAACGAAACTTTACGACGAAAGATGACCGGCTTCCGGCGTGCTAATGTGTCTGTGCACTTGCACTCGTGACAGAAACTTCTCACAAATCGCGCAAGTCTGAGTGTAACTTTTTTCTATTACCGATTCTTCAAAAAATCTGTCTAACTACCTAATTTTTCTTTATCTTTTAACGAAAATGGCATCACCCATCTCCCAGGCTCCAGTCGGCAAGGATCGAATGTCGTACAAGCGATGCAGCATAAAACCCTGCTGAGCAAGAAATGAGGCTATTTCATGGAATAGAGAGCAGTTGTCATAGCGCGGCACGAAGTTTACTTCGCAGAGGATCACGCGGACATTCGTGAGCATCGAAGTTGCTCCGCGCAGGGCCTGAAGCTCGGCCCCCTGCAAATCCAGCTTCAAGACGTCTGTTGGACCGTGCTCGTTCGACCAGGCATCAAGCGTAGTAGTCTGGACTTTATCGACGCGAGCGCTGCCGAATGCCTCGTCGGGTGTTAGTAAAGATGCTGTAAAAGCGGCTGCTGGCACATGGAAGACGGCTTCGCCCTGGCTGTCAGAAAGCGCCAGGTTGTGGACATGCCAACGTGATTCATTAGCAGACACGGAGACGAGATTGGCATAGAGATCTGCCTGTGGCTCAAAAGCGTGCACTTCTGCCGAGGGGAACATGTTGAGAAAGTCCTGGCTCACCGTTCCACGGTAGGCACCACCATCTATGACACGAGCAACATTGCTTCCTGCCAGTGCCTTCAATTCCACGAGAGGATCGCGATAGCGCTCGACTTTGAGGCCCAGAGCGCGAAATACTCGGTAAACGTATCGGCTTCCTATCATCGGTTTGCCCCACTATAAAAGTGTTCGCGCTGTAGCGGGCAGAAAACCATGTCTATAGTGCCGTAGGGATTCCTGCCAGCGTTGCTATCTGGATTGCGAAGGTGGGGCATTCTTGTGCGAGCCTCTGATTTAGACGGGAATCGGCCTAATAACGGCATCCTGCCTGGGTTAGTGAAGGGGTTATATCAGTCGTTAAAATTGTAAGCTGATTCTGTGTTAGTTTTGTGATGGTCAGCGCACTTTCGCGCGCCATGGACATCCTTTCAATCAATTATTCAAGTCCTTCTGTGAGCTTGCTCACATAAGACATGGAACGGCCATTTTAGACCCGTCGCCAGCCGTAGGTCGCGATGGATTGCCGAGCAGGGTAAAATCTTAAGAAAGTAGCGCAGTATTGTCTACTACAACGAGGCGCTCTGCCTCATCTGCGGCCACCGAATCTCCTAAAAGCATCATTTGCTTGTGCGCGGCAAAGAGTCGACAGGGAAATCAGCCGGAACGGAAGAAATTCTTGATTGACCTATAGATAAAACGAATATCGTAATCTCTCTGGATTCGCTTCAGCGCTTCGACCAGCTTCTTGTCTCCAATTCTGTTTGCATCTCGCAGGCTGCCCTGAATAAACTCCAGATCGCGCTCTTTGTGGATTTTAAGGGCGCCTAGATTTTTCTTGATCAATTCGTCGCTTAGCTCAGGAAAAGTAGAGGTGCTTAAACCTAGAGCGCGCAGGCTTGTCATCGTTCTCAGGCACTTCTCGCATTTGCCGCAATTATAGCCCTGATCCTGCCAGCAGACTCGCAAAATCTTCAGATAGTCCGGGTCTTTGGACACGAATCGCAATTTGTCATTTCGGTCAGCCTCTGCACCATCATGGACGATCTCGGTATATTCATTGCTCCACAAATGGTCCGTTATGAAGTTACAGCCTTCATAGTCCTTGCTGGCATAGGTGAAACCAGAGGCGATTAGGCACTTGCTAGCCCGTGCAGCGAGCGCGATGCTCGACAGACCGCCGCCGAAGCAAAGAGTCCAGGAAAGCCCATGTTCGTGACCTAAGAATCTGACGTTGGTTTCTATGGGGTAGATTTCCTTACCCTTGGACTGCAAGTACTCTGTATTCTTTTTTACAGCTTCGGTGAACAAATCGTCACTTGAGAGCTGCATGTCGATGCCCTTGGCAAACAGTAGTTGATCGATTTCATCCGCGTTTTTTAGGAATGTGTATGCGCCATCGATGCCGCCTGAGAAGAAGGATATCGTTCTATCCATTCCTACCGTGGCCGGCATTACTACTCCGCCGCGAATAGCTACTTTTCGCAGATCTTTCTTGAAATGACCCGACCACTTGGAAAAGATGTCTTGTAAATAATCAAGGTTCTCCAGCAGCTGTGGCGAAATGGGCACGTCCGCGGGAAGTTCTATATCGCTCCCTAGCGCCATCGAAGGTACCAGGCATGCTGCCACCAGTGCATCGGCTCTGAACTCGGGCTCTATATGTGCAGGAAACTTGTACCAGAGATTGAACCCGCCGCAATCGGCAGAAAGAACGTTTCGCCCTTCTTGGCTGGAAACCTGTATATTTGAGATTTTGATAGTTGAGCTCCTGAACAATATGAGTCCACGGCACAGTATATCAGCGGTTAGGAAAAGTCGTTACTCCAGATTCCATGACTGGGAATAGGCTTATTACCATTGGCAAACACTCAAATGGCGATTGAAACTCCAGCTCAGAATCACTTTACTGTCGCCCGGACGGTCATTTCATTACAATAAGATCGAAATAAGAAAAGCGAAGTTGCGCGAATTGCATGTCACAAAGTGAATCACATATTAGGTTTGGTGTAATCTGCAGCGCGCATTCTCTTCCTGCTTGGCAGATGCAGAGTCTCCGCCAAGCAATGAAGATCGATAATGTGGAATTGGCTCTCGTTGTAATCGAATCACCAGCTAGAACCGCTGTAGCCTCTGTCGCCAATCCCAAAAAGGCTAGTACAAGTTCTATATGGAATTGGGTGCAAGGCCGTCTTAGCTCCAGACTCCCTCTATTGCAGCCAACCCCGCTGGAAAGCCTGTTGGGCAGTAATTCCGTCATCGACTGCAATGTGATCAAGACAGGCGAGGACTCGAGCTGCTTTAAGG
>CAXBLN010000251.1:0-4375 GCA_963976555.1 uncultured Gammaproteobacteria bacterium
GAATACCCCGTAAACTGCCATAGCCGATGTTGAATGCCTGAATATGCCAGGTTGCTAACCGATCCAGCACTGGAATCAGCCGTGGGTCATCGACACCAAAGGCTTTCTGCTGCACATGGAACAGGTAGTTGTTGTATATGTCTGCCTGCTCCCAGTCACCAAGGGCCATATAGCTCTGAATAAGCTGTTCTACCGCGGAAATCTGTTCGAGAGTATAAAGCCCGGAATTTATTCGATTTACGTGTATCGCTCTATCAAACGTTGCGATCGCTGCCAGATGGTCTCCCTGCTGTTGCTGCAGCCGTCCCAGAGCAGAAAGCTCCTCTACCAGGTTGCCATCCCAGGCACCGCCGTCCAGCTCTATATCAGCCACTGTGCTGTTGTACTGAATAATACTATTTACGCGCCCATCGAAACCGGGATCTGTCGCTGGGTCTGATTGCGTTGCTGAGAGCGGGAGTATTGGATCTATGCCACTTTCTACCCGCACAGGGCTATCGACATATAGCAGGGGAGAACGAGGGATGAGGCTCTCATCGGGCGCGGGCGCTTCTTGCGCGAGCACATTCGTCCCAACGAACGAGGCTATTAGCCCTGAGGCCAAGCCGATGTAAGTGTAATGAAGAAAACGTAGTCTCATGTTGTTGCCGATTTTGCCTTTTCCGCGTCCGCAATCCTGATCAGCTCAGAGTAGATCGATTATGAAGGCACTAACTCGCGCTTCCCTGGCTAAGCTGCTGTAAGGCCATTTTCTTCAAGGTCGCAAGTCAAGCTGCTGAGCTGAATAGTTATAACACCTGAGAATTTGACCTGTAAATAACTCCTCGTCGTAATCGCTGCACCGTAGCCCAACAAGTCGGGCAACTCTGACGAAGCTGCCCGGTACGCATGAGCCAGTAAAGGTTCGAAAGATATAACCGTTACAGGTCTCTGCGCCGGATTGGGCTAGGTTTTGCCGTCGATTACCTTATTCAATACCAGATTCCCGAACTCATCGACGGCCGCATTCCAGCCGCTCGCGACAAATGTTGTCGCCGAGTATTCCGTAATGATCGCCGGGCCGGCAATCCGATCTCCCTCTATCAGACTAGCCCGTGGCAGCAGTTTCGCTTGTTCTGCCTCACCATAGACCCTGCAGTTTCGCTTATTATTGCAATCTGGCTCTGCAATCAACTGCGGCAGACTAAATGGAGTCTTCTGGGTCGAGACATTGACACGAATCGTAAGCAATTCGACCGGCACGTCGTGAGTATAGCCATAGCGTTGTAGATGAAGCTCTACAAAGCTATCCAGTGCAACAGCCAGCGAATGCCAATCGATATTCAGAGTGTAGGATTGCCCTTTAAACCTGAGGTCTGCGCTGCGCTTACATATCAACTCAGATGACTGGAGGCCCTCGATAGCAAGCTGCTCTATGCCCTGCCGCTCCAGCTGAGTAAACTGTGCTTCCAGATCCTTCCCTTCTATCTGTTTTAACTCAATGTTCAGCGTCTTTGAAAACTGTCTCCCCTGATCTGCGACGACCATTCCCAGTGCACAGAGAACGCCGCCGTGGACAGGCACTAAGGCCTCGCTCATTCCCATTGCATCGGCCAGCGCGCATACATGCAGACCTCCAGCACCACCGAAACTGGCAAGAATAAATTCTCTGGGATCAAAGCCTTTGTTCACCGAGATGAGCCGAATCGCTTTTGCCATGTGCTCGTTGGCAATGTCGATGATGCCTAGAGCCGTTTCCTCGATGGATAAGCCGATTCCTTGAGCCAGTGGCTCTATGCTTGAGCGCGCTTTTTCCAAATTTAGCTGCAGATCACCAGCGAGGGTCGACTCCAATTGCAGCCGCCCTAAAACGAGATTAGCGTCGCTGACGGTGGCCTGAACTCCGCCGCGGTCATAACAGGCGGGGCCGGGATCGGCACCTGCTGATTCTGGCCCTACCTGCAGCATCCCCCCAGTATCCAGAGTAGCTATGGATCCGCCTCCGGCACCGATTGTCTCCATATCGACCATCGGGATGGCAATCGGATACTTCGAGATGTAGGACTCGTTGCTGGTGCGAATCTTATCCATCAGCAAGGCCACATCCGTGGAAGTGCCACCCATATCGAAGCTAATGAATTTCGACTTGTCTATCTGCCGCGCGAGATACGCAATCGCGGTGAGACCGCCAGCTGGCCCAGAAAGCAATAGATTCACCGCCGAATTTGCCGCCGTCTCCGCCGACATTGTCTCACCACTCGACTGCATAACTTGCACAGAGGTGCTACCCAGCTCTTTGAGAAGTGCGGATAAATAGCTGTTAATAACGGGGCCCAGGGCTGCATTCAACCAGGTAGCGATGCCGCGCTCATATTCTTTGTACTCGGGTAGCACTTTGGAGGAGCGACTGACAAAGCGTTCCTGTGCCATCGCTTTGATAGCCGATTCAATGCGTCGCTCGAAGCCATCATCGAGAAATGAGAAGAACAAATTTATAGCGACAGCATCGGGATCTAGTGAGGCAATTTTCTCAAGCAGCTCGCCGATCTCTTCTTCGCTGAGAGCTGTGACCACCGTGCCATCAGCGGCGATTCTTCCACCGGTCTCGAGACAAAGCTCCGAGGGAACAGGGGCTGGCACTGCCAGCGTTTCTAGCGCATAGAGTTGGGGGCGAGTCTGCCGCGCCAACTGCAACATGTCCGCAAAACCATAATTTGTAATAAATGCTGTTCGTGCCAGCTTGCCCTCGAGCACAGCATTGGTCGCGACAGTGCTTCCATGGACCAACTGTAGGCTGCCATCCCGCAGGCGAGATTCCAGCCCCATCTCCTTTATCCCGTCCAAGATGGCTCTTTCGGGCGCGTCTGGAGTAGAGAGTGTCTTGTGCACGCTGATGGCAATATTAGGCTCGAGCTGGACCAATACGAAATCCGTAAACGTCCCTCCCGCATCGATCCCCAATAGTAACTTCTGCGCCACACTGATCCCTGCTTCCTTTCGACTAGGGGAAAGATTATAAAGCAGTCTACGCTGGCTGCTAGCAATCATGCTATCGAGGAAAGAATTGCCCGAATTACCCGAAGTAGAAACAACCCGTCGCGGCATCGAGCCGCATATTGAGAAAGAAAGGGTTAGAGAAATTGTTCTACGTCGCAAGAATTTGCGCTGGCCGATTTCTCCTGCGCTTAGCGATGAATTGCCCGGCGAGGTCATCCAGACGGTGGGTAGACGTGGGAAATATCTACTGCTTGCGACGCGCAAGGGAACCATAATCATTCATCTTGGGATGTCAGGCAGTCTGCGCATCGTGGATAAGAATCGAATCGCTCAGAAGCACGATCATGTCGATATCGTGTTCGCCAACCATAAAATACTCCGCTACACCGACCCGAGACGATTTGGTTGCATCTTGTGGAATACGGGACCTATAGATTCGCATCCCCTGCTGGCCGCACTAGGCCCCGAACCTCTAAGCGAAGATTTCTACACAGACTATATTTTCAAACGAAGCCGAACACGTAGCGCCCCGATAAAGACCTTCATAATGGATAGTAGAACTGTGGTCGGAGTAGGGAACATCTATGCAAACGAGTCTCTTTTTCTCGCCGGCATCAATCCGAAACGCGCTGCGGGAAAGGTCTCGAAGCCGCGCTATGAGAAATTGGTCAGGTGTATACGAGAGGTTCTACAGAAGGCGATCGATGTCGGCGGCACAACTCTTAAGGATTTTACCAACAGCGACGGCGAACCTGGGTACTTTACACAGTCACTGCAGGTATATGGCCGCAGGGGTGAACCCTGCTATGTCTGCCTGAGTGCACTGAAAGAAATACGACAGGGGCAACGCAGCACAGTGTACTGTCCCAGGTGTCAGAGGTAGCAGTGGAGCCGAGCCGCAAATAGCAGATCCCCTACTGCGCTCTCATGGCTTCTGCGACCGCTGGGTGGACGAATTTAGAGATATCACCACCGTAAGTAGCGATCTCGCGCACCAGCGTTGAAGAGATATAGGATAGATGCTCCGCAGGTGCGAGAAACACAGTCTCTATACTGGGGTCTAGTACACGGTTCATGCCAACCAACTGAAACTCGTATTCGAAATCGGCAACGGTACGCAATCCGCGCAGAATAATCTTTGAATCGCACTCTTTTACAAAGTGCGTGAGAAGATTATCGAAAGACCTCACTTCAACATTCTCCAAATGTTCCAAGACAGTATTAGTTAGCTCCATCCGTTGGGCTAATGGCAGGGCATTAGACTTCTGCTGATTCTGACCGACTACCGCCACGATGATCTTGTCAAATAGACCTGATGCACGCTCTACCAGATCTGTATGGCCATTCGTGATTGGGTTGAACGTACCAGGGTAGACGGCAATTTTCATAACATTCTCAT
>CAXBLN010000252.1:0-4297 GCA_963976555.1 uncultured Gammaproteobacteria bacterium
ACCTGAATAGTTAATTGGTTACCTACGAGTATGTTTAGAAGAATTGAAATACTAAAATATTATCTGCCCATGAGCAGAACGGGAAGGTTCTCGATGACGAGATTGATTAGGCGCGGTCTATTCGGGCTGCTTGCTCTGGTAGTGTCAACGGCATCTCTTGCGCAAAGTTCAGTTACTCTGGATAGCATTGGTTTTGCCAATCTGCCCGGAGACAGCATCGAGATTCAACTTACTTTTGACTCTGCGCCTCCGGAACCGTCTGGTTTTGTGCTCGATAATCCCGCCCGTATTTCATTGGATTTGCTCGGCGTCAGCAGTGGACTTTCGCAGCAGCGTTTCAATATCGATTCGAATAATGCTCAAAGCGTCATGGTTCTCGATGACGGAAGTAGAACCCGGCTGGTAGTAAATCTAGATCAGTTAGTAAATTATGAGACTCAACTCGTAGGTAACCAATTAACTATTCAGGTCGGTAATGATGCTCAGGCCGGCGGAGTTACATCTGCCGGGCGTGTTGCAGCAGGTATTACAGGCACGATCAATAATGCAATTACGGATGTCTCGTTTAGGCGCGGCGACGAAGAAGAAGGGCAGATAGTCATCGACCTTTCCAGTGACCAGGTTATAGGCAGCGTCGAGCAGGTGGGTGCCCGTGTTTATGTGGAATTTGCTGGCACTTCGGTGCCCGACGACCTTAACCGGCGTCTCGATGTAAGCGACTTTGCGACAGTGGTGTCAACCGTTGATGTGTTGGGTCAGGCCAATCGAGCGACGGTAGTTATAGATGTTGATGGTGCTTACGAATATGTTGCCTTCCAGAGTGGCAGTCAGTACACGGTCAGTGTTAGGCCACCTATTATCGATGTAGCCAACAGCGGTGCAACTTCAGCCTATACGGGCGAGATTAGCAGCCTCTCATTCCAGGATATCTCTATCCGTTCCGTATTACAGATTCTTGCGGATGTCTATGATTTTAGTCTCGTTGCTGGAGATGCTGTCTCGGGCAATATCACCATAGTTCTGGATAACGTGCCATGGGATCAGGCCTTGGAGTTAGTGCTCAGAACGCAGAATCTCGGGAGTCGATTAGAAGGCAATGTGTTATATGTGGCACCTGCCAATGAGATTGCCGCGCAGGAGCAATTAGAGCTGGAAGCGACTCAACAGGCACAGGCATTGGCGCCGTTGTTTACGGAGTTCTTGCAGGTAAACTATGCGGATGCAGGCGACATAATGGCGCTGCTTACAGGTGAAAATTCCGGATCTATCGATGCTGTGGATCTCGCCAGTGCACCAGGTCCCGCCGTGACTCCAAGCGGGGGTATCTTGTCCTCAAGAGGCACGGCTACTGTTGATGCGCGTACTAATATAATCATTGTGCGCGATATCGAAGAGAAGTTAGAAGAAGTGCGCGCGATGATGGCGCGACTCGATGTGGCTGTGCGACAGGTGCTTATCGAGGCACGAATCGTCAACGTCTCTACGAACTTCGGTCGCGATCTTGGTATTCGCTGGGGTGGAGCGGGCAGCTTCTCGGGAACAGGAGATAACTTCCGATACGGTGGTTCTCAGTCGGCAACGCTAGAACAGGGCAACGGTAGAGTCGCTCAGGAAGTGGCTGTACAGAATGCTTTGATTGCGGGTGAGTCGGCGAGAGTTCAAGCGCTGCAGAGCGGTACGGATCCAAGCCTAATTCAATCGCTTGTGGACCAGGCGATTGCCGGTGTGCCCATCCCGTCCATATCGACATCATTCCCAGATGCCCTGGCAATCGATTTGGGCGTCGCGTCCTCAGATGCGTCAACGTTTTCTATCGGCTATACCGGCAATAGTGCACTCATTGAGCTTGAACTTTCTGCGCTAGAAAGTAGTGGCAATGGTGAGGTAATAGCCAGACCGAAGGTCACTACACAGGATAAGGTTGAGGCTCTGATTCAGTCCGGTGTGAGAATTCCATATCAATCGCAGGCTGGCGGAACGGCTGGTGGCTCTACTACTGAGTTCGAAGAGGCGGTGCTATCGCTGACTGTGACGCCGCAGATAACTCCTGATGGCCGAATAAACATGGAGTTGGATATACGACAGGATTCAGTGGCAGCTGGAGGGGGAGATATCCCTGCCATTAATACCAACCAGGTCACTACGAGTGCTTTAGTGAACAACGGTGAGACTATTGTGTTGGGCGGAGTGTTCAGGGAAGAGTCGACGACAACTGAAACCAAGACGCCAATTCTCGGTGATCTTCCCTATATCGGCCGGATGTTCAAGCGCACAGCAAATGCGAGCCGGCGAACGGAATTGCTAATCTTTATTACGCCGAAGATCATCGCAGAGATAAACGTAAGATAGGAAGCATTGCGCGGCCGGACAAGCTGTTCGGCCAGGCAACCGATTGTCCCTGCCCTTTCTGGTTCATTATAAATCTGCTCTCGCCCTGTATCAGTGCCAGTCTCGGTAGTTCTCTATTATCAACGCGGTTAAGCTTCGAATAAGCAGCTTTCTGAGTGCGCAGACTATGAACTATTCTGGAAATGTATTTCTCGTCGGTCCGATGGGTGTAGGTAAGACTACCATCGGTCGTGTTCTTGCTGATCTTCTTGGCCTCGAATTCTATGATTCGGATCGAGAGATCGAGACTTCAACCGGAGCCGATATTCCCTGGATATTCGATGTTGAAGGCGAGAGCGGTTTTCGAATACGCGAGACGCGCATGATCGAACAACTCACCCAGAAAAAAAATATTGTATTGGCTACAGGCGGCGGAGCAGTCATGTCTGCCGATAATCGAGAATGGCTAATGGCAAGAGGTGTGGTGGTCTACCTACGTGCGCCTATCAGCCAACAAGTGGAACGAACGAGCCGTGATAAGACGCGACCACTCCTGCAGACTCCTAATCCGGAAGAAAAAATCCGCGAGCTAATGAAGATTCGTGAACCACTCTATCAAGAAGTTGCAGATATCGTGGTCGATACTTACAGAAGAAACCCAAAGACCGTTAGTCAGGATATTCTCAGTCAATTAAAACCTTAGCTGGGCAAATCCAACATGAACAATCATGGGGCAATCCGCAGTTACGAATCTGGAATAGAGAAACATGTTTACCGTAAACGTTGAGCTGGGCGAAAGATCTTATCCTATATTCATTGGCAAGGGCTTGTTAGGCAAGTCAGAGTTGTTAGCGCCCTATATTGGAAAGGGCAAGGTCGTTATCGTTAGCAATGATGTTGTTGCGCCACTGTACATGGAGAAAGCAAAGGGCTTGTTTCCTGAGCGTGATATTGCGGAGATAGTATTGCCAGATGGAGAGGCACACAAAGACCTCGCCGCGATCAGTCATATTTACGACAAACTACTTGCTGGCAAATACGATCGTAATACGCTTTTGGTCGCTCTGGGTGGAGGCGTCGTTGGCGATATTACCGGCTTTGCCGCTGCGACTTATCTAAGGGGTATTAACTTCGTTCAGATCCCCACGACCTTGCTCGCTCAGGTGGATTCTTCAGTAGGTGGCAAGACCGGTGTTAATCATCCGCTTGGCAAAAATATGATCGGGGCGTTCTACCAGCCTCGATGTGTTTTGGCCGATTCCGAGGTCCTCGCTACACTGCCCGAGCGAGAGGTAAAGGCGGGTCTGGCAGAAGTACTCAAGTACGGGCTCATCTATGACGCCGGATTTTTTGAGTGGCTAGCCACAAACAGTGAAGGGATAGTCGCGCGTGACCCCGCCCTGATATCTCAGACGATAAAGGTCTGTTGCGAAATCAAGGCAGAAATCGTGGCCAAGGACGAGAAGGAGTCGGGTGTACGTGCCTTGCTAAATCTGGGGCATACCTTCGGCCATGCAATCGAGACTGCGAGCGGCTATGGCAATTGGCTGCACGGAGAGACAGTTGCCATGGGCACTGTCATGGCGGCCGATCTGTCCCGTCGATTGGGTTGGATCGAGTCGAGTATGGCGCGGCGAATTCGTGCCGTATTAGAAGAAAATTTTGGTATGCCAGTGCTGCCACCTGCCGATATATCAATAGAGCAATATTTGGATCTAATGATGTCTGACAAGAAGGCGGAATTAGGCAAGATCAGGTTTGTCCTGCTGAAAGCTATAGGGGAAGCAGTGGTAGAGGGCGATATAGAGCCTTCTCTACTTCGAGAAACCCTAACCGCCGGTGACGACCTCTGTAAGTAGGTGAGCGTACTATGAATAAATACATTGATTGGCTTAATCTGGATTTCGACCCTTTCGTGCCGGGAGCTGCCAGCCGAGAGTTCTATTGTAGTGGTCATCGACAACAGCTA
>CAXBLN010000253.1:0-4293 GCA_963976555.1 uncultured Gammaproteobacteria bacterium
GAAAGGAATGACATAGAAGCGGAGGTCGTAGGCTTTGCCGACGGCAACCTCTACTTGATGCCCATCGGAAGAGTACGCGGCCTGAATCCTGGCGCGAAAGTTATTCCGCTCTCGGAATACCCCGAAGTAGGAGTTGGATACGCGCTTTTGGGCAGAGTGATCGATGGCAATGGCGAGCCCCTCGATGGAAAGGGAGAGTTGAATTACGAGCAACATGTCAGCTTGCTCGGCCCCCCGATAAATCCTTTCGAAAGAATGCCAATCGAACAACCACTGGATGTAGGCGTTCGTGTAATCAACTCGCTACTCTCTATAGGCCGCGGCCAGAGAATAGGACTGTTTGCAGGCAGCGGCGTCGGTAAGAGCGTTTTGCTCGGACAGATGACGAAGAATACTGAAGCTGAGATCGTCGTAGTCGGACTAATCGGCGAGCGCGGCAGAGAAGTTCGAGAATTCGTTGAAAACACTATCGGTCCCGAGGGCCTGGGTAAAGCTATTGTCGTCGCTACGCCGGCAGATGATCCACCACTTATGCGATTGCATGGCGCATGGCGTGCAACAGCTATCGCCGAATACTTCAGAGATCAGGGCAAACAGGTGCTCCTGTTGATCGATTCACTGACTCGTTTTGCTCAAGCTCAGCGAGAGATCGCCTTGGCTATTGGCGAGCCACCAGTAACTAAAGGCTATCCGCCTTCGGTTTTCGCGCAGATACCTCAACTAGTCGAGCGAGCTGGCACGGGTTGTACCGAGGCATCAGGTTCAATCACTGCTCTGTACACTGTGCTGGCGGAAGGTGATGATCAGAACGATCCTATAGCGGATGCTACTCGATCAATTCTCGATGGCCATATCGTACTCTCTCGACATCTAGCCGATGCGGGGGTCTATCCTGCTATTAACATCGAGTCTTCCGTGAGTAGAGTCATGAATAGCATTATTGATTCACAACATGGTGCGGCAGCAATTCGCTTTAAGAAGCTGTATAGCACTTATGAACAGAATCGAGATCTCATCAATGTGGGCGCCTATCAGCTTGGATCAGACAGAAGCATTGACGAGGCGATTCGATTTTATCCTCATCTATTGGAATACATACAACAACGTGAATCTGAGAGTTGCGACTATGCCCAGAGTATTGCACAACTTCATGCCGTGATCACAGAAGGAATCGTGTAGATGAAGCGTTCTGAGAGATTCAGAAAGTTCTCCGAAATTAGCTCAGGCTTGGAGAACAATGCCGGTGCCAAACTCGCTGCCTCCCAGACGCAACTGGACGCGCAGAAGAAGCAGCTTGGAGAACTAAAAACTTATCTTGGCGAGTATCAAACACAACTACAGGCCAAGCTGAACGATTCAAATTCAGCTTTAGTGATAAACGGATATCAGCAATTTATCTCATCACTCAACGGTGCTATTGCACTGCAAACTGAGATCGTGAGAAAGGGGGAAGGGCAGGTGGAGGAACTCAGAAAAGCCTGGATAGAGAAGCGGATAGAAGTGAGCAAATATGATCAAGCGGCCGATAATTTTCGGCTTCAAGAAGATGCACAAAGGAACAAAGCGGAACAGGCAGAGAATGACGACAGGATCTCGAGCAACTATCACTCCGGAAAATAACAGCGCGGATAAACATACGCGAGCCAGAAAATTGGCCTAACTATTGCAATATTATTAGGAGTTATCGCGTCCAGGGTGCCAAGGTAGTAATTGTCCAATCTGGTATTCGGTCACAAGCGATTGAGATCAGGTAGATCGGCCAATAAACGAATGATGAGTCTAAAAAATGAACGCTAGCCAAATCCCATTAGTCAACATCGCGGACCCATTTCCAACAAAGGGATCGTCCGGTCTCCGTGCAGGTGGTTCCGGGTCCCAGGGCAGTGGTGGCTCATTCGACGCCGTTTACAGCGATGAAAGGAATTCGCAGAGCAGAGAAAGATTAAATAACACTATAAATAACAATAACTTGGAATCGAAAGAAGCAAGCGACAAAAACAAGAAAAATGAGACTGGAGCTTTATCGGAGCCAGAAGAGCGAGGTAACGTTGCTCATCGTGAAGCCACTCCGGAGAATGACAAGACTGCGATAGAGCAAGCGCAGAAGCAAAGGTCAGATTCATCAGAGGATCATATCGAGAACGATGAGCAATCCCAGAATGAGGCGCTTGTTTCAGGCATCGCCACAACAGTAGCGGCGTCTGACGATAAGATACTGAGAGGCGAACATTTACCGTCCGGCGGCAAGAACTTGCCGGTGCTCAATGCCGCATCAATGAAATCAACACAGTTGCCTAGTTCCGTTGTTGATACTGATGCTCAAGAATTTGTAGAGCCTTCGGAGAAAGGTCTGGATCAGACGCTAGCCAGCATAGGAACTCATAGCAAAACAACTCGAAGCATCGATTGGAATGATAGAAACGACCTATTTTCCCAGCAAAGACTTATAAGGCTTACCCCCGACAGCTCAGACTATTTCCAGATAGAAGATGCTATGGATACAATTTCAAGTAAGGGATCTGCCGAGTCGATACTGGATAGCCTGGCACTCCTCGCCCCAAGTGCATCTAAAGAATCAGGCTCAACACCAGGTACAAATAATCTATTAGCGTCCGCCGCCATAGCCGTCGCGAACTCGGACTCTCCTACTACACCGGTGCAGTCACTTAGCGGGGCATCCGCTGAGAGTGTTGATGCCAGCCTGAATGTGCGTGGCAACAGCACGGATTGGTCTCATGCCATTGGTGACAAGATTCGCTGGATGCGGAATGCCAGTGTTTCGACGGCAGAGTTACATCTGAATCCGGCCGAGCTCGGCTCTATCGAGATCAAGATCGTAACTGAAGACCATCAAGCACGTGTGAGTTTTATTACGTCCTCTACGGTAGCTCAAGAAATGATTGAGGAATCACTCTCTAAGTTAAAGGAACTATTGGCGGATCATGGAATAGCCCTGGATCAGAGTGACATAAGTCAACGAGGGAATCAGAACGAGTTTGCTGAAGAAGACAGTAGGTCTCCCGCAAGTGAACGTGAACCGAGTATCGAGAATCAATTTGAGCACGAAGCAGCCCTCTCGTTAATCTCCCCGGTCGCTTCACGCATTGGTCAAGTAGACCACTACGTTTAGGCACTCGAGGAAAGTCGATTGAAAAAGTTCTTAATAAGCTTGATTGCACTAGTTACAACTCTTCTGGGGTTGTCGTACAGTGGCATGCTTCCCCTTGAATACTTCGGTATCGAGGTAGCAGACTCCGATGGCACTGAGGATCATAGCGCTGCACCGTCCCTAGCCTCAGGTGACGCCTATTACTTACCTATAGATCCACCATTCATCGTTAACTTTACACATCTAGGTGCCCTTCGTTATTTGCAGATCTCCATAGAGATCATGTATCCCAAAGAAGACATTATCGAACGAGTAGTAGAGCACATGCCGGCCATTCGAAACTCTCTAATACTTCTCCTGAGTGATCAGCCCTATGAGAAATTGAGCACTCTCAAGGGAAAGGAGGAACTGCGCGGTGAGATGGTGGCGGCAGTCAATCAGATCGTATACAGAGACACTGCCATCGAATTTCCCGGCGAGATGTTCATTACCAACTTTGTTATGCAATAGATTATTTTTGAGTTCCATACACGCAGCACTTTGAATAGTAGAAATCACATCAGGAAAGCACTATGAGCGAAGAAGAGAATCAGAACGATGAGACTGCGGACGAAACTGCAGAAGCTAATGAATCTGTAGAGTCCTCCGAGACCACCGAAGCGCAAGCTGAAGAGTCTAACGATATTTCTAAAGCTGCTCAGCCGGACACGGCGGAGATAATAGCCAGATCAATTAGCGGCAAAGACGTTAATATCGACGCCCTGCTCAAGGTGCCTGTGTCTCTTGCAATCGAAGTCGGTCGCACAAGAATGAGCATGAGTGAATTACTCAATACCAGCGAAGGCTCGGTTATCGAGTTAGACAGGCATCTAGACGAGCCTCTGGATATTCTGGTAAATGGCGCACTTATCGCCCACGGCATTGTAGTTCTGGCTAACGAAAAGTTCGGCCTTCAGATTACTGATATCGTCAGCCTGGAGGAACGCGCTCGCAGTCTATAGCTGCTGCTTTACTTAGCGGTGTGTGCGGGGATTGATGCTAGGCGTTTGCCTGTTTGATACCCGCGTGTACCTGAGCGATGCTGCGCCGATGGTGAGTAAAGAGGAGCTTGTCAATCTGATCTTGCACGGCCTTACCTGTTCCCGAAAATTCAAGTCGCAATGAACCCTCCTGCTCGCCGGATT
>CAXBLN010000254.1:0-4274 GCA_963976555.1 uncultured Gammaproteobacteria bacterium
CGCCTAGCCCCTTCGCCGAAGCGAGAATATCCGGAACAACACCTAGTTGCTGGTGCGCGTAAAGACTGCCTGTGCGAGCGATGCCGCACTGCACCTCATCAAACATAAGTAAAATATTATGAGTGTCACATAACTCTCTGACGCCAATGAGAAAGTCAGTATTTGCTACTGTAATACCACCTTCGCCCTGGACCGGCTCGATGATAACAGCCGCCGTATTCTCATTGATCTTGGTTTTTAGCGATTCGATGTCTCCGAATTCGGCCTGATCGAAGCCGCCGTCCCCAACTAAGAAGCCTTCGCAGTGGGCAGGATTTGCAGCCGATGCGATGGCGGCGAGGCTGCGCCCATGAAAGGCACCGCTCATGGAGATGATGCGTTTGCGTTCGCTCTGCCCCTTGAGGTGGAAGAAACGACGGATCGCCTTGAATCCGCATTCTATGGCCTCAGTACCAGAGTTACAGAAGAAGACGCGGTCGGCGAAAGTATTCGCGACGAGTTTTTCCGCCAGAAGCTCCCCAGACTCGATGTTATAGAGGTTGGAGGTGTGCCAGAGCTTGTTAGCCTGTGCCGTTAACGCGTCGATGAGAAGCGGATTGCAATGACCTAAACTATTCACCGCTATACCCATGCCAAAATCAAGGTAGCGAGTATCATCCGCCGTGTAGAGAAAGGAGCCTTCGCCACGCTCGAATTGCAGTGTGCGGCTTCCATAGTTCTGCATGAGGGCAGAGCTCATATTCTTATCCTAAGTCACTCAATTAATTGCCTTGCATCTAGCGCGTCGCACTAAAAAGCCGCGGCAGTTTGCCGGATTAGAGTGTATCATTCAATGCTCAAATTACAGATGAGAATGAGACTTTGTTCCAGTTAAAACAGAAATCAAATGCACTGCCGGACGCCGACTCTGCCTTACCGCATAGAGTCGATCCAATAATTCCCGTGGCCGAACATTATGTGTCTGGAAATCGCTTCGTTGAACCTGTGCCCGAACACCTGCAGAAAGCTGTATTCGGCCTGGGTTGCTTCTGGGGCGCTGAAAGATTGTTCTGGGAGCTAGAGGGAGTGTTCAGCACAGCCGCAGGTTATGCCGGCGGAATCACTCAAAATCCTAGCTATCAGGATGTCTGTTCCGGCGGCACCGGCCACACAGAAGTGGTACTGGTTTTTTTTGACCCTGAGAAAATATCCTACGAGCAACTATTGACCGCGTTCTGGGAATCCCATAACCCCACGCAGGGCATGCGTCAGGGCAATGATACCGGCACGCAGTATCGCTCGGCGATCTACGCGACAAGCGATGAGCAATTGCATCGAGCAGTCGCGAGTAGTGAGGCGTTTCAACGGGCACTTAACGAGAAGAACTATCCATCTATAACTACTGAAATCAGAGAGTTGGCTGATTTTTATTATGCAGAAGATTATCACCAGCAGTATTTGGCTAAGAACCCCGGTGGCTATTGCGGCCTCGCTGGTACCGGTGCATGTTACAGGGCTGAGCCGATATCCTAACGTGGATAGTTAGGGTTTACAGGCGAAAGAAATGTTTGATCTCTGATTCGTTGGCGAGGGCATCCTCATACCCGAGCTTCATGAGTGAACTGCAAAAACCCTTCTCGAAAAGCACCAGGCTAAGCAGTGTGCCCGAACTGTCCGGTTTGATGTGCTTGGCCATCTGTTTGGGGAGTTCGTGATAGAATTCGCTGGCCAGAATATTCAGCTCCTTGCTAGGGGAAATCTCAAGTAATTCAATATTTTGAGAAGTAATCTTATCGCTATTTCTGATTTTTTTCGGGACATGCTCCAATACCTTATTCATCTCTCGCAAGAATTGTAGATCGTTGTCGAGTGTGTCGACGAAGGCGCTGTTGAGCATATGCCCAAGTATCTGTGCAAGTGAGGGAGGAGCGCTCATCTTATCTTCCAGAGGCGATTTAATGCGATTGCCGCTCACGCCAATCACCAGTAGCCTCCTCGCGCCTAGATGAATTGGCGTTGACGTCGGGGCTAGCTGTCGTACGGAGCCGTCGCCGTAGAATTGCCTGCCGATCTCCACGGAAGGAAATAGAACCGGCAGCGCCGACGAGGCGAGCAGGTGTGAGTGTTCAATCTGTGAGCGCCTGCCGATGCGATGCGGGCCTTCCCAGTCGCGGAGTCCTTTTATTCCCTGGTAAAAGGAGACCGACTCACCGGTGCTGTAGGCGGATGCCGTTATACTTAATGCATCAAGTAAGCCTCTATCTATATTTCTTTGAATTCTATTCAGTTTTAGAACTCTTTTTAGTAGGCCAGTTAGAGGCGTATTGTCTAATAGAGACAGGGGAGCGTCTGCCTTCTTGCTACGCATGTTCAGGAGTAACATCGCGGATGGGCTGCCAAGCTTGTTGCCGGATTGAGGCGTGTAGACCTGATCGCTGCTTATGTTTTTCCACACATATTCCAACAGGTTCACGGCGGTGCGGATCCGGTGCGCATTACAGGCCAGAGAAGCTGCATTGAGAGCGCCGGCCGATGTTCCCGAGATGATATGGAAAGGGTTGCCGGTATCTTTCGGTAGTATCTGCGAAATGGCGCGAAGCACGCCCACCTGATAGGCTGCGCGGGCGCCCCCGCCGGAGAGCAGCAGCCCAATTCTTTCTGCGTTCTTTGCTTCCAGCATCCTGATCTTACTTCTCCCTGTTGAAACGAACACTTATTTCAATTGAAAACTATAAAATACAATAGGTTAAAATTACCATTTCCATTTAAATCTAAGATAGGCCATGGGTTTACTTCTGCTGTCGATAGCAAAGTGAGCGAGCGCGCTCTATCATAGCGGCAATTGTTAATAAGAGACCGCAATGGTAACCCAAGCAACGATAGATCCGCTCGTAATCGCAATATCTTCTCGCGCTTTATTTAATCTGGAAGAGAGCCATAGAGTCTTCGAAGAGGAAGGCTTGGATGCGTATCAGCAGTACCAGATATCGAAAGAAGATCAGCCGCTAGAACCCGGCGATGCCTTTTTGCTCGTGCAGAAACTGCTTGGTCTCAATGCCTTGCTCGAGGAGTCTCCGGTCCAGGTGATACTGCTGTCGCGCAATAGTGCAGACACAGGTCTGCGTATTTTTAACTCTATTCAACACTATGGCTTGGATATCAGTCGCGCCGCCTTCAGCGGGGGCGATAGCCCCTATCGCTATATTGCCGCCTTCAACAGTCACCTGTTTCTCTCTACTGACGGTGCAGATGTCCGGCAGGCGTTGGAGCTAGGGGTAGCCGCCGCAACGATCCTGCCCTCAGAAAAGAGCACGATACCCCACGAAAAACTGAAGATTGCCTTCGATGGCGATGCCGTTCTCTTCTCCGACGATTCTGAGAAGATATTTAAAAACAAAGGACTGGAGGCATTTACTAAGAACGAGCGCGAAGCAGCGAACGAGCCTCTTAGCGGAGGCCCCTTCAAGCCGGTACTGGCAGCCCTGCAACAGATTCAGATGGCGTTTCCACCAGGCGAGTCACCGCTGCGTACCTGCCTGGTAACGGCAAGGGCGGCCCCAGCGCATGAGAGGGTCGTTCGAACGCTGCGAGCCTGGAATATTCGCATCGATGAGTCCCTGTTCCTGGGCGGCCTCGACAAGGGAGAGTTCCTCCGTGCATTTGATGCGGATGTGTTTTTCGACGATCAGGAAGGGCACTGCGAATCGGCCAGAAATCATGTCGCTACAGGGCATGTTCCGCATGGAATATCGAATAATTAATCATTAAATATCAGTTATTTATATTAGATAATCAATGTAAATTATTGAATACGGTGTAATACAAGCCAAGCCCTAGCAAGAGGAAGATTAATAGCCCCTGGAGCATCTTCTCTGGCATACGGCTACTGAGCTTCGATCCTAGTGCTATGGCAGGTAGGGAGCCAACGAGCAGGCTCAGTAGTAGCGCTAAATCTACATAGCCGGCGAAGAGGTAGCCGAGTCCGGCGATGAGGGTAAGCGGCACGGCATGAGCGATATCGCTGCCGATGATCTTAACGGCGCTGGTCTGTGAATAAATCGTTAAGAGGATTGCCGCTGCAAAAGCACCGGCTCCCACAGAAGTTATAGTCACACAGACGCCCAGCACGATTCCCATGATGAAAGTCATCCGCTTTCGGTTCCGATGAGCTATATCCATAAGCCTCTGGGGCTGCTCCTGAATGGCCTTCTTTCTCAGCTTATTTTTAATAATCAGTATGATAGACGTAATTATTAACATTACACCTAAGCTAAATGTGAGCAGTTGCTCAAAGC
>CAXBLN010000255.1:0-4260 GCA_963976555.1 uncultured Gammaproteobacteria bacterium
GTCTCGCCCCGCAGCGCCAGCGGCAAGACCCGCAGCCGCTGCTGCCCCAGCGCGTCGTAGAACCTAGGGTATAAAAAAGATCGACCTTATAGTGATCCATATCTGCTTCGTTACTGCCCGTGGTTTGCGGATCCAGATCAAACGAGCTCAATTCGGCACTGATTCGATCGGTTAGATCATAGCCAAATCCGATGAAGTACCCCGTGTCGTCACCGAGTCCGGTGCCATCATCAAAATCCATAAACTGCAGACCAGGCGCGACATAGAACTGGCCGGCATCGGCAAACAGTGAGGGCGATAGTAGCGCCGCTGACACGAGTAGAGCAGAAGAGATCCTGGTACGTAAACTCATAGTTGTTTCCACATTCCTTACATTATTGGTTGCTTGAAAATTTGAGCGCATTATAGTGATTCCGCAGCTCAGATAAAGAACTATTCTAACAAACTGACACTTATTTACCCTAACTATCCCTACATCTTCTCTGGGCTCAAATAATAACCTTTCCTGCATAGAGATTGAAATGAACAGCTCTAGCTATGGGCTGACTTGGAAGCAGCTGTATTCACTCCTTGTGGCTCGCCTGGGAACCTCCAACATCGACCCCTCCCTCTGTCATACACATGCAATAAAGCGGTAATATACTGCCTCCGGGAGCAAGCACACTTTTCTGCCCTTCCCAGTAATTCAACGAATCTAGCCTCAGGTAACAACAGCTTGCAGAATTGGCGCACAGAACTAAAACGACTCTGTCTATTGCTGTCCTTAGCCGCTGTCCTCGGCTACGCAGTAGGTCATATTAGCTGGATCATGCTGATAAGCCTTTGCATCTATTACCTTTATAACCTTTATCAGCTGCGGCGCTTCAATCTATGGTTGAACCGTGCCACCTCAGAGAGTGATTCCGAGCCACCGGAGAGCTTCGGTCTTTGGGGTGACATATTCGACGGTATCTACCGCCTGCAGAAGCAGGAGCGACGTGCCAGCTCCTATCTCGCCAATATCATCGACAAGGCGCAGGAGTCTTCCGCTGCCTTGGAAATAGCCGTGGTGATGATCAATAAGCAGGGAAACCTGGATTGGTGGAATCTAGCCGCTGAGAATTTGCTTGGCCTTCAATATCCCAAAGACAGGTATCAGTCAGTTACTAACTTGGTTCGCGACCCGCGGTTTTCAGAATATTTCCACAATGAGAGCTACGACGAAACCTTAAAAATGGAAGCGCCGGGAGAAAGCAACAAGGTTCTGGAGTTCCAGATCGCGCTTTTCGGAGAAAACGAACGCCTGATGATCGCTCGCGATATCACGCAATTGCATCGACTCGAATCGATGCGCAAAGACTTCGTTGGAAATGTTTCCCATGAGTTAGGCACGCCTATAACCGTCATAAAGGGTTATCTGGAAGCCATACTGGATAACCTGGATGGCATGGATGCCAAGTGGCACAAACCCATGCAACAGATGCACCAACAATCGCTGCGCATGGAGAACATCGTCAGGGATCTGTTAATGCTGTCCAGCCTCGAAACAAAAGGGCTGACTAGGACTCAGGACGTAATCAATCTACAGAGTCTGTTCTCGGAGATCGAGAGTGATACCCAGCAGATGTTCAAAGACAAGGGTCACACATTCGAGATTAGCTGCGATCCTACTTTCACACTGACGGGAAAACGCAGTGAGTTGTATAGTGCTATTTCGAATCTGGTTGTAAACGCTGCCAAATATACCGCAGCCGGCGGTCACATTCAGCTCTGTGCAAAGCGCAACGCCAAAACATTAGAGATCGCCGTGCAAGACAATGGCATAGGCATAGAGAATCACCACCTTCCCAGGCTGACGGAACGCTTCTACCGTATCGATGGCAGCAGGTCTACGGATACCGGTGGCACCGGCCTGGTGCTGGCGATTGTGAAACATATTCTCGCCAGGCACGAGGGAGTGCTGGAAGTCGAAAGCCACTACGGAGAAGGCAGTCGTTTTATCTGCTTACTGCCGCTCGACCGACTAGGCACAAACAGCAAATCTGCCGAGAACGAAGCGACAGTGAGTGCCTAGACCGCGCCTTAGAATTTATCGGCGATCTCTTCCAAGGGGGCATGTCTAACATCCATGCCCTTTACCAAGTAGATGACATGCTCGGTGACATTTTTCGCGTGATCGCCGATTCTTTCCAATGCACGCAGCGCCCATAGCAAATTCAACATGCGGCTAATGCTTCTCGGGTCTTCCATCATATAGGTGATTAGTGAACGCATGGCTGAACCATATTCGTTGTCCACAACCAAATCATCCTGCGCAATCTCGAGCGCGGCTTTCGCGTCGTATCGAGCGAAGGCATCGAGCGCCAAATTCACCATACGCGCCACTCGATCACCCAGATGTCTAAATTCCACAATACCTTCGGGATAGTCTCCCCCTTCCGCTAACTTAATGGCCATTCGTGCAATCTTCGCCGACTCGTCCCCCATGCGCTCCAGGTCACGAACCGTCTTAATGATAGCCAGCACTAAACGCAGGTCACTGGCGGCGGGCTGTCGTCGGGCGAGGATCAGATTACATTCTTCATCGATCTTGATCTCCATCGCGTCGATGTTGTCCTCTTCCACTAGCACTTCGTTCGCGAGACCACTGTCTGCCGATGTGATAGCAATCAAGGCGTCCGCTAATTGCTTCTCGACGGCACCGCCCATTTCCAGCATATGGTTTTTTATATCCTCCAACTCTGCATTGAATTGCCGTGATATATGTAGGCTATGACTTTCGACTCGGGGATTCATGTTTAATTCCTAGCTAGTGTGACTTGAGTTAGAGCGAACCAATCGCATCAACCGTAACGGCCGGTTATGTAGTCTTCTGTCTGCTTCTCTCGCGGGTTGGTAAAAATGGTGTCTGTATCGTCAAACTCTACCATGTTGCCCATGTACATGAAGGCAGTATAGTCAGAAACTCGCGCCGCCTGCTGCATATTATGAGTTACGATCACAATCGTATAGTCAGTTTTCAACTCGTTGATCAACTCTTCAATCTTCAGCGTAGAGATTGGATCCAAGGCTGAAGCCGGCTCGTCAAGAAGCAATACTTCGGGTTCAACCGCTATCGTTCTCGCTATTACCAATCGTTGCTGCTGGCCGCCAGACATGCCTAGCGCGCTGTCGTTCAGTCTGTCTTTTACTTCGTCCCACAGTGCCGCTGCCTTTAATGATTTCTCCACAGCCTCATCGAGGATTCTTTTAGAATTAATTCCCTGAATACGCAGACCGTAGGCTACGTTCTCGTAGATGGATTTTGGAAATGGATTAGGTTTTTGGAAAACCATGCCAACGCGGCGCCTGAGATCCGCAACGTCGATTGACTTCTGATAGATATCGTTACCATCGAGTGATACGAGACCTTCAATAATGCAATCGTCTACCAAGTCGTTCATGCGATTGAAACACCTAAGCAGACTCGATTTACCACAGCCGCTAGGTCCGATAAACGCCGTTACTCGCTGCTTTGGGATCGTCAGGTTGATATCGATCAATGCCTGTTTGTCCTTTGCATAGAACAGATTCAGGTTTTCTATGTCGATGCAGCTTTCTAAGCTTTCTCTAGGCCTGGCCTTTTTGCCCAGCGCAGCCGAAACATCCATCGTTCTCGCCTGCGTTTGGATATCCTGAGCCTTCTCTGGCTTCCTGTCATTCATTAGTATTCGACCCATTTATTCATTTGTTAGACGTCTAACGCCTTATATTTTTCACGAAGGTGATTTCTAAGCCCTACTGCTGTTAGGTTCAAAGCGGCAATGACTATAACCAACAGAAGAGCAGTCGCAAACACCAGGGGCCTCGCGGCTTCTATGTTTGGACTCTGGAAGCCCACGTCATAGATGTGGAAGCCCAGATGCATGAATTTCTGCTCCAGGTGCAGGTAGGGATAGTTGCCATCTAGTGGCAATGAAGGCGCAAGCTTCACGACACCCACTAACATCAGCGGCGCCACCTCTCCAGCGGCTCTCGCCACGGCAAGAATCAGCCCCGTCATCATCGCCGGACTCGCCATGGGTAGAACGACGCGCCACAGAGTTTCAAATTTCGTCGCGCCTAGCGCCAGGCTGCCTTCGCGTACACTCCTGGGTATTCTAGCCAGACCCTCTTCCGTGGCCACGATTACAACAGGCACGGTCAGTAGCGCCAGAGTCAGGGAGGCCCAAAGTAGCCCGGGCGTTCCGAACGTCGGTGCGGGCAGCGCCTCAGGATAGAATATCTGATCTACCTCGGCCC
>CAXBLN010000256.1:0-4232 GCA_963976555.1 uncultured Gammaproteobacteria bacterium
CGAGACCCGTCCCGTCGGCCCTTCCGCTTATCATTGGATAGAAAATCGAGTCGATCATTTCAGGCTTGATGCCAGGGCCGTTGTCGATGATCTTGATGCTGACGACTAGCTTATGGAACTTCGCGCCAATCGTTGCGTTACGAATGATGCGGGTGCGCAGATAAATGCGGCCGAGGTTGTGCTCTATTTTAGGGCTGAACAGCGCCTGCATCGCATTTCGGACGATGTTCAGCATCGCCTGAATAAGTTGTGAGGAATCTGCCATCAGCGCAGGGATGCTAGGGTCGTAGTCGCGAATGAGATCTATGCCGTTGCCACTAATTTCTGCCTCAACTAATGACCTGACGCGCTCCAATACCTCATGCACATTCACAGGCTGCATTTTGAAAGGTTGTCTGGAACCAACGAGTCGATCTACTAATTTGTGCAGGCGATCTGCCTCTTCGATGATCACATTGGTATAGTCTGCGAGGTCTTCGCTATCGAGCTCCGCGGCTAGCAGCTGTGCCGCGCCTCGGATACCGCCCAGCGGGTTCTTGATCTCATGTGCCAGTCCGCGAACCAGCTCTCGCGTAGTCGCGTGTGTGCTGTTAAGAGACTCTTCGCGGCTGATTCTGTAAGAGTGTTCCAGGGAGGCAAGCTCGAGCAGGGCACGCCGCTCACCATTCTCCTCGAAGGGTGTGATCGTATAGTCAACATCCACAGTCTTACCGTGCATCAATTGCAATCGCGCCTGTCGCTTGGTGAAACTGCTGTTGTTGTTCAGTGCTGTTTGCATCTCGCCTATGTCTTCCGCGGCTTTGATGAATACATCGCCGATGAATAGCCTGTTTGCCTTGCGAACACTGATTTCCATCAGATTCTCAGCGGCAACATTAAGGGAAAGCAGTCGCAGTTCCCTGTCCATCACTACAACGCCTGTCTTCAGGTTATCCAGCAGTCGCTTATGTAAGTTATCCGGGGTCAAGTTTGTTCATTCTCTATCAAGGGCTGCGCTCGTTTTGCTTACGTCTCACGGAGGGTAGATTACTGGCTAAATCGAAAGAGCGACCCCTATTGATGCTATGCAATAAGTAAACCAACGAGGCATGATTTATAGAGATCACTATTTACGGGGCTTGCGCCCAGTTGGTTCAGTGCTCTCAGTTCTATTAGAGGCGAGAGTGCACCATATTAGTGCGTTCTTCTGAGGACTGCAATATTTGGAGACACAAAAAAGCCCGGTCAATCGACCGGGCTTCTTTGCATCGGCTTGGCCAGTCTATTAAGCCAGGCCTTCCTTCGTGGTCTTGATGATAGCTGCAGCCACCTTGTATGGGTCAGCGTTGGAGGCAGTACGTCGGTCTTCCAGACGCCCCTTCCAGCCATCTTCAACAGTGCCGATCGGGATGCGAATAGACGCGCCACGGTCGGATACGCCATAGCTAAACTCATCGATGGACTGAGTCTCGTGGAGACCGGTCAGGCGTTGATCGTTGTTCGCACCATAGACGCTTATGTGTCGATCGATGTTCTTGCCGAAGGCCTCGCAAATCTTCGTGAATACAGACTCATCGCCATCTTCGCGCATCGCTGTGTTAGAGAAGTTAGCGTGCATGCCTGAACCATTCCAGTCCAGTTCCTTACCCAGTGGCTTTGGCTCGTAATTTATAGATAGGCCGTAACGCTCTGCGGTGCGCTCTAGCAGGTAGCGTGCTATCCATGTCTCATCACCAGCCTTAGTCGCGCTCTTGGCAAATACCTGGAATTCCCACTGGCCAGCCGCAACTTCCGCGTTGATGCCCTCCAGGTTGATTCCGGCTTCGAGGCAAAGATCCATGTGGTCTTCGATCACGTCGCGGCCGAAGGCGTTCTGGGCACCTACGGAGCAGTAATAGGGGCCTTGTGGACCAGGGTAGCCGCCGGATGGGAAGCCCGGGGGAAGATTAGTCTTCATATCCCACAGGAAGTATTCCTGCTCGAAGCCGAACCAGAAATCATCATCATCGTCATCGATAGTGGCGCGGCCATTCGATACATGTGGCGTGCCGTCGGCATTCAATACTTCAGTCATTACCAAATAGGCGTTTGCGCGATCGGGGTCAGGATAGATTGCTACTGGCTTTAACAAGCAGTCAGAATCGTCACCGGATGCTTGTCGAGTGGAGCTGCCGTCGAATGACCACATAGGGCATTCTTCAAGTGTGCCGCCAAAATCTTTGCGAACTTGAGTTTTGCTGCGCAGGCTTTGGGTTGGCTTATAGCCGTCAAGCCAGATGTATTCTAATTTAGATTTCATTTTCTATCCCTTCTCCTAATCGATATCGACTACTTCATATTTTATGACTTGTGCTCGTTTTTACGTGCCCCTCGGTTAAGCGTTGCTTTCTCGCATAGACACGGCGGAGCTGACAGAGCCTATTCAGCTATTGCTGCCACTTTAGCAAGGTGCCACCGACAGCAAGGTGCCACCGACCTAAGTTATCCGAATCGTAATCGGCTATACTTCTGCGGCTTGCCCTGTGTGTTAGGGGAGGAGCAAAATATATGCCATTACTGGCATCGCTGCAAAGCCCTATTTCTCTGGGCTGTTGAGATTCAGTAAATATAGATTGCTCCATAATGGTGCGTTTATGATTATTGTGCCCATTTATAGTGCAATAAGTGAGTATACCTGCACTATTGGGCTGCTATAAACCCAGAATGGCCCACAGCAGGCCTGTACATCGTCGTCTCGAACCGAGCCGTCTAAAGAGTTGATAAGAAAAATGTTATTCCTCGTTAAGCTGTTTCCTGAAATAACCATCAAGACCCGCCCAGTGCGCAGGCGATTCATTAGGCAACTGCGCAAGAACATTCGGTCAGTCATTTCCGAGCTCGACCCTTCCGTTTCCGTCGTCGGCGAATGGGATAATCTGGAGGTTGAAACGTCGACCGACAGCCCGGAAATCACTGCTCAGATCAGCGAGCGTCTGGCCTGTACTCCCGGAATAGCGAAGTTCCTGGAAGTCGATAAGTATCCACTTACTAACATCGACGCCATCATTGATCTGGCGCTCGAATACTATCGTGATCGACTGGCGGGAAAGACCTTCGCCGTGCGCTGCAAGCGAAATGGCAAGCAAGCTTTTAAGTCGACTGATGTCGAACGTCAGGTTGGAGCCGTGTTGAATAGTCGCACGGAGGCGGCAGGCGTCAGGTTGAAGAACCCAGACGTTACTGTCTTGATTGAGGTGCGTGATGAGTGCGTTTTCATGGTGCGTAATCAAAGAGATGGGCTCGGGGGGTTTCCCCTGGGCTGCCAGGATTCTGTACTGTCTTTGATATCCGGTGGCTTCGACTCCTCGGTGTCGAGCTACCTCTGTATCAAGCGCGGCCTGCAGACGCACTATTGCTTCTTCAATCTGGGAGGCAGGGCGCATGAATTGGCGGTGAAAGAGGTGGCCCTGTTCTTGTGGATGAAGTATCACAGTTCCCATCGGGTTAAGTTTATCTCCGTACCCTTCGAGGGCGTCGTAGAGGAGATTCTTAGCAATGTGCATAACTCGCAGATGGGTGTAATTCTCAAGCGTATGATGTTACGTGCCGCGGAGAAGGTCGCAGAGAAGCTGCATATACAGGCTCTAGTGACGGGAGAGAGCGTGGCCCAGGTATCGAGCCAGACTCTTGCGAATCTGTCCGTCATCGATGCCGTAAGTAATAGCCTGGTGCTAAGGCCTTTAGCGACCACAGATAAGCAGGAAATCATCGATATCGCCCGTGATATAGGCTCGGAGGAGTTTTCCAAAGATATACCGGAATACTGTGCGGTGATCTCCAACAAGCCCACTACTCGCGCGCGGCTCGATAGAATTGAGAGGGAAGAGAGCCGATTCGACTTCACAGTCTTGGACGCAGCCATTGCTAATGCGTCAGAACAACTCATTACAGAGCTTGTCGCAGACCTTAGTGGCGACATTGCCGACGTAAAGGTCGTGGAATCGTTGGAGTCCAGTAGTACCGTTATCGACATTCGGCATCCAGATGAAGTCGAGATCAAACCCCTTGCCCTGAATGGACTAAACAAGCCTGTTGAGTTGCTAAATATTCCCTTTTATAAGCTGCGTAGTAGCTTTGCGGAGCTCGATAAGAACAAGATTTACCTGCTGTACTGCGGTAAGGGCATGATGAGTCGGCTCCATGCCGCTAACTTGCTTGATGAGGGCTTCGCTAACGTTGCCGTATTGGAGCTCAAGGCCCCGTAGCCGCAGTTG
>CAXBLN010000257.1:0-4136 GCA_963976555.1 uncultured Gammaproteobacteria bacterium
TAGCGCGCCCTCAATAGCCTGAAAATAGATTTCGCCACCCTCCAGTGTCTGGTCTGGCAGAATCACACCCGAATTGACGAATCCGTTATCGATGTAAAGATTCGATAACGCCAACCTGAGCTCCTGTAACTCGGCACTCGTTACCGAACCCCCTTCCTCGTAGCTCGCTGTTAACGCGTCGATAACATCAATAAGTCGTGAGTCACTTCCGCCATCACCGTCAGCATCTATGAGTGTAGTATCGGAGACGCCGCGGACTTCGATTTTCTCAACCGCAACCCGCAGAACCTGACTCAACTTTTCTTCGCTCTGGGGTTCCACATTTGGCAGAGAGAATGGCTGCGCATAACTAACAAGGGGAATTAGCAGAAAAAGCAGCACCGATAGGGTCTTAGAGAGTTTCATCGGCACTCCTCGTTGTATTCGACGTGAACCGCGGCTAGCACGGCACCCGGTATATCGTAGTCATACTCGAATATACCAGCCGACAAAGCGTTTACTTCACCATCTGCACTCGCGCTGAGATACCTATCTGGAGAGACGGGAGTGCCGCCTTCGTCATTCAATGAAAATGTACTCAGTGAACTGGTTGCAGCAGGACCGCAAGCATCCGCGGCCAACTGAGGCGCAGCAACAAAATTTGTCTCTTGCTCCTGCAGGGCCGAGTTAAGGTTAGCATCCGGTGCGTTGATGGTAATTTCACCGGCATTTCCGGTATCGGAATCTGCATTCAGCTGACTAAATGAACCAGAAATATACAGCTTATCCTTCCCTGTTAGATCGAAGTCTAGCTTACCTCCATTTCCGTTCTGAGCACGCGCTAAAATAGCGCTTCTTTGCATTAACAGTGAATCTGCAATAATTTTTACATCGCCTCCATTTCCATCAGCTCCCGCCGAGGCTCTGACTATTCCGATAAACATATTGAGTCTGCCAGTTGTGCTAATTGAAATGTCACCACCCTGTGACTGCGCTGCATTGGTAGTTACTCCACTGCCTTCGGAGCTACTCCCTCGTATTTCAAGAAAGCCTCCGAGCTTAATGTCTATACTACCGGCAGCTCCGGCTGCACTTGCTTCTGAAGAAATTACCGACCCCTCAGAGAGCACCATAGTGCCACCACGAATCAGAATATTCCCGGCATCACCCGTAGCAACTGTACCCGCATCGACCTTCGTTTCATTGGTAAGGATCAACTCTCCACCAATTAGAAAAATATCACTCGCATCACTCAACCCGAAAGTTTCAGCCTCCAAGTCGATATCAATCAATGTAACATTGCTACTATTTCCTTCGACTATGCTGCCTGACTCCAGCGCTTCCTCTATCTCAGTCAAACTAAGGTTGCTACTATTTCCCGCGATTAGGATTTGGCCAACTCTATTTTCTACCCTATCACTCCTCGTGGAGGCTTCCAGATTGGTACTGACAAGGACTATCGAATTGCCAGTTAATAATACATCTCCCGACGCTCCGAACCCGGCCGCAGAACCGTCCGTGACATCAAATCCACTTGTGCTGACGATCTCCACGCGCCCCGCACTTTCCAGAGGGACGCCATCACTTGAGATGTTAGAGCGTATCGAATCGCCTTGTATCAGCACCGAGCCGGCATCACCTGCGCCGAATGTCTCAGCGCTGATGTTTGTGGAATCTAGAAAAACTATTTCGTTCGCCGTGATACCAACATCTCCGGCGTCACCCGCAGCAAAGGTCGCCGCTCGAACAGAGCTACGATCAACTGTAATTCTCTCAGCCGCAATGTCAATATCGCCAGCATTACCTGCGCCGACTGTTTCAGCGCTGACGGTTGCTGCATCACGAAACACTATGTCGTCAGCCGAAATCGCAATTTCACCGGCGTCGCCCGAAGCAAAGGCCGACACTCGAATCAAACTACTATCAACTGTTAGACTCTTAGCTGCGAGGTTCAAGAATCCGGCCTCGCCGGACGCGAAGGCTTCTGATTTGATTTTCGTACCTGCACCTACGTGGAATTCTTTGCCACTAAGGAAAATGTTACCTGCATCGCTGGCACCTAAGGTTGAAGTCTCAAGCACACTATTCAGTATTGTTAGATCGCCGATATCTCCTTCTCCACGCATGTCAGACACACCTAAACTCAAACTCTCTTCAAGGGTTAGACGGCCCTCTTCATGTGTAAAGATGAGTATTTGTGCGACTTTATTCTCAATTCGGTCACTTCCAGTGGAAGCCTCCAACCCAGTATTAGCAAGGAGAATTGAATCACCCGAGATCCATAAATCTCCAGCTGCTCCAAAGTTGGCGTCAGTGCCATCCGCACCTCCAAAGCCACTTCTGCTCGTCAGCGTGACAGTTTCAGAATTTTCTGAGAGAGTACCTTCGGCGGAACTATTTGATTGAATCGATCCTCCAATAATATAAATCGCGCCAGCATTCCCCGAGCCAAATGTCTGGGAAGCGATAGTCGCGGCATTTCTCAACTGAATGTCGGCGCCGGATACACTGACACTACCTGCATTGCCCGCACCGGTCGTATCAGATTTAATCAGTGTATTTTCGGCAAGGACCATTCCAGTTGCCTCAATGAAAATGTTACCTGCACTACTAGCACCGGCAGCAGAAGTTTCCAGACTTGTGTCCAGCAGTGTGATATCTCCGTCGATCGCAATGATACTGAGGACTCCAGGAAAATTTTCTAGCCGATCGCTGCGTGTTGTGGCTTCGAAACCAGTGTTTGCAACTACAACCGAATTTCCGGTCAACAACACAGTGCCCGCAGCACCGAAACTGCTGGCAGAACCATCGGCTACGCCAAAACCGCTAGTGCTTGTGATGAGATTCCTTATCGTGCCTTCAAGTTGTGCACCGTCGGCGGAGGAATTAAGGAGCAACTTGTCCCCCTGGATCGATATAAGACCTGCGTTTCCCGCACCTGAAGTCTCTGCAAAGAGCTGCGTACTGGTTAAGCCAACGGTGTCGAGCGCGTTGATTGTTAGCGACCCAGAATCACCCGACCAGAATGTCCCCAGTAGAATGCTACTGTTATCCAGAGAAATATTTTCACTTGTAAGTGATACGTCACCGCCTCTGGATTCACTGCTTGCAAGCGATGCAATATTAGTGTCTGCAAACGTTAATGTTCGCTCTCCCACAATACGCATATCGCCACTGACTGCCGTGTCTGAGAATGACTGGATATATGCACTTCTAATTGAAACATCCCTCCCTGTAAGCGAAATGCCTGTATAGCGGTTTTCTTCGAATGTAATATCGATGCCATCGAGAGACAATCCACCATCACCAACTCCCGTTTCCAGAAAGCCAAACTCCAAAGGGTTCGCCACTAATAGATTTACAGAGTCGTCGAATACTGAAAATATTAGGTCTCCTGTCTCAGAGAAAGTTAGATAGTCGGCTGCCCCAGCATTAAACGCACCGCCTACATCTATGACGGTGTTAGGGCCGAACATCATTCCCGCGGGATTGATCATCCAGAAATTCGCGCCATTGCCATTGCCGTCGGCTATACTGATCCGGCCGTCGATCTCACTCGGACTGCCTCCTGTCACGCGCGAGATGACATTGAGTACATCTACACCTATTTCGAAAATAGCCGATCCGCTCGTCGGAACAGCGAATTCGTCAAAGCTATGAAAGAGATTAGACTCGCTTCTCAGGCCATAGTTTTCTTGGATTTGATAATTTCCACCTTGACCGAAATCAGCTGGCAAGCTTACGGAACCAAAGCTACTATCAAATGTGATCGCATTGTTTTGGCCGGAGACCACGGCGGGCATTATCTGCGCAAACAAGCCATATGCAGCCCCAACTAGTAATCGTCTACGACTGAAAGCTGATCTGCAAAGCACTTGCATGGCGTTTGCCATATTCCTATCTCCAGCTGCCGATCAGAAGGAACGGCGCCCAATATGCAGGATGATTCCAGTTCTCTGTGGCCATCAACGAAAGTTGCGCCTGCTGCAGACTCACCGCTTTTGTAGAGTCTGGCGAGAGATTGCGATAGAAGTCTGAAATCAATTCGGTAGTGGCGCTATCGTTAATCTGCCATAAAGAGGCAATCACGCTTTTGGCTCCTGACTGAACGGCAATGCCGGCGAGCCCGAGCGCGGCGCGATCATCTCCCGCAGCAG
>CAXBLN010000258.1:0-4136 GCA_963976555.1 uncultured Gammaproteobacteria bacterium
TGCAATACAGTGAGATCGCTACCGGACTGGCTGAGCCCTACGGCCTATGCATGTTCGCCAATGACACCGGAATACAGGTCTTCGTGAATGACACAGATGGCAGCTATCAGCAGTGGTTGCTAGACATTTCGGCAATCGATGAGCGGGAACCTGGTATCTCAGCTGAATTGCTGCGTGAGTTTTCGGTAAGCAGTCAGCCCGAGGGATGTGTTGCGGATGACGAGCATCAGCGTCTCTTTGTTGGTGTAGAAAACGAAGGGCTGCGTTGGGTGTCTGCCCATCACAGGGCTCCCGCGCGTCTGTGGGCCATCGCCGATATCGACGGCGACATTCTGGTAGCCGATGTGGAAGGCATGAGTCTCTATAACATCGGTAGCAAGGGATTTCTGGTGGTATCCGGGCAGGGGAATAATAGCTACGCAATCTATGATCGATTGCCACCTTTTAATTATCGCGGCAGTGTCTTCGTTACCGACGACCTTGTTGCCGGCATAGATGGCACCTCAGATACAGATGGTCTGGATGTCTCTAGTGTGCTGCGTACTCCAAATTATCCACAAGGCTTGCTGGTTGTTCAGGACGGTTCAAATACAATTCCACTAGAGCCGCAAAATTTTAAACTAATTTCCTGGGAAAAAGTTTCTTCAGCACTTGGTTTATAGCTGTAAAGAAAGCATCACAAAAACGTAATCCGCAGGCAACAAATCTGTAATATTTCTGTTCTGAAATATAGTAATACATATGACCCCTTATTAAATTTGCTGTAATCAAATCGTCATGATTATGGTCTATTTTGTCCCCACAATTATTAGAAAACATCAATTCGATTCCAAAACATCAAGGGGATAGCAGTGTCAAATAGAACACAATACGTTAGAAAAAGTTTAGTTATTGCCGTAGGCCTTGCTCTGGCTACGCAGCTTGCAGCGCAAACAGAAGAGGTTGAGGAGATCATGGTCGTTGGTAGCCGTGCCCAGCTGCAGAGTGCTTTGGACAGACAGCGCAATTCGGACAAAGTGATTGGTGTGGTCGACTCTGACGCCATCGGTAACTTCGCTGACATCAACGTGGCTGAATCGTTACGCCGTATTTCCGGCATCATGGTGGAGAACGATCAGGGTGAGGGCCGCTATGTCACAGTGCGCGGTATGAACACCGATTTGAATGCCATGACAATCAATGGTGTTAGCACCGCAGCACCCGAAAACCGCCGCGGCATTATTCTGGACGGCGTTCCCTCTGATCTGCTGGACAGAATGACCGTTTATAAGACGCTGACTCCTAACCTCGATGCCGACACTATCGGTGGTGCCATCGATCTAGAGACAATCACTGGCTTTTCTTATCCTGAGATGTTTGTGCGCCTCAAGGCCGAGACTTCCTATAACGAATTGACTGATGATGCTAACAACCCGGAGTTGGCGGCGACATTCACCAATCGTTGGAATGTTGCGGGAGGCGAGCTTGGTGTTGCAATGGTGCTCAGTGACCAGGCCCGGCGCATTGTCGCGCATAACAACGAAAATGGTGGCTGGGGTGACGTTGCGCCGAATGATGACTTCGAAACCCGCTTTTATGATCTGGAGCGCGAGCGTCAGGGTGTTGTACTGGCATTGGACTATCGTGCCGACTCCGGCAATTCTTACTTTGCTCACATCTTCCACAACGAATACTCTGACACCGAATGGCGGTCAAAGTGGGAAACTCGGGATACTATTGAGGAGAACGAGCCGCTAATCAATGGTAGTACCTTCAGCTACCCGAACGCTCGCACAGATACTGAAAGCCGAAACCGCACCGAGATACGCGAGATCACATCGCTCCGTATCGGTGGTGAATTCATCATTAACCCTGATCAGCGTCTAGAAATTGAATTTTTCGGCTCGGAGGCGGAGCAGGACGACCGTGATCGTCAGGCTGTGATTTTTCGTAGCGAAGAAATCCCCGACAGCATCGTCTATAACAACAGTGATACGAAGGCTCCAGTCGTGACTTTTCCGGCGGCGCTCTATGATCCCAATATTTTCGCATTGAATGCTTTCGAGCGTGAGTTCACGCTTAACACTGACGAAGACTACGGTGCCAAGCTGGACTATACTTGGACACTTAATACTGACACCGAACTGCAGTTTGGTCTGAAGTATCGCGCACGAGAGAAGCTGAACAATTTCGTCGCTTGCTATTACGAACCAGTGGACGACATCTTGCTTTCCAGTGTTGACTTCACGACGACCGAGCAGTTTCTGAATACGGTGCAGGGCCCCACAGCCAGTTTCGATCAGGTGAAGGGCTTTATCAGTCGTCTTGGCAGCGGCTCTACCCAGCTTTCCGATGGTTCAAGCTGTCAAAACCCCGGTCCTGAATTCGAATTCTCTGGCGATGAAGAAGAGGAATCGATTCCCGCAGACTGGGTGACGGAAGAAGATGTGCTGTCCATTTATGCCATGGGTACTACCCAGCTAGCAAGCTCGACTTGGGTTTACGGTTTGCGCTTTGAAGACACCGAAGCCACCTACAACGGTAAGGCTTTCGATGGCTCTTTCGCCGGATTCACTCAATTTGAGAATGACTACAGCTTTTTGGCGCCCTCGCTGAATGTTAAGTTCGACATAACCGATAATCAGATCGCACGCATCGGTATCTTTCGCTCACTAGTGCGACCAGGATTCCAGGAATCTAATGCTGGTGCCATCATCAATGTGGAAGACAACGAGATCGCAGGGGGTAATCCTCTGTTGGATCCCACCACCGCGTGGAACTTCGATTTGACCTATGAATATTACCTCGACGAAGCAACCTTCATCGGCGGCGGTGTGTTCTACAAGTCGCTGTCAGATGTCGTTGTTTCAGTAGAGCAGCAGGACGCGACACTGCGGGGACAGTCCTGGGATGTAGTAGAGAGCTTCATCAACTCAGACGACAGCGAAATTCGCGGATTCGAGGCATCATTCCAGACTGCCTTCGATAACGGCTTCCTGTTCGTAGCCAACTATACTTTCACCGACGGCGAAACCGATCTGCCTCAGGATGCGGAGTTTGGTCAGCGTACGATCCCTTTCTTCAAGCAGGCGGAGCACACTGGAAACATTACGTTCGGCTACGATCGCGGCCCTTGGGATGTGCGTCTGACCGGTAACTACCGTTCGGATTTCCTGGATGATATCGGGGATGATTCGCTAACAGATCGTTTTACTGACGATTTCTTCCAGGTGGATCTCACTGTGCGCTATGAAGTTAACGAAAACCTAATGATCACTGGCAAGGTGATCAATCTCAATGACGAGCCAGAGTTTTACTACTTCGGTAACCCGCGCCGCTTGTCCCAGTATGATGAGTACGGCACTACCTACGGCTTGGGTATTCGCTACAATCTATAATGTGATTGGGGTTGCAGCAAAGAAGGAGGCTTAGGCCTCCTTCTTTGTTTCGATTATCGGAGAAGCTTGAAGGCCCGAATAGTTTAGTCACTTCAAAGAATTATCAATCGGAATAAATTAAAGGGGTCAGATACGAGAGTACCTTGATTTTGCAGAAACGTGGAGAAGGCAGATCGGGACAGAAGAATCCAAACAGGCTTAGGCCTGTTTGTCCCCTACGGGCTTCGCGCTGGCGCGCTCGTTGCTGATTGCTTCGCAATCGGTCGAACTGCATCGGCCATTCTCATCAAGCCCCTAGGCACCCTATACAAAAAAGCCCGCTCTATGCTGGTGCAGCTATAAGGTTAGGAGTTTGCTGCTCGGGGCAGAAGAATCCAAATAGCCTTAGGGCTATTTGTTCCCTACGGGCTTCGCGCTTTGCGCTCGTTGCAAATTGCTGTCGCAATTAGTCGAACTGCATCGGCCATTCTCATCTAGCCCCTGGGCACCATATACAAAAAAGCCCCGTTCAAGCTGGTGCAGTTATCAGGTTAGAGGTTTGCTGCTCGGGGCAGAAGAATCCAAACAGCCTTAGGGCTGTTTGTCCCCTACGGGCTTCGCGCTGGCACGCTCGTTGCAAATTGCTGTCGCAATTAGTCGAACTGCATCGACAGCTCTCATCCGCCCCTGGGCACCATATACAAAAAAGCCCCGCTGAAAGCGAGGGCTCTACATTATTAACGGGGGACACCGGTATTCATTAAACTGATTTTGCGACGA
>CAXBLN010000259.1:0-4131 GCA_963976555.1 uncultured Gammaproteobacteria bacterium
CATATCACCTCCATCCTCCGCAATAAGCACGTCGCCACTGGCAGTGATTACGACATTATCTACACCACTCAGGATTGGATTGGCACTAGTCTCAATATCGTACAATACATCGAGCTGCTGATTAGTAGTGTTGTAAATCCAGACACGGTTGTCGTGTTTCGTCGTGAAGTAGGCCTTGCCCCCGTAGATTGCTATGCCCTCACCGCCCTGAAAGATCGTATAACCCGGCACTTGCAGTCGGGTGGCCTCGTTCTTGGCGAGAGCATCTGGAACCGGCAGCCATTCGATAGTGGACTTACCGCTTCGCTCAACGACAGAGGCTATTTCCAGTTGGCCACTGCTAAGATCAGGCAGAGGCCGCTGCGGCCTAAACCGATAGAAGGCGCCATCGCGCAAATCTTCGGTCAGATACAGGCATTGATTCTCGGTATCGACTGCAACGGCTTCGTGACGAAAAGTTCCCAGAGCAGGCCGAACCTGGGAAGGTTTCAGTCCCATCGGGTCGCATTCATAGACTTGACCATGAGTAAATTCTTCGCAGGACAGCCAAGTGCCCCAGGGTGTGGGGCCACCTGCGCAATTGATCGATGTGTTCTTTAGAATCTGGTAGGCGTCGATAACATCACCACGCGCATTGAAGCGTAAGGCTCCCACGCCACCACTGAAGCTGCGCATCTCGCTGTTGGAGACATATACCCAGCCGCCATCGTCCGCGGCGAACGTGGCACCGCCATCTGGCGCGGAATGCCAGGTATAGCCCGGCAGCCCAGCCGGAGCCTCACCGGAGCGAGCCACCACGCGAGACTTGAATCCCGCCGGTAGCATCAAGCCGTTGGCATCGGGCGCACCCAGCGGACCTAGATTTGCAAGAGAATTAAATGGAGCAGTCCCACTGCCGGCAGCTTGCGCCTGTTGAAACCGCAGCAGACCGCCGGCGGCAAACATGGCGGCTCCCTGCATACCTAGCTGCAGGAACTGACGTCGACTGTTTGTTTGTTGGCTCATTTGTCTAGTTTATACCAGGGACTGTTACAGTATTGTGAAGCAAAACAAATCACGACCGATCTACACCTGCTTCGCTATAGCTAATCAACCTTCCACGTGTGCCCACTGCTCAACAATTCCTGCAGAGAACCCTTCGCAACTCGCGCGGAGATGAGCTGTTGCTGCGAGTCATCAACATAAGATGTCTTCTCCTGTCGGTACAGAACTCCAACGGCCACTGGGAAATCTGGCGCCCGCATCGTAGCCAACAGTGTCGCGAGAACCTTATTTGTCTCGTCGTGAATCAATACGTCGTCGTGGTTAGCATCGACGAGTTCGAGCTTGAGAGTGTCGTGGTTGAGGCGTATGCCCTGCTCGGACTCCTTCCCGAAAACTATCGGCTCTCCATGTAGCAATTCGACCTTGAAGTCCGCAGCGATCTTCTTGTCCTTAACCTGATCGAAGATTCCATCGTTGTATATAGGACAGTTCTGCAATATCTCGATAAAGGATGCGCCTCGGTGCTCATGACCCCGAGTCACCACTGCCCCAAGGTGCTTGGCCTCCGTGTCTATCGTCCGTGCGATGAATGTTCCACCGGAACCCAGCGCAACCTCACATGGAGAGAGAGGAAGATCGATCGAGCCCTTAGGGGAAGATGGCGAACGGGTGCCCGTTTGTGAAGTCGGCGAATACTGGCCTTTGGTGAGGCCGTATATCTCATTGTTAAAAAGTAGAATCTGTAGATCAACATTGCGCCTCAACACATGCAACATATGGTTGCCGCCGATACTAAAACCGTCGCCATCGCCAGTGATTACCCACACATCCAACTCGGGATTAGCGAGTTTAACCCCGGTCGCGACTGCTGGAGCACGGCCATGAATAGTATGAAAACCGAAGGTATTCATGTAATAGGGAAAACGCGAAGAACAACCAATACCAGAGATAAAGACCTGGTTCTCTTTTGGCTGCTCGAAGGTCGGCATTAACTTCTGAATCGTCTTCAATATGGCGTAGTCGCCGCACCCCGGACACCAACGCACTTCCTGATCGGAGGCATAGTCTTTGACAGTTAACTTGGGTAGCGCCTGATTCATGACTTACTCCCGATAATTGCAATCTTCTTGTGGATCGCCGCTAGTATTTCACCAATCTTGAAGGGTTGACCCGCAACCTTGTTTAAGGCCTCCGCATCGATCAAGAATTCAGAACGGATGAGATTGACGAATTGGCCGGTGTTCATTTCGGGAACCAATATCGAATCGAATCCCGCAAGCAGTTCGCCAAGGTTTCGCGGCAACGGTGATAAATAGCGAACGTGAATATGGGACACATCCAGCCCCTCGCCCTGTGCGCGCTTGACCGCCTGGTGAATCGCTCCAAAAGTGGAACCCCAACCGACGATGGCCAACTTTCCAGTCTCATTTCCCAGGCAAACTTCCTGTAAGGGAATGTCGTTGGCTATGCCAGCGATCTTCGCATGACGCAGGTCAGTCATCTTCTGGTGGTTCGCTGGATCGTAAGAAATATCGCCGCTTTCATAGCTACGCTCGATGCCCCCGATGCGATGTTCCAACCCAGCTGTACCCGGCTTCGGCCAAACTCGTGCCAGAGTTTCCTCATTGCGAATCGATGGCTTGAAGTCTTCCACCTTCGAATAATGCTCTACAGGAAAGGGTTCGAGCGTAGAGATATCTGGAATCTTCCACGGCTCCGCCGCATTCGCCAGATAACCATCGGACAACAGCATTACCGGCGTCATATATTTGGTGGCCAAACGCACCGCTTCGATAGCAACGTCGAAACAGTCTATAGAGGTGGATGATGCAATGACGGGCATCGGCGTGTCGCCGTGTCTGCCGTACAGCGCCATATTCAAATCGGATTGTTCGGTCTTCGTTGGCAGCCCTGTAGATGGACCGCCTCGCTGCGTATTAACAACAACCAGCGGCAGTTCGGTTGCGCAGGCCAGCGCTATGCCCTCGGACTTCAAGGCGATGCCCGGGCCAGCGCTGGATGTAACCCCCAACGACCCGGCAAAAGATGCACCGATTGCCGCGCATACCGCAGCGATTTCGTCCTCCGCCTGAAAGGTATTAATATTGAATTCGCGATGGCGCACGAGCTCATGGAGCAGGTTCGAAGCAGGAGTAATTGGATAGGAAGCAAACAGGAGATCAATATTAGCTAGTTCCGACCCTGCGATCAGACCCCACGCAAGGGCGGTTGTGCCAGTCATGTTGCGGTAGATGCCAGGTGCAACTTTCGCCTTGGGCACTTTGTAGACATGAATGCCCGCTGGCAACTCTGCAGTCTCACCGTAGGCGTGACCCGCGTTCAGGGCGGCAATATTTGCACTCGCTATCTCTGGCTTACTTGCAAACTTGGTTTTGAGACTCTCGATAGTCGCAGTGCGATCGCGATCGAACAGCCAGAGCACTAAACCCAGAGTCCACATATTCTTGCTGCGCACACCGGTTTTGTGGCCGAGATTGAACTGCTCTACGGCGGCCAATACCTGCTTTGTTATGTCGATCTCCAGAACGCGAAACTTATCCAGCGAGCCATCTTCGAGAGGGTTTTTCTGATACTTAGCTTTCGCCAGATTCTTAGCCGTGAACGAGCCACTATCTACGATGAGCAAGCCACCATCTACCAGGTTGGCAACGTTGGTGATTAATGCAGCAGGATTCATCGCGACGAGAACATCCAGCGCATCGCCAGCGGTAGTTACGTCCTCGGCGCCGAAGTAGATTTGAAATGCAGAGACACCGAAAGTGGCACCGACAGGCGCTCGAATCTCGGCGGGAAAGTCTGGAAAGGTGGAGAGATCATTGCCGTAGAGTGCAGTAGCTTCGGTGAAGTTCGTCCCGGTTAATTGCATGCCATCGCCGGAATCGCCTGCGAAGCGCACGACTACATCGACGACCTCTTTCTCGTCCAGATGATGTTCACCTAGTTTTTCTTCTGCTAATTCCATACGCGATGCACGATCCTTATGACTGCTCGAGGCCTGTAAGCTTCAATCAACTTGGTCAATCTGCGGCCTCAGTATCGCTACCGAAAACCACAGCTGACTTGCTAAAAACGAGGCTGGATTCTACCAGAATTCTGAAGGCGGGTCTTACAAAAAGCGCGTTGCAG
>CAXBLN010000260.1:0-4114 GCA_963976555.1 uncultured Gammaproteobacteria bacterium
TTATTGTAGAGCGTGTGCTGCTGATTGAAATCGCAGAACATCGCCATCATTAGGGAGCCAAACTGCCAACGCTCATCCGGATTCAAGCCAATGAAGTCATCGCAACCACGGCGATAAAGATTCGCCATTCCCACATCGCTGCCGATCAGCCTTCCCATATCCTTGTTGTGTTGCATTACTTGGATGTAGTTTGCTTCACGTGCACTTTTATTGTTTTCACGCATCTGACGGGCGACAAAAAGCAGAGAGGCTATAACTGCCACTCCACCCACGATTTCCGCAGTATTTACAATCGCGTCTATACTAATAGGTAAGGCCATATGATCTACACGCTGGTGCTGTTCGGCACATTCTCCGGCAGAAAATAGCTATATGCAAGTAAACCGCGCTGTTCTTCGCGCTGTCTATTTCGTTTCATAATTTCCTTAGTGGTTGAATCACGTAACTCGTCATAGTATTGCTTGCAAATTGCCTGCGCACCAGGCTCCAGTTTTTCAAAATAGTCTAATAAGGAATCGTAATGGTAACCGGAAAGCGCAATCGCGACCTCAATCTGAGCAGCTGCTTTAGGTGCAGGAGGAAGAAAATCCAGTAGATCCCTGTTCGAAACTATCGTGCTCGATAGGTTCTCTGGCGGCGCTGAATAGAACGCTGTTGGATAGTTTGGCACAAAGCCGAAGTATTCAATTTGAGGGAAATTAACAGCGGCGTGTTGCGGCCCTGCAGTCCAGATTATCCGATGCAGTATTTTATGCAAGTCGTTGATGCTACTTATTTTTTTACTAAAGCCCTTAACCTTCTCGGACAGTTCCAGCGCCCAGGCCTGGAGCTCAAAGTCTCCCTGCACATCGGTATCAGACTCGTAGTAGTTCTTGATATAGTCCAGTACATAACGTCCTAAAACATCCCATAACAACAGACCATCGTCGCGATAAGGAAAGTAAGGAAGCGCCTCAGTACTGTCGACACCTCGTAGTCGGAGTCGTTCCGGAAAATCCAGATCTTCAAACGACCAGGTGTCATAACGTTCCTTCATGAGTTGCAGCGAACCACTAAGGCCCGTCTCGAGAATCTGTTGAATTAATCCTGCATCACTTAGCAGTAGTTTCTCGCCCGCCTTATTAATCGTTAAGAGTGCCGTAAAATGGTGCGTAAGCAATACACGAAGTGGATGCTCAATATGCAACTGCCGACGAGTGGTGGTGGCCATGGCATCTTCTATTAGGTGTGTTTCAAGAAGGTGATTTACACTTTGGTTGTAGTTCACATCGGAGACCTGAACTATCATTTTGGCCATTATCCAACTATTAATCCTCTCCGGCTTATTCTTGTCCTTGGCTAGCAACGCATCTGCAGCGGAGGTCTGGTCAAGCTGAATCGCCATTAGTTGTAACCCGGCATAACTATCGGTTTTTATATAGAGCGCAATCGGCGCCAAAAGCTTCTTCTGTTTGACGCCGGGTGCTTTCGCGTCGGGCTTGATGCTTGCCAGCGCCTCATAGTCACAAACGAATAACCGCTTCTGCCGCACGGCTTCTTCTAGGTCTACATCGAGATCAAAATATGCCAACGCCTCTTTGTTTATTTTACTTGAGAGCTTGGCGCTGAGTTTATTCCACGAGACCCCTATTCCTGGTTCATCGCTATCGATCGTAACTCTCCGGATAGCCATAGGATTCAAACCAGCCAGACGTTGTGAAGCGAAAACCCTATCATCCTGCCACTTGCCAGATATTTCAGGCAGGTCCAGAATTGCATAAGCATTGCCGTAGGAGGCGAGCGTATCAAACTTGTCAAAATCGACGTCGCTCATGACTGTCTGAGTAGCGGGCGTTCCCAACTTCTCGAACATGTCTTCCACTTCGTAGGAGATCGAGTTTTCCTTGTACTTCTCTGAATCGTGTACTTCCTGAAGCACGTTTGACATAGCCTCCATCTGCGCCGACTTACTCGGCAGCTTCTGAATAGCCTTCCACAGGGCTTCGTTGCCTAGTAATGAAAGCCTGTTTTCAATCTGCCCCTCAACCCATGTGCGCAGGATATTTAGCTCTCTTACTAGTAACTCTGGCCCCATATCCGATAGTGGCAAGAGAAATCTATCCGCATCGGGCTTGGTGGTGTCAGTATCGAATGTTTTGAACTGAAGAATCGACTGCCGAATCTTCAGCTCCCCCATGCGCAGGATTTTTTTTTCAGTACTATTGTGCTGCGGAAGGCTTGCCTCAACAATTTCCTCACTAACTCCTAGCACCAACTCTACCGCTTTCTTACCATCCATTTTTAGCACCCCTCAATCCTAGAACCCAATAATCGCTGTTTAGACAGCGACTGATAACAATCTCGTTTTTACAACCGAGTTGAACCTAAGCACTCGAAATAATCCACTATGACAACCCTCTTGCGGCAACAGACTTCTGTCTCTACTTAAACCGCAGCTGTAAATTTGTATATCCCCTAAAATACGGGTCCGTCTGAAAAGCAGGTTCTCCAGCGAGTTCGAACGTAGGAAACTTTGTAAACAGACACTCCAATGCGATCGGCAATTCTTGCTTCAACATCTGCGCACCAAGGCATTGGTGAATTCCGTGACCGAATGAAAGGATGTCACTTGAACTGCGGTTAATATCGAAAATATCAGGATTAGGAAAGGCGGCCTCATCTCGATTGGCTGATCCAATAACCGCCCCAATCTTCTGCCCCTTCTCTATAGTGACGCCCCCTATGGTTGTCGTTTCATTGGCGTATCGGTCTAACACGTGAATAGGCGTATCGTAGCGAAGCATCTCGTTAACTACGCGCGGCATGATTTCGGCACTTGTCTTGTTCTGATAAGCCGCCTGGACAACGGCAAGGCTCTCGGGATGATTGAGCAAGTTCACCAAGCCCGTGCCCATGACATGAGTGGTCGTGAAATATCCTGCAATGGCCAGAGACACCGCATTAGCCGCAACATCTTTTATAGTGAAGTTGACGTCAGTGCCTTTCGATTTCTCAGCAAGGTCTAGCATAAGCGCAACCATTTTCCCTTGTTCCAACTGCCCGGGCACTTCAAGCAATGCCTGCAACGCCATCGTAAGCATGTCATGCTCTTCAGCGAACGCTGCTGCCAGCGCGCCAAGACGCATAGTTAGCATAGCCCCTGTACCGACCCCCTTAACGAGCTTTCCTCGAGCCGGATCGTTGGCGAGAATGATATCCTCTACCAATTTTTCGATCTGCGACCAGGACTCTTGCTTAATGCCAAGCACATGAGCCAATGTTCTTGATGGAAGTGGGTGTGCATAGTCGGATATAAAATTAAACGCGTCCCCCGATTTTGTATCTGGCACCAATGTTGAGGCAATAGACGCTACTGTTGGAGCAAGATCCTGTATCGATTCTCTAAAGAGTGGCCCTAGCAATCCGCGAAGCTGTGTATGCCGCTCACCGTCGGAAGCAAACAGGCTTTTAGTAAGGGCAGGCTTGTTTGCCTCTCCCTTATCATCTGATTCAGCCTCTTTAACCCAGATCTGTGGATTCGCTAAAACCTGCTTCACGTCTTCGTGGCGAAATATCCAGAAGCTCTGATAATCCTTTTCGACCCATACCACTGGCTTATTCTCGCGAAACCACTTGTATGACGGGTACGGATTAGCGATAAAGTCCGGCGCGTGGGGGTCAAAATTCTCGGAATCTACAATGGTTGGTTCAGAATTATTATTCATATTATTCTCAAGCTTTTATTTAGTGGTTCGCAGACCTATCCGCTTAATCTAACACCTGCATTGGGTGATGTGAATCAGTACTCTGAAGGACAGCATTCAACTTCTATTCATCTCCCAAGTTTTCATGAAATGCGTGGATAAAATTAGTAGTCAAAATAGCCAGAAATCCCACGGTATTGGTGATTTTGTGTTCACTCATACCTACCGAAAGAATAACCACACAACAAATGTATCGTTAACTCTTCTGGATAAATATGGTGCGAGTAAACCATATGAAGCGCAATTCGGATTCACTACTATACATCGGATTCTCGAATTGCAATGCGCGGTGGAAGTAACTGGGCGTAGGATTCATTGAATACATCCCATCCTCTGAAAGCCAGGACTATAATTGACTGGACCGAGCTTAG
>CAXBLN010000261.1:0-4049 GCA_963976555.1 uncultured Gammaproteobacteria bacterium
TCCCTCTCGGTGGGTGCCTTCGCGAGGCGCTCCTCGCTGGTAGCGCCCAGGCGCATTAGCGCCTCACCAGGGCCATCGTCTTTCTGGCCGAAGAACGGATGCTGATAGGTAAATGCCTCTCCCCAATAGGCCATGGCGAAGTCTGGCTCGATCTCCTGTGCGAGTCGAAATTCGCGCTGCGCCTGCGTCATTCCGAAGCTATGGAGATAGCCCACGCCGAGAATGAAATGCGCCTGTGCCGCCGGCGAACCCGACGTAGGAAAATCGAAGCTACCTATGCGGTCTAGCTCGGCGGCATGATTGCTGGCCCCGAAGGCGAGAGCGAATAGGCCGAAGAGCATTGCTATGACTGACTTGGAAAGATTTCTATTGATCATTTTGAATCCTCACATTGTTGTTCCTAGCTGTTGCTTAGGGTGCCAATTACGCTGCACCTTTGCAATGCCTAATTGCGATAAGAACCGCGGAAACACAGAGCAGAACAGCAGTTAGAAGGGGGACGTCTCTGCGTGCAAGACGCTATCGGTCCAGAACAGCGAAAAACCAAAACACAAACCCGTATTGAGTCAATCATCCAGCGAGATGATCGCTTATCACTCGCAGAAACGCCGGCCCGTACTTCTCCAGCTTTCTCTCCCCCACACCGCTGACCAAGCCGAAGCTATTTATGTCCTGCGGCAGATTCACGCACATCTCCTGCAGGCTACTGTCGTGAAAGATCACATAGGGAGGTACGCCCTGTTCTTCAGCGAATTCGCGCCTGCATTCGCGCAGTGCTTCCCACAGTGCCACGTCCACATCGGGAGCGAGGGGCGTCTTCGTTTGCCGCTTCGCCGCCTTCTGTTTTACATCGCGCCTAAGCTGAATCGACTCCTCGCCGCGCAGCAGCGGACGGCAACTCTCTTCCAGACGCAGGGCGCCGTAGCGTTCCAGATCGACGCTGAGATAGCCGCGGGCGACCAACTGCCTGAACACAGATCGCCACTGATTGTTGTCCAGCTCCTGACCGATACCATGGGACGCGAGTCTATGGTGATCGAACTGGAATACCTTGTCGGTTTCCGCGCCACGGAGCACGTCGATCAGATGATTCACGCCAAAGCGCTGCTCGGTTCGATAGGCTACGCTGAGGGCTTTTCTTGCAGCCTCGGTTCCATCCCAGGTCTGCGCCGGTTCGAGGCAGCAGTCGCAGTTGCCGCAGGGTTTATCGCGAGTCTCACCGAAATAGGACAGCAGTGCCTGTCGGCGACAGCTGGTTATTTCGCAAAGACCGAGCATGGCATTCAGTCGATGTTGCTCTGCGCGCTTGTGCTCCTCGCTGCCACCGGACCCTTCCATCATCTGTCTTAGCTTGATGACATCCTGCAAGCCGTAGATCATCCAGGCATTGGCAGGAGCACCATCGCGGCCGGCACGTCCAGTTTCTTGATAGTAAGATTCGATAGTCTTCGGCAGATCCAGGTGGGCCACGAAGCGCACATCGGGCTTGTCGATGCCCATGCCGAAGGCTATCGTGGCCACGATGATTACTCCCTCGTCGCGCAGAAAACGACTTTGATGATCCGCTCTGGTTTCTGCCGGAAGCCCTGCATGATAGGGCAGCGCATTAAATCCTTCGGCCTGCAGCCAGTAGGCGATGTCTTCGGTCTTCTTTCTGGAGAGGCAATAAACAATGCCGGCATCGGTAGCATGCTCGGCCTTCAGGAATTTTAGGAACTGTGGTTTCGCGCTATGTTTCAAGGCGATTCGATAACAGATGTTAGGTCGATCGAATCCAACGATAAACTGACCGGCATGTTCGAGCTGTAGTCGGCTGATGATTTCGCTGCGGGTTCTGTCATCTGCGGTCGCTGTAAGCGCGATGCGCGGCACTTCGGGAAACAGTTCATGGAGCAGGCTTAGCTGCAGATAATCGGCGCGGAAATCATGCCCCCACTGAGATACGCAATGGGCCTCATCGATTGCGAATAGTGAGATGGGCGCTTCTCTGAGCAGTCTCAGTGTGTTCGCCTGAGTGAAGCGCTCAGGAGCTATATATAGTAGGTCCAATTCGCCGGCGAGAAGTGCCCGCTCGATCTCGCGTGCCTCGACGCCGCTCAGGGTGGAATTCAGAAATGCGGCGCGCACGCCTAACACTTTTAATGCGCTTACCTGATCCTGCATCAGGGCGATCAGCGGCGAGATGACGATGCCACAACCCTCGCGAACCAGCGCGGGTATCTGATAGCAGAGCGACTTGCCGCCGCCGGTAGGCATCAACACCAATGCATCGTCCCCGTTGATTAGGGCTTCGATTATTTGATCTTGGGGAGGGCGGAAAGACGAAAAACCAAAAACAGATTGTAAAATGTCGTGTGCACTACTCATTGCGGGGCAGTATACCGTATAGTTACCAGATTCGATTGCTACTATTGATGATAGTAGGCATTTAGCTGTCAGCAAGTTTCTGCCGATTCCTAATCTGCAGATATTCGCTGCCTTGAATTCGGAAAAGCCAATGAGAACAGAACGAATTTCGGCCACGATCGCTTTACTCGTCGTCTGCCTCTTGTTTAGCCATGTATCCGCCGCACAGAACAGCGGATGTATTGAACCGGAATTCCGTAACTTCGATTTCTGGCTGGGCGAATGGGATGTCACCGACAGTACTACTGGCAACGTGGCGGGAACGAACAGCATCACTCAGATGGAAGGGGGCTGCATGCTGCTCGAGAGTTGGGTGGGGGCCGGTGGTGGCACGGGCACTAGCATTAACTATTTCAACCCGCTCCAGGGGCAGTGGCGGCAGCTATGGGTCTCTGCGGGGCGCTATTCCATCGATATAAGCGGCGGAATGGTAGGTGACTCAATGCGACTGGTGGGCAATATTTATCCCTTTGCTGGCGCCGTGGCCAGGTTTCGCGGAACCTGGACGCCAAACGGGGATGGCAGCGTTCGGCAATTTTTCGAGCAGTACGATGAAGATGCCGAGAGTTGGGCGGTTTGGTTCGATGGCCGCTATGTGCGCAGAGAAAACTAGGAAAAACGAGTGGCGAATATTTTCGACAGATTAGAGAAATTGAAGGCGAAGCGTCGCGGTATTAGAATTCAAGACTTCGCGAATATCAGCGCGCAATCACACCTGATCATGGAGGAACATTCCCGGCTCGGCAATGTGCGAGTCCGGCTACCCCAGGCAGATCATCCGCTGCATATCGGTGCATATAGCTATATGCGCGAGGGCGGCGAGATATGGAACCTGGACGGTATAGGAAGGTTCTGCTCCATCGGGCGCAATGTGGTTCTCGGTCAGCCGGCGGATAATCATCCTATCAACTGGGTCTCTAGCAGTATGTCGGTTAGCAAGGACTACAAGGCGAGGTGCGTCTATGCAAGCATCGCTAATGATGTTTGGATCGCCCATGACGTAGTTGTTATGGCTGGAGTAAAAATCGGTGACGGAGCGGTCATCGGGCGTAACGCTGTAGTAACCAAGGACGTCGAACCCTATCAGATAGTCGTGGGCAATCCAGGTAAAGTAGTGCGCAGCCGTTTTAGCTCGGAGCAGATCGTAGAGCTGATGAAGAGCGAGTGGTGGAATATCGACTACGCGGCGTTAGCCGACCTGCCCTTCGATGATGTCGATGAGTTTATTGCGCGGCTCGAGACGAAAACGCAGCTAGCATCCTATAAGACAATAGAAATTCGCGGCAGAAAAATTCTTCGCAAGAACGAGTAGCAAGCTGGTCTGCTAGTGCCAGATTATCAGTCCAGCTGGCCTAAAAATAAACAATATCCAATCAACCGAGAATTAATGCATTGAACCTAGCAACGATAGAACAATCTGCGACTGGTTTTTTTGGCGCCGAGCAGAAGGATGCGCGTCGAATCTTTCATGGCCGTGGACATCTACATCCTGATCTCGAGCATGTCTGTGTCGATTGGTATCCGCCACTGCTACTGATCACCGCCTATGCGGAAATAGATGATGTCGCGGGCTTGACCGATATCTTGCTCAAGGCAGATGTGAATAAACAGGTTCTGACAATCGTCTTGCAGAAGCGATACGA
>CAXBLN010000262.1:0-4032 GCA_963976555.1 uncultured Gammaproteobacteria bacterium
ATCGATGATATCTATTATTTGGAATTCGCCCTGCTTGCTCTTTTTTATGGGCTTTTGCCCAGTGATCATAACCATGGGCATTCCACCCAAGGTAGCGTAGGCTGCCGCCGTTACCAAGTTGGTAGCGCCTGGCCCCAGTGTTGCTAGGCAGACGCCAGCTCTACCAGTTAGCCGACCCCAGGTAGCTGCCATGAAACCAGCTGCCTGCTCGTGACGACAAATCACGAGTTCGATATCTGATTTCCTCAAGGCCTCAACAAGATCGAGATTCTCCTCGCCCGGGACGCTAAATATTCGTTCAACGTTATGAGCCTTCAAGGCTTCGATCATGATCTCAGTGGCCAGCAATGGATTCTCCTTGTTGTGATGTCACTAGGCATTTTCAATTGATTCTCTAATCTCGGCGCAGAAAGCCTAAAAGTCTACTGGCAATACTTGTGCCATGGACTTAAAGCACAGCACATACCATGAGATGAGATTAGCCTGACTACGCTTAGAAAGGCACGATTTTGCCTGATCAAAATCTATAGAGCACTGTCATCCAATAGCGCAGTCGTCATTCTATTCTGCTTCGTTGTCGATTCTATTACATTCGAGTTCTACATCCGAGATGGTTGAATCTAGATTCTCGTTGAAGCTGTTCGAATTGTTTAACAGTACTTCTATTTTATCTGCCATACCCTCGATCTTAATCTCCTCGCTCGCTTGCAACCAAAACTCAGCTAGCTTCTCCACGTTGGTCTGAGCATAGTGTTTCATCTCCTTCAACTGAGAGATAATATCGCGTGCCATTTCAACTTGACTCTTTTCTTCGCTCATTATGTTTTCCTTATATTACCTGTGATTGTGCTCGTGACTCGGGTTCTTTCACTAACTTAGGCGCCAGCCTATAGCTTGCATAGTTAGCCAGGTCTTAAAGTAGTCTGCATCAATTCCCACGCCACTATCATGACTCTAAAGGAGGAGTAAATATTTCCGCCTGTTTGTAGTAAGTGCAATGCTACATCCCCTAAATGCCTTGGGAGCCCAGTAATAAGGCGCCTGGCGACGTTACGAAACTTCTTACTAACTAGTGCTGCAGAAATCGTGCCAGCAAGTCTCGGCAGATAGACTCTAGACAAAATGCAGGCTCCAATCTCATTTTTCTGATGATCGTACTCGGCAGCTACCTGATCCTGCTTTGAGGGATCGTCGGGCTGCTCGGAAGAGAGACATTTATGCGGGGCATATTGGCGCTCACGCTTGTCTTTCTGCGGTTCCTGCTGAGTGTGCCGCGGCTATTGCAAATCTGGTAGCAGAAGTATCTCTGCCGAGGGCGAGCGACACACAGGACAAAGCCGGCCTCACTAAACTATAATCAGTCATCCATTCGGGCATGCCTTACGTATTTCTCATTGCCATTCACCAATAATCTCCGGGTTACCAATGACTTCACTCGCTATCATCGGTGCCGGCCTATCCGGAATTACCCTCGCCAGACAGTTGTGCGAAGCTGTCGATGTGACCGTGTTCGAAAAATCCCGCGGCTTAGGTGGACGCATGGCCACGCGTCGATCCGAGTCTTACCAGTTCGATCATGGCGCGCAGTTCTTCACCGCGCGCAGCGATGAGTTCCAGCAGTTTCTAAAGAGCCTCATCGCCAACAATGTGGTGAGCTTGTGGGAACCCAAGGTGATTAACCTAAATGGCAACCGTCGCCGCTTTAAGCGCGAGTGGTATGAACCCCACTATATTGCAGTACCCGGCATGAACGCGCTGTGTAAGTCCCTGGCATGCGGTCTCGATATCAGACTGCAACACGAAGTGCTGAGCATCAGCAGGGATCGACAGGGCTGGTTGCTGACAGATGCGAGTAATGAGCTGCATGGCCCGTTCGACTGGGTAGTCAGCGCGACGCCAGCGCCACAGGCGGTTGCGCTGCTACCTACCTGCTTTACCGAATTGGCTGCCGTCAGGTCGGTGTCCTTCTTACCCTGTTTCAGCCTGATGCTGGGATTCGAGGCGCAGCCCTCGTTGCACTTCGGCGGCGCGGTGGTGAGAAATTCACCGATTGGCTGGATCGCGGTGAATTCCTCCAAGATTGAACGGACATCGGATTTCGCCATGGTGGTGCACAGTGATAACGACTGGGCACGGCAGCACATCGATATGGATTCGGAAGCGGTCGCTGATCAACTGCTCGCCGCTCTGCAGGCGCTGCTGGGTGACTCCTTGCCGCCACCGCGGTACCAGGCGCTGCAGCGTTGGCTCTATGCAAAGGTGGAAACGTCGGCGGGGATAGATTTTCTGCTGGACGCCGACAACCATCTGGCGGCATGTGGCGACTGGTGTCGCGGCGATCGGGTGGAGGATGCGTTTCTCAGCGGTTACCGCTTGGCGAAACAGCTGCGTGAGCTACTCTGATATTTAACCGGATCAAAGAGGTCAGAGCGAGGACAGAAACTAAAATCAGCAGTGCCATAGCTTTTCTGGCACTGCTAGACTTTTGTGTTCGCGAAAGTAGAAGATCTTGCCAATCGCTTTTAGACACCCTGATCCCACTGCGTAAAGACCGTCGCCCTGAATGACTCACAAAAAACCCAACCTCCCCTCGAAACAATGCGTTGTCTGCAAGCTGCCCTTCTGCTGGCGCAAGAAGTGGGCGCGTGACTGGGATACAGTGCGCTATTGCTCTGAGCGCTGCCGTCGTAACAAGGAGCAAAACCATAAACAGCCCGCTTGAATTGCTGAACTTAACAGCGTTGTCCAATAGCTTTCACTAAATCGTGGTCTGTTCCCTTGGGTCCTAACCCCGTTACCGGCAACTAAAGTGAGAATCGCTCACGCAAGAAATGAGCTATGCCATCCTCGTGGTTGTGACCAATGACTGCGCTTGCAGAGTTTTTAATGACAGCTTTCGCATTTTTCGGAGCATAGCTCTCGTCAGCAAGTGCAAACATACTCAAATCATTATCACTGTCACCAAAACAAATAATATTAGTGGCACCCAATTGTTTTTTTAGACTACTGACAGCGGAGCCTTTGCTTGCCATACAATGATGGACATCCATCCACCGAAATTGCCTCCCTTCCAAGGCAGGTCCAGAGTAGGCTACTAGATGTTTATGAGTTTTAATCTCTCGCCACATTTCGTCCACTATGTCAGCAGTTCCGATCATGCTGATATTGGTGACTTGACTATCACCGGGCAGCATTTCTAAGGGCAAAAGCCTCGCGCCGGAGCGAGAATAGTGCTTATGAACAAGCTCTTTTTCAATGCCATGAATTGTATCGGCGTGATAGATGTAGTGATGGTGATTATCGATGGCGTGAACGAATGGAGTCATTCCCTTGGAAACCGCAACATCAACCACTGTTGAGATTTCTGCATTATTAAGCAGGTTTTCAAGGGTCAGTTGTTGGTTATTTGGATCCCAAATTGTCACCCCATTATTGTAGATTTGAGGCAAGTCAAAAGCATGCCCGTCCAGAATGGTCCTGGCCGAGAGCATGGTGCGCCCTGTTGCCACTGTGTAAGCAATGTCGCTTTCGCTCAAAAGGTTTAGTGTTTGTTTGGTAAAAGCCGATATCTCGGACGCTTCATTTAGAAGCGTGCCATCTAAATCGAAGAAAATCAGATGCATAGAACATTCCATAATTTAGGATTACGGAGCAAATATCTGCCCTGTAGGTAAAGTAGCTATTATACGTGGAAACTACGCGTAACTGGGCTATTTGGTTTAAATCGCCCATTGATAGGCTCTTCTGCGAGGCGGTGAATCGGCAGACTAGAGCCGAAATTAGGGGCCACTACTTCTAGAGATACTGGTGCTTGAAGGGTTGATGGATAAAGGGGACAGGTCTATTTTTAAGTAGAAAATAGATCTAACCGCTTTTATTTCCAGAAGAGCAGCTAGGCTGTCCATTGCCACCATTTCCAAGCGGAGGGACAGGAAGTCAGCAGCTTTCCTGTCTAAGTAAGATCAAATCTCTCTGAGCCTGAGATATCCCCAGAAAATATCTAAAAATATTAGTAGGTTAGTCTAACTAAAG
>CAXBLN010000263.1:0-4031 GCA_963976555.1 uncultured Gammaproteobacteria bacterium
GTGAATATGGCACAGCCTACGAGGCCATTGCCATGGCGGATAGAGAGATGCCTTACAAGATGGCGGGTAAATCCGGGTCCGCTCAGGTAGTAGGTATTAGTCAGGACATTCTAAAGAGTACGGACATTCAAGCCTCTGATCTGAACAAGGATCATGCGCTGTTTATTTCTTATGCTCCTGCTGAGAACCCCCACATCAAGCCTCAGATCGCCATCGCCGTCTTCGTAGAAAATGGCGAGCACGGCAGCAGCATGGCCGGGCCTATTGCGAAGAGCGTAACCGACGCCTACCTGCTGGACATCCTGGAAATCGATTTCGCCGGATTAGAAGCTAGCGAAGATCAACTCTTAGCCTTGGTCGATGAGTAGCCTGGACTTTATTCGACAGTCGGATGGGCTCGACTCGAGAGCTAGAAATACCCATTCGATTTGGCAAACGATTCACACCGATCCTCCTCTTCTAGTTGGTATAACTCTGCTTTGCTCATTTGGGCTTTTTGTTTTGTTTAGCGCCAGCGGAGGCGATGTCCCTGTAGTTCAGCGGCAGGCGCTAACCATGGTCATGGGCCTGGTGGTGATGTTCATCGTCGCCCAATTCAACGTGCACTTCTTCAGGCAGTGGGCGCCGACATTGTATGCCGCTGGCCTGGGATTGTTGGGCCTCGTGCTGGTGCTTGGGGCGGAAAAGAACGGGGCGAAGAGTTGGCTGGATCTCCCGGGTCTTCCCAGCTTTCAACCCTCAGAGCTGATGAAGTTTGTCGTGCCGATGCTGATAGCCTGGTATCTGGCAAGTCGTCCGCTCCCACCACGATTCAAGCACTTGTTCTTCTCGGCGGTGATGATATTGGTACCGGCAGGCCTGATTGTGGTTCAGAACGACACCGGAACGGCGATCATGGTCACTATGAGTGGACTCTTCGTCGTGTTGCTCGCAGGGATTCGCTGGCGAATCGTTATCGGTGGGTTCGTAGCGCTGCTGATGGTCTCTCCGGCGTGGTATATCTTCCTTGCTCAGGAGCATCAGAAGAATAGAATATTGACGTTTTTGAACCCCTACCGCGATCCTACCGGTGCTGGCTACAATATTATTCAGTCGCAGATAGCCATTGGCTCCGGCGGTGTCTACGGCAAGGGCTACGGCGAGGGAGCGCAGTCTCACCTGGATTTCATCCCAGAGAGCAATACCGATTTCATTCTTGCCGTGCTGGCCGAAGAGTTCGGCCTGCTAGGCGTTCTCTTTCTGCTCTCCCTGTATCTATTCGTGCTAGTGAGAGGCTGTTATATCGCCTTCGCAGCGAACGACATGTTTAGTCGTCTGCTTGCGGGCAGCATTACGCTCACTTTCTTCTTCTATGTCTTCGTCAACATGGCAATGGTCTCCGGACTGCTGCCAGTAATTGGCCTGCCGCTACCGCTGATGAGTCGTGGCGGGACCTCTGTGGTTACCCTGTTCATCGGTTTTGGGCTTTTGATGTCGATTCAGACTCATGGGCGTAGCAGGGCGCTCTAACTCTTTGAATTATATAGAATAGATTCGACTTTATTGCGATAGCACTCAATTTGTCCGCTGCATTCAGTTCACTTATTTCTTGAGATTCGGCGAAGCGGTTAAAAAAAATTCCAGATCGGACGCTATTCTTCAGGTAGGTCTGATTTTTTCTGACAGTCTTCGCTCGTCCTGCTGTGAGTGCTAGCTTGAGTGTCTGCGTTAAGATGGAAGTTCAAATGAATAGAAATGTGTTGAGAGTAAGCGCGATCGCACCCGCACTGCTGGCTATGCTGGCCTGTAGTTCGGCTCCTGTACCCAGCCCATCCCCAGAGTCGCCTAATGCCGGCCGTTACAGTATTCAGCAGGACCGGGCGCCCACTCGCGATCTCGATCTTTCATCGATCCCAGAAGTCATTCCCGAGCCTGTCACCAGAACAATGGCTGGGAATCGCAGTCCCTACTCGGTGCTGGGTAAGAGCTACCGCGTATTGCCAACCGAGGAAGGCTATAAGGAACGGGGCGTCGCCTCATGGTATGGGGAGAAATTCCATGGCCACAAGACCTCCAATGGTGAAGTGTTCGATATGTATCAGGTGTCGGCTGCTCACAAGTCTCTGCCTATACCGAGTTTCTTGCGCGTCACAAACCTGGATAATAATCGAAGTATCATCGTTAGAGTGAATGATAGAGGGCCGTTTCACGGGGACCGCGTCATTGACCTGTCCTATGCGGCAGCTATGAAGCTTGGATATGCGGATAGGGGCACCGCTCGCGTTCAACTAGAGTCTGTAGTCGCGACGGGGGTCTCGGCTGACCGCGGAGTGAATACCGCCAACTCGACTCGTAGCGAGATACTTCGAGTCAGTTCTGCAGGCAGTAAATATCTGCAGGTTGGGGCATTCTCGGAACTAAGCAGCGCTGAGGAAGTCTCAGACAGAGTGGAAGAAATTACCAATCTGCCCGTGTTCATACGTTCGGTAAACACATCGAACAACAGGGTTTTACATCGAGTCAGAGTCGGCCCAATTTCCGATCCTGGTCAACTTCAACGAGTTAGCCAAAGTGTTGTTGCCGCTAACTTGGGAAGTCCGTACACTGTCACCGAATAGCCATCGCTCTTGCGCTATCATCGAGTAACAGCCGCGACCAGTTTCACCAATTGATTCGTCACCTCTCAACTCACAACTTTTTAATACGAGACGGATTTTTTATGTCATCTTTTGCTATTTCATTATTTTCCAGAGACTCCCAGCCACGAGTTAAAACGCTTTCTCTGTTCTTGGCTGCGGTTATGTTTGTCAGCAATTTTTCCTACGGTGCTCCGGCGATAATTCCGAGGCCTCCCGAGATCGCTGGCACTAGCTACATTTTAATGGACGCGAAGACCGGTCACATACTCATCGAAGAAAATGCAGACGAGGCATTACCGCCGGCTAGTCTTACCAAGATAATGACCGCCTATGTCGCGACCGAAGAGATTCTTAGCGGTAATCTGGCGCTCAGCGACGAGGTACATATCAGCGAGAAGGCTTGGCGCATGGAAGGCTCCAAGATGTTCGTTGGTGTGGACACGATGGTTGAAGTGGAGGACTTGCTGCGCGGCATAATTATTCAATCTGGCAATGATGCCAGCGTGGCGATGGCAGAACATATTGCCGGCAGTGAAGAAGCATTCGCAGACATGATGAATCAGTACGCTCAGGTGCTCGGTCTATCTCAGAGTTTCTTCATGAACGCCAGCGGATTGGATACCGAACTTTATTACAATACTATGTCGGCTCGAGACCTCGCGCTGCTCGCACAGGCTACAATAAATCGACATCCACAGTTCTATGCGATGTATGCGGAGCGAGAATTTACCTATAACGATATTCGGCAGCCAAATCGAAATACGCTGCTGTTTAGAGACCGCAATGTCGATGGCATGAAGACCGGTTGGACCGATGCGGCAGGTTACTGCCTCGTTGCCTCGGCTGAACGCGACGGCATGCGTCTGATTTCCGTGGTTATGGGTACGGCAAGCGAAGAAGCAAGAGCGATCGAGACGCAGAAATTGCTCACCTACGGTTTTCGCTACTATGAGACACATAAACTCTATGATTCGAATCAGGTGCTAACCAATGTACCTATCTATTCCGGCGCGCAGAATTCCGTCGATCTAGGTATAGAGGATGAAGTCTATATAACAATTCCAAGGGGACAGGCTGAGGCGATGACTGCCACGGTGGACGTAGACGAAATAATTCGCGCGCCACTCAGTGACCGGCAGATCATGGGTGAGGTTCGTGTGGTCTTGGATGACAATATTCTCTATCAGGGTAATGTCATTAGCATGCAGGCGGTCGAGCAGGGCGGGATACTTAAACGCTTCGTCGATTGGATTACGCTGCTATTTAGCAATATGTTCTCGGGTTAAGGTGATGGTTGATAAGCCTTCTGAACAGGAAGCTCCCAAAATTGAATTCCCCTGTCTGTACCCGATCAAGGTTATTGGTTTTGCGAGCGCCGAGTTTCATGTTGTGGTGCTAAACAGCAGCGTATTT
>CAXBLN010000264.1:0-3978 GCA_963976555.1 uncultured Gammaproteobacteria bacterium
TCATGCGTCTGCCACTGAAGTATTCCCTGCTCAGGTAGGCAGGCTTGGTCAAGAGATAGAACAATGTTCTGTAAGCGCGACCGTCCAGTTCGATCAGAGAGTGCAGTGCCTCAGTAGTCAGCCTAAAGAAGGGGCGCCGCAGTTCCTTTACCTGCTGACCACAATTCCCGCAATAGCTTCCCGCAAGACGGTGTCCGCAATTGAGGCAGCTTTCAGCGTTCTGGAATTGTTCCGGGAGATTTTCCATGGACAGACATTATGCCTCATGGGCCAGCGGCAGCGCCTGTACTTTCTGGTATCAGCGTCGATGAATGAACTGTGTGGGTGGCCAATGGTCGGAAGGGTCTAAAGCATTCCTGCCCCCGCGAATCAGTGATTCTTGGAGGCAGGAAGTCTCAAGGAGCACCTCGGCACAGAGACTGGCGTGGAGACTGTGCCGGAGTGAGTGCAAAACATGAAGAATTCATCATCTTGTGTTGCGCTGCAAACAATACCACCATATGTAGACTATCTCAACGGTTTTGACGACCGATAGATAGGCTCATTTGTATGCCTTCAGAAGGCATGCCCCTATATGCGCTCAATATAATAAAGTAATTACTTTATTATATTAATAGAATGGATGTTCAGACTTGCAGTCTGAGCATGAGCGAGAAGAATCCGGCTAGTTGAGAACGCAGTCTGGGTTGACTCCACGGCGCCGCGCCGAGTCGCGCAGAGCGTTGGCTGCCGGCATCAATTGCCTGAGTGCGGACATCCTCGACGAAGGAGATGGATGAGTAGACAGAAGCTCGGGAGGTCTCGGACCGCCGCCGGCACTCATGTTTACCCAGAGATTAATACTCTCTTCGGGATTGAAGCCGGCATCAGCCATGAGGATCACACCGACTTCATCGGCCTCGCTCTCCTGAGTTCGGTTAAAGGGTAAAAAGATGCCATAGCGCGTGCCGATATCCAGTATCTGCAAAGTGGTGTCAGAGGCTCCAAGGATCTGGGCTGCAGCGGCGCCGACGTTAAGCAGTGTAGATTGGCTGGCGCGTTCATTGCTGTGATTAGCTAACACATGACCCACTTCGTGTGCCATCACGGCGGCGAGCTGGTGTTGGTTAACAGCGATTCCCAGCAGTCCGTTGTATACGCCTATCTTGCCTCCTGGCAACGCGAAGGCGTTTGCCTGCTCGTTGTCGAAAACCGTAACTTCCCATTCGAACCGCGTCTGTTCTTCGCTATCCAGCGCGGAGATTACATAATTCGCAACGCACTGGACGTATTGGAGTTCTTGCGGGTTAGTGCTAGCGGGTATCTCTGCCTGCATCTCGCGGTAGGCGCGAACACCTTGTTCGGCCATGTCGGCATCGGAATAGAGTACTACCTGTCGTCGATCCGTGGGTGAACTCGTGCAAGCAGCGAGGACTAGAAGGAGGTTGATAAGCGCGCAAATTCGTTTCATAACTCAATTAATTCTCATCCGTTAAACCGCAGACCGGATGAGAAGTATAGCGCAGGCGCGCGTTAGAGAGTCTAGAAATTACATTCCTCAGCCTCCAGCTGGACACGAATTTCGTCACCTTGATCATCAACGATTCGCTCGAAACAGTTGCCTTCGAGGTCGCGGAGCAGTCGTCGGCCACTAGCAACGGGCGCGTAGCTGCGAGACGGAGTTTTGTCTACATAGACAATTTCACGCGTACGTGTAGCGGGCACATCTGAGTAGACCACTGTGTCGTAACTGCGAGCGGAATATCTGGGATAACTAAACAGCGAACCCAGCACCAGGCCGCCTACAAAACTACCAGAATCGTAACCACGATTACGCGAGTAATAGTTACCGTAGGAGATATTGAAACCGCTTCTATAGCGTCTATCCCGTGCTGGGAAGTGATAGGAGTTCGCGCGGCGATTGCTGCGGTAGTTATAGCGACTATTGTTGCGGTAGCTATTGCGGTAGTTGCTGTGACCGTAGCCATAGTCGCTAAAGCCTCGGCGATTATGACGGTTGTCAGCCGACGCCGCTTGGCTAATAATCAGTGCGCCTACAATCGACAGGCTTAGTAATACTCTCTTTAGAATCATAGTATCCACCTACTTCTCAGTATCGATAACGCGTTAGCAAAATGTTATTTGTCTACAGTGAGCATACTCGAGGAGCATGAATAGAAGCTGAATGGGAAGCCTAGGCAGAAACCTGGTTGATACTTTGCAGTATGATATCGTGCAGGGCTCGGCTGGCAGGCCCCGCGGCATGGTTTTCCGTCAGCATTATGTACACCTGTATTAACCGATCCATGCTCGTGTCCAGCGGAATCCTTTGCAGATTTCCTGCGCTGAGTTCCTCCTCAATCCAGTTCTGGGGAACAAACGCGAAGACGAGGCCCGACCGAAGCAGTTTAATGCTGGTGGAAAAATGACTCACGGTCCAACGCTGTTCCGCCTGCAGCCAGCCTGCATCCTGTTCTGTGTGCGTGCCGCTATCACGCAGCACGACTTGGCGCATGCTTCGCAGCTCTACCTCGGAGACGCTTTCCCGATTCAGTACCAGAGGATGAGTCGGTGCAGCGACAGGGATCATGGATACCTGCATTAAAGGAGTGCTGCGGATTCCAATCGGTGTATTGGAGCCAATAACCAGATCGGCAGTTTTACCGGTGATTGCCTCGGTAGTGCCGGAGAGGCTGGTTTCGAGAACACGAATCCTGGTGTGGGGAAATTCCTGTGAAAACTCTTCGAACGCGCAGATCAAGGAGCCTATTTCCACGAGAACATCCACCGCTATCGAGACTTCCGACTCGAATCCTAGAGCGAGGGAGTTAGCGACGGCCTCAGCCTCGCTGGCCTGTTTTAGCAGCTGTTGTGCATATCGGTAGAGTACCTGCCCGGCATCGGTGAGCACAGCCTTGCGACCATTTAGCGATAGCACAGGCTGTGGCAGTTGCTCATTGAGGCGGCCGATAGCATAGCTTACCGAGGACTGGCTCTTGTTCAATGCCTCCGCGGCCATTGCATAGGAACCACTATCCACAACGGTCTTAAACGTTAGCCACTGCTCGAGGGATACGCGGGGAGTCTTCATATATCTAATTATTCGATTAATAACCTTTAAAAATAGCGACAATACATCAAATAATATGCCCTATTATGAGCCCAATCAAGATAACAATGCAGCAGAGATAGGGGATTAGCATGACAAACGTACTACGAATTACTACCAGCATATTGGGCGAGGGCAGCGTCAGCTCTCAGCTGATGGACGAGTTGATCGCCGGGCTCAGGGATCGCGACGCGATCAATTTGGTCGAAAGGGATTTCTCCAAACAAGCCATTCCACACCTGGACGGCCCATGGCTGAAGGCCTTGTCCACCCCAGAGGCTGACCGCGATGGAACCCAGCAGCAACAAGTCGAATACTCGGATTCGCTTATCGCCGAATTGCAGCACGCCGACGTATTGGTGATCGGATTGCCCATGTATAACTTTTCTGTTCCCTCCATGTTAAAGGCCTGGATCGATCACGTCGCCAGAGCAGGAGTGACATTCAAATATACCGAGAACGGCCCCGTTGGATTATTGGAGCCCAAGAAGGTTTACGTTCTGGCGGCCATGGGCGGAGAGCACGAGGCGGGTGCGACGGACTTTTTACGTCCCTACATGAAGCTAATCTTCTCGTTTATCGGATTGGAAGATGTTGAATTCGTCAGCGCGGATGGACTTAGCATGAGCCGCGAGCGACGAGAGCAGGGACTACGCACGGCAAGAGGCCAGATCGAAAACATCGTAGCAGAATATGGAGCAATTAAGGCAGAAGAGGAGGTAGCCGCGTGAACAAGCAAAGACTCTTACGAACAACAGAGGAAGTACTGGTCGCTCAAGCTGCCAGCGATGGAGACGGGGTGCAATTGAAGCGCGTATTTGGCGGCAATAATCTGGAGCGGTTTGACCCATTTCTCATGCTCGACGAATTTGGCTCGGACAAGGCGTCGG
>CAXBLN010000265.1:0-3884 GCA_963976555.1 uncultured Gammaproteobacteria bacterium
AGGCTCGGATAAGTGGCTTGCGAAGGCTTTCGCTCTCTGCAAATTTGCCTACCAGTCTGGAAAGCAAATGCTGCGGCAGAAGATACTGAAACAGTATGAACAGGCGTGACATAGTTGGTCTTCTTTAAAAAATATCTGCTTGGCTTATTGGGTGTCGCCACCAAATTGAGCTCAGTTAGTTTTGTACTGGTGTTTCGGGATCGTTTCCCCACTCTGACCAAGAACCATCATAAGCCTTGATATCATAACCGAGCGCTTTCCCGACAAGATAGGTCAGTCCTGAACGATGATGGGTTTGGCAGTGGGTAATAACCTTCTTGTCTTTGCTAATGCCCAGCTCATTAAGCCGCTCCGCGATCAGCGTTAGCGGCTTGAGACGCCTGTCGTTCTCAGCATCTTGTAATTCGAGCCAATCGAGATTCTTGGCGCCTGGGATGTGTCCGTTCCTGATAGCGGTAATCTTCGTTCCGTTAAACTCTTCCGGCGCACGGGCATCCCAAACGATGGAATTCGTATCCGTGATCCTCTCCCGAACCTCTTCCTTCGAGACAAGAAGGCCGTCGAGTATATTCGCAGAGAAATTGCTCACGGAAGATTTCTGTTGGGCCTCACTGCTTATTAATGGAAAGCCCATCTTACGCCACGCGGTAAGCCCACCGTCGATGTAGGTATAGCGGGAATGGCCAATTACATCCAATGTCCAGATGAATCTTCCAGCCCAGCCGCCACCCTCATCGTCGTAGACGATGATGTGTTTGTCTCCAGTCAATCCTATTCTGGAGAAAAGTATATTCAGTCGCTCGACCGTTGGTAGTTTACCGACAGCAGGTTTGATTCCACTCACTAGCTCGGAAGGTTCTACCAGGATCGAGCCGGGAATATGCTGCACATCGAAAACTGCCTTGGATATAACGGCGATGAGCAAAATATTGTCCTGCGCAGGCAGCTCTTTAAATGCCTCGGGAGAAATTATCAGTGGGAGTTTGTCTGTATTCATGTTCATCTCACTACGCCAATATGCGGTCCACGTCGCCTGCTTGCCAATCTAGGCTAGCTCATCTAGAGAATCGACGATGCGAAAGAAGCTCTCCAGTCGTTCCGTGCTAATCAGCCCAGATTCTACCGCGGCCTGTATGGCGCAGCCTGGCTCCTGCCGATGAGAGCAGTCTCTAAATTTACAGGAGCCGGCGTGGGGCCGGAATTCGATGAACCCATCGAATACCTGTTGGGTATTTATGTGTCCCAGGCCAAACTCCCTAATGCCGGGTGAGTCTATCAAATCGAAACCAGCCATATGATAGAGGGACGAGGTCGTCGTCGTGTGTGTGCCGCGATCCCAGGTTTCCGACAGCGCCCCGACGTCGGCGAGGCTGTCTTTATTGAGTTTGTTCACCAGGGATGACTTGCCCACGCCGGACTGCCCGACCAGTATTGTCGTCTTGCCGGCAAGCGCCTGATCAAGGTTGGCGATACCCCGACCGTCCTCCGCAGAAACTTTATGAATGGGGTAGCCAATATCGCCATATACAGACAACATACTGTCCAAATTGGCTAAATCTTCCTTGCTTAGCAAGTCGAGCTTGTTCAGAACCAATACGGCATCCAGGCCAAGCTGTTCTATGGCGACGAGATATCGGTCGATTAGACTTACATGAGGAGTCGGTGAGGAGGCGAATACTACAAGAACGAGATCTATATTCGCGGCTATCGCCTTAAACTGCCCCTCGGCATTAGGTCGGCCGAAGAAATTGCGGCGCTGACCCAGAGCAGTAACGACACCGCCGTCTGCTCCGTCATCAGACCAAACCACAAGGTCGCCCGTAACCAGTTTCGGCAGATTCGATCGCTGCGTGCAGCGAATAAGCCGATTCTCATCGCCATCGACTAGAGACTCGATATCTACGTGCTGTCCGAAGTGACTAATAATGCGTCCATTGCATTTGTCTGGAGCCGTTTCTGAATCGTCCGAGCCCGGTTCAACCTGACCCAACTCTTTGCGTTGATTCTCGGATATTCGAGCCAACTGCTGTTTGCTTAGTCTTCTCTTACTCATGGACGGTTAGCAAGCAGCTCCAATTTTCGTCGTGCAATTATTCGGTTTCCAAGGAAGAGGATTATTGCATATTCCACTCGGGGAAGCTTTGCTACAATCGCCCTGCATTCGGCAATATCGCAAACTAACGACTAATACTTCGACGCGGAATATCAGCATGGATAAAAGATTGAATCTAGTTTGGCTAGATCTGGAAATGACAGGACTGAAGCCGGAGTCAGATCGCATCATCGAGATAGCAACTCTTGTCACCGATGCCGAACTCAACATCCTCGGCGAGGGGCCGGTGCTCGCAATCAAGCAATCCGATGCAGCGTTAGATGCGATGGATGAGTGGAATCAGACACATCATAGTGCATCTGGTTTGATCGAACGAGTCAGGCATAGCGTTGTAGACGAAGAGGAAGCCACTAGACAGACGATAGAATTTCTATCGCAGTTCTCCGAGAAGAATGCATCGCCCATGTGTGGAAATAGCATCTGTCAGGATCGTCGATTCATGGCGAACTACATGCCTGAACTAGAAAATTACTTCCACTACCGCAACCTCGATGTTAGCTCAGTTAAAGAGTTGGTGCGCCGCTGGAAGCCGGAGATACTCAAAGGCCTGGTAAAACAAGGTGCGCATCAGGCGATGGAAGACATTAAAGACTCGGTAGCAGAACTGAAATACTACCGCGAACACTTTATCGATGCTTGAGTAGATGCTTAAGCTTCGTGCTGCAATAATGCCCATTCGATATGTTCGTTAACCATGGCGGAAACATTGTTGAGGCGATAGCGTAGCGCCGCGAGTATCTCATTGGAACTCGGCGCGTTACCTAAGGCGATGGCGATATTGCGCAGCCAGCAGTCATAACCGATCCGGCGAATAGCCGACCCTTCGGTACGCTTGAGAAACTCCCGCTCGGTCCAGGAAAACAGATCAACAAGTTGCGCATCGTCTAGACCATGCCTGGGAGAGAAATCTTTCTCGCTAGTCGCCTTGGAAAATTTATTCCAGGGACAGACGAGTTGGCAGTCGTCGCAACCGAAGATGCGATTCCCCATTGGCTTTCTAAACTCCTCCGGTATGGACGTACGTAGTTCGATTGTTAGGTAGGAGATACATCGCTTGGCGTCCAATAAGTTGGGTTTCACGAATGCATTGGTAGGGCAGATTTCGAGGCAAGCAGAACAGCTCCCACAGTGATCGGACACCGGATCATCAATCGGCAAAGGCAGGTCAGTAAACAACTCTCCCAGGAAGAACCAGGAGCCAGCGTTCTTATTGATTAGCATTGTGTTCTTGCCAATCCATCCCATGCCCGATTTCTCCGCGAGTGCGCGCTCGAGTACCGGCGCGCTGTCCACGAAGGCGCGGTAGCCGAAAGGCCCAGCCTTGTCTTGGATAAGGTGTGCGAGTTTCTGCAATCGTCGCCGAATAAGCTTGTGATAGTCCCGGCCTCTGGCATAGCGAGACACATAGGCCTTGCCTGTGTTCTCAACTGATGCAAGGCTGTCCATCGAATCTATTGCGTAGTCCATGCGCACGCAGACGACACGAATCGTGCCGGGCACCAGTTGCTCGGGATGACAACGCTTGTCATGATTCTCCGCCATATAGGACATGGCACCATGATAGTTTCTGTCTATCCAATCCTTCAGATGATGCTCATACTTGCTGAGGTCGATATCGGTAATGCTCACTTCCTGAAAGCCAAGCTCGATACCCCAACGCTTGATGTCAGTAGCGAACTGATTGAAATCTATGTCAGTCATGATGGACTTCTCAGAGGGCGCACAGAATATCGGCGGCTTTCTGTAGAGTACTGTCGTCCTTGCAGAAGCA
>CAXBLN010000266.1:0-3814 GCA_963976555.1 uncultured Gammaproteobacteria bacterium
GAACGTGCTGACCGTTAAGCACAGACAACCAGCTGTCCACACCAAACAGCTCTTGGTTGTCTCGCTCGAGCCAGGATCCTGATTGATAAAGTTCCAGCTTTTCCTGCAGGGAATCCGGAATCGCCATGTTACGGCAATAGTTCCAGAGCTCGGAGTCATCTCGTTCCGTAGCCTTGTAGTGCAAAATAAGAAAGTCCCGCACCGAACGAAATTCTCGATCTACGACTTTGTTAAAGCGATCGCTTTCGGCTTCAAAATTCTCACGTCGTGGAAAGAGGGAAAAGAACCTCATGATCGTAGACTGAATAAGGTGAATGCTGGTCGATTCCAGAGGCTCCATAAAGCCGCTGGACAGACCAACTGCCAGACAGTTCTTGTTCCAACTCTTCTTGCGCTTGCCGGTAACAAACCGCAGGGGCTTCGGCTCGGCAATGGCTGCGCTAGGCAGGTTAGCTAACAGCGTCTCCTGCGCCTGCTCGTCGCTTGCAAATTCTGTGCTATAGACTATGCCATTGCCCGTTCTATGCTGCAGAGGAATTCGCCATTGCCAGCCGATGGGATGAGCGATGGACTTGGTATAGGGGTGCTTCGGGCTTATCGCTTCAGTTGGTACGGCCTGGGCACTGTTGCAAGGCAGGTATTGAGTCCAGTCCTCGTAGCCGGTTTTCAGGCACTGCTCTATCAGTAATCCACGAAATCCTGTGCAGTCCAGAAAGAAGTCCCCTTCGATGGTTTTACCATCCTTAAGTTTGATGCCGGTGATAAAACCCGACTCTGGATTCTGCATTACTTGCTCCACGAGCCCTTCAATGCGATTGACGCCGAGGTCGGTGCTGAATTTGCGGAGAAAATCTGCGTAGAGACTGGCGTCAAAATGGTAGGCGTGGGGAACTTTGGACAGTGGCGAGTTGGGGACATTGTTAGTACGCAGGAACCGATTTTGCTTTGCCGCAAGCCAATTCAATGAGTAAGCTTCCAGTGGTGGCGAGAGGCCTAGGTCGTAGGCCTTTTTCCAATTATGCCAGAAGCCGACGTTCATGATGGTTCGTCCGAACACCCCGAATGGGTGCATATAGCTGTCACCTATCCTGCCCCAGTTGATGAACTCGATGCCGAGTTTAAATGTGCCGTTTGTCGCACGTAGCATCTCATCGGCATTGATACCCAGCAAATTATTGAACTCTACGATGGGAGGTATAGTTGCCTCACCGACGCCAACCGTCCCTATCTGTTCGGATTCGACCAAGGTGATCTTGTAGTCTCGTGTACCGATGACACGACTCAGGGCAGCCGCTGACATCCAACCCGCTGTTCCTCCCCCAACGATTACAAAGTGTCTGATATTTTTGTTTTCCACAGAACTCCTTTTCTTTTTTGCTAGCTTAAAATTGATATCTTAGAGGTATGGAGTCGCAATGGTTTGTTGGATTTACTTGTTGGCTTAAACCATTGCTACATACGCGCCCGCCACACTCTAAACTTATAGCGAAATCTCCCGGTTGACATTCAGGGATGCACACTATTCAATATTTCGAAGTAGGTATCCAAAAATTGGCGCTATCATTCTAAGTGCAAACAATAAGAAGACATCGCCAACTATGCTAGAGTTTATACTGAATCAGGCAATAAACGTCGAGAAAATTCAGCATACAGATCCTGAAATCTCAGTGTATATCGTGGATGATTTTCTATCCAATCCGGAGAAATTAACTGAGTATGCGAAGAATAAAGCCTACTTTGGTAAAGTAGGTAGTGACAGAACAGCTTATCCGGGAATTCGAGATCGTCTGCCCAGTGCCTATGAACACGAGCTGGGAAAAGTTGTTGAACTGGTGTACGGCATCCGTAATCCGCTAATACACCGTTGCATGATGTCATTGACAACTCTCAAACCCGCACAACTAAGTACGGCCCAGAAAATGCCGCATGTCGATGCTTTCGGCGATGATCAATTTGCGGCCGTGCATTACCTCTGTGGTGAGGCCCATGGAGGCACAGCGATTTATCGCTATCGACCGCGCAATCTGGTCAGAATAGGGCTCGATGATCGCGATGTTATGAATGAGATGATCGAAAACGTGCGCGCTAGCCCGAAAGAACACTCGGGCTATCTGAATGGAGACACCGGCCTGTTCAAACAGGAACTAGTTATCAAGGCTAAATGGAATCGACTGGTACTCTACCCTTCGAATTTATTGCATTGCGCCTTGCTTCCATCAGCATGCAGTCTCGACAGTGACGTCGCCAAAGGGCGACTGTCAGTCGCATCTTTTTTCATGCTTGAACAAAAACCCCATCAATCACCGCGCAAATGATAAGGTTTCCGATGGGCTGTAATCCACTTCCAAATAAGGCGAATTGCAACCATGTCTCAACCCGTACTTCTTAACTTCGAGCAACACGGCGCGTTGCGCTTAAGCGACGCAACAGATTTCACCAGCCACCGCACAGAGAATTTTGTGCCAGTGGTGTTTCAGGAATTCTACGGGCTGGCTACGGAATTTCCTCTGGTGTTTGTTAGAAACAGCAAGACCGCGGACTTCGTTCCTGGCGCCATGATGGGTTTGAAAAAGGGCGTGAATCTCTATTGTCAGACTAGCGAATGGCAGCCGACGTTTATACCTAGTGGTTTTACCATTTCGCCGCTATCTGTGCGCCGACTGGAAGCGAACAGTGATAAGGCAGACATCGCCATCGATGAGCAAAGCCCGCTGCTGAGCGAAACTGTGGGCGAACCACTGTACGACAGCGCCGGCCTGGCAACAGACTATTTGAAAAGGCGTATCGATCACGTGGTCAGAGTGACCCAGCAGTCAATTCAAGCCGTCTCATTGTGTCGCTTCCTGGCCGAGAAAAAATTGTTTACCTCGCGCGCTCTGCAACTGCAACATACTCAGAACTCTCCCAAATATGAAGTGGACGGCGTGTTCGTGATCGATGAGGAGGCGTTGGAAAAACTCAATAATGAAGAATTCCAGGAACTGCGTACACGGGGATTACTGCCCCTGATCTATTCACACTTGGCGTCGTTGCATCAGATTGGACGACTAACACGGCTGCAATATGAAGCTGACCTCGCCGAAATAGGAGCTTAGGGCTGTGCGCTGGCAGGGGGAGACAAATGACTAAGCACAGCTCATTTCGCCTAGAACGATCGTTCGTTCTGAAATAATTGCTATTGGACAAATAATCGAAGAAATACTAATCTTATAAACGTTGTAAATGTTATAGTGCTCTGGATAGTCCTTTGTCACAATCCTGAAGAGGCAGATAACAAATCGTAGCATTCACCAACATTCTTTAATCTGAGGCTGTCTCAGCGATTTCTCAGCAGAGTTAAGTTGGATGGCTCGAATGCGCAAACATGGCTGCGCGATGTCATTTGTAGTGGTGACACCGTCGCAAGCCTCAATGAATACTGCGTGGTCAGCCGCCATGACAGCGGCATCAACTCGATGCAGCTGACCAACTGTGAATGGCGCTTCCCTAGGCGCTACTCACTTTTTGCTGTGTTCTAACTTACCCGAATAATTAGGAGAGGCTAATGAGTATTTTGCAGAATTGGAAAGAGTTGCCACATCTTGGGGCCGGCCTTGCGCTCGTCGCATTCTTGGGGCTTCAGGCGCAAACGGTATTTGCTGCGGATGCGGCTAGTAGCGCAGAATCCGTAACTTACTCAAGCCACGTAGCTGGCATCATTAACGAGAACTGTGTGGTCTGTCATCGCGAAGGCGGTATCGGGCCCATGGAACTGAGCAGCTATGAACAGGTGCGTCCCTGGGCGCCGTTGATTCAATTGAAGGTGGCAAATCGG
>CAXBLN010000267.1:0-3748 GCA_963976555.1 uncultured Gammaproteobacteria bacterium
GTATACGAGCATACATGAGCATCGGAAGTCCTAAAGCAACGAAGCCAGGGAGGCTCAAGACCTCCCCAACCGCCGATTTTTACATCATGCCGGGCATTCCGCCCATCCCACCCATGTCAGGCATTCCGCCACCACCAGCACCACCTTCGTCCGGCTTCTCGGTAATCATGCACTCAGTAGTAATCATAAGCCCAGCCACAGAACCAGCCGCTTGAATGGCGGTACGAGTCACTTTGGCTGGATCGAGAATACCCATCTCAATCATGTCGCCATACTCACCAGTCGCTGCATTAAAACCATAGTTGCCTTTGCCAGACTTAACCTTATCCAGCACAACCGAAGCTTCTTCGCCTGCGTTGGTAACGATCTGACGCAGAGGAGTAGTCACCGCCTTAAGCAGAATGGCTATACCGACATTTTGATCTTCGTTGTCACCCTTAAGGCCTTCGACCTTTTGCAAGGCGCGAATCAGAGCAACACCACCACCAGGAACCACGCCTTCTTCTACCGCGGCGCGAGTCGAATGCAACGCGTCTTCTACACGAGCCTTCTTCTCTTTCATTTCCATTTCTGTGCTTGCGCCAACCTTGATCACGGCGACACCGCCGGCAAGCTTAGCAACACGCTCTTGCAACTTCTCACGATCGTAATCAGAAGAAGTTTCTTCGATCTGCGCGCGAATCTGTGATACACGACCCTTAATGGCTTTGCTGTTGCCAGCACCGTCGATAATTGTTGTGTTTTCCTTGCTGATTTGTACGCGCTTTGCAGAACCGAGGTCATCAATAGTTGCGCCTTCGAGACTCAGACCTACTTCTTCAGAAATCACAGTACCACCGGTCAATATTGCGATATCTTCCAGCATAGATTTTCTACGATCGCCGAATCCCGGAGCCTTAACAGCTGCAACTTTCACGATGCCGCGCATATTGTTTACGACCAGAGTCGCCAGCGCCTCGCCTTCAACGTCTTCCGCTATAACTAGCAGGGGGCGTCCAGACTTCGCTACGCCTTCCAGCAGGCCGAGCATGTCACGAATGTTTGAAACTTTCTTATCAACCAGAAGAATAAGTGGATCTTCCAGATCGGCACTCATGCTTTCCTGGTTGTTGATGAAGTAAGCAGAGAGGTATCCGCGATCGAACTGCATGCCCTCAACGACATCAAGCTCGTTCTCCAGACCAGTACCGTCTTCTACGGTGATTACGCCTTCTTTACCTACCTTGTCCATCGCCTCAGCAATAATCTGACCTACCTGCTCATCAGAGTTTGCAGAGATCGTACCAACCTGCGCGATCGCTTTCGAATCTGTGCAGGGCTTGGCTAATTTGCCAACCTGCTCTACAAGTGCGATGACAGCCTTATCGATACCGCGCTTAAGATCCATCGGGTTCATGCCAGCAGCTACTGACTTGAGGCCTTCGTTCAAGATTGATTGAGCAAGAACTGTAGCTGTCGTAGTTCCGTCGCCGGCAACATCAGAAGTCTGTGATGCAACTTCCTTTACCATCTGCGCGCCCATGTTCTCGAACTTGTCTTCCAGTTCGATTTCTTTTGCTACGGATACGCCGTCCTTGGTAACAGTCGGAGCACCGAAAGATTTGTCTAATACAACATTGCGTCCCTTGGGACCCAAGGTTACTTTCACAGCGTCAGCGAGGACATTTACGCCCTTCAGAAGTTTTTGGCGAGCTGCATCACCGAATTTTACGTCTTTAGCCATTAGTCTTAATTCCTGTCTTTTCTAGATGATTGTTAGAGTCGAAATCCCGTTATCTACTTCTTCTTTTTAATCTTGCTCTTACTATTGCCTTCGATAACGCCAAATATTTCGCTTTCGTTCAAAATCAATAACTCTTCGTCACCAATTTTCACTGTATTGCTGGAATACTTGCCAAAAACAACTGTATCGCCAATTTCAAGGTCTACAGGCTGAGTTTCACCGTTCTCCTGTCGCTTACCAGGGCCTACTGCGATTACTTCACCTTGCGCCGGCTTCTCGGTAGCTGAACCTGGAAGCACAATGCCACCTGCCGTTGTTGTTTCTTCTTCCATGCGTCGTACCACGACACGATCTTGTAAAGGTCGGATCTTCATTATTCACCACTCCCAAATCAAACGATTTGATTAACAGAACTGAAAGCGATCGCCTCAACCTGTTGGCTGGAACGATCATCGTCAAAATACCAATCTGTAGCGCAGGCTGCTGATTGACAGCGGTCTCGCGCAAATTAGTTGATGTCACCTAGATGGGGATAGTCGTAGAGATTTCAATGCTTTTGATGCATTTACTGAGGCTTTTTTCGGCATATTCGAGTGCCGATATATAACTATATGTTTTTACTATATTTTTCCACTGGGCGGATCGTCTGAATTTCGCTCCGATTCTGGCAGTGAATCCACTTCTTCGGAGTAATCGCCTTCATAGACGTTAGGCCCATTCGGCCGACCGCTCCCGCTGCGAAAACCGAAGCTTCCAACTGAGGCTGAGCCACCCATCGCCTTGACCATGCCAGATTGCACGATAGAGCGTGCGATAGGCCTGCGCAGAGGGCCTGTTAGCAAGATGAATCCTATAGAGTCGGTTACAAAGCCCGGAGTCAACAGGAGCGCGCCTGCTGCAGCGAGCAGCATACCTTCCACGATTTCCTGGGCTGGCAGCTGACCTGCCTGTAGACGCTGACTCGCTCGGGTCAGCGTGGCTAAACCCTGACGCTTCAGAATCTGCACACCAATCACGGCCGTAGCCACCACTAAGCCGAGCGTAGGCCACGGGCCGATGCGGTCGCTGACCTCAAACAACAACATCATCTCGGTTAGAGGTACGGCTATAAAAAAAATGAAAAGAAAACGCACAGCAGTCCTTGGTTAAATTTATAATAATCAGTCTAACACGATAGCCAATAGGCCAACTATTCCCAATGGAAGACTCAAGCCTCAGCAACAAAGAGAAGATTTGGCAGATCGTTTACCAGATTCCCAAGGGCAGGGTCTCGAGCTATGGACAGGTAGCTAGACTGGCCGGCCTACCCGGCTATGCTCGATACGTAGGCCACGTGATGAAGAATCTACCCGCAGGAACCAAGCTACCCTGGCACCGAGTCGCCAACTCTCAAGGTAAACTCTCCTTCCCAAGAGACAGCCGAGAATACCAGACGCAGAAGCGCAGGTTAGAAGCCGAAGGGATAGTGTTCGTCAATGGTAAATTTTCGATAAAGAAGTTTGGCTGGGATCAGGATACTGGCTGAGGGTTTCGCTTGTTATCATAGGATTTCATCAGCTTGCCCACCCAAAGAAGCAGAACTAGCCCTGGAATTACCATAAGGCTAGTCAACACGAAGAATGTCACCCAATCGCCATTAAGAAAATCCACAAGTGCCCCACTTCCTGCCGCCAACGTCGTTCTTCCCAGGTTCGATATCGAGACCATGAGAGCATACTGCGTGCCAGTGTAAGTCCTGCTGGTGAAATAAGAAACGAAGGAAACGAAAGCAACTGTCGAGAACGCCACGAAAAAATTATCCACGATCAATGTAAATATCAACAGATTCGTACTCGGCCCCACGACCGCAAGCAGCGCGAACAATAAATTCGAAGCCGCCATCGCAACGCCGGCTATGAACAATCCACGAATGACGCCAAATCGAGTATTCACCATAGCCGCCGCTATCGAGAAGGCGGCGGTTACCAGGCCGCCGAAGAATTTCATATAAAAACTAATCTGGTCGGTAGTAAAGCCAAGCTCCAC
>CAXBLN010000268.1:0-3677 GCA_963976555.1 uncultured Gammaproteobacteria bacterium
TGCTGAACCAGCAGGTCCACTCCTAATATTGCGACTCTTGGTGGCGGCACCACTTCCCCAACCCCAATAATTTCAAAACTCAGCGCATCTAATCTGCTGAACCAGCAGGTCCACTCCTAATATTGCGACTCTTGGTGGCGGCACCACTTTCCTTTCCGTAATCTATTCACCTCTAATCCATACAATCCAGCTAAGCCAGCAGGATAATCTTGGTTGTTCCATGTCCCTTCTATTCTCCGGCTCGACGGACTATGTAACATGCCCGAAATTCCGAATTGCCTGCTCCCAATAGACGATATCCTTCCCTACAGATTCGGCTAGCCCTGCTAACACCTTGGGGATGATCGAATCGTCCAAGAGCAGTTGATACTGCGCGCGTTTACGGCGCCCCGTCACCTGCTCGGCTACGGTGAGGCTTATGTGGTCGCCGTGACCATGGACATGGACCGAGGTAAATCCTTCGAGATCTTCGAAGGAGAGTAGATAATCGATCAAGTCCTCTTCGAGTTCGGGTGCAATATTGAGCACCAACATCGTGCAGTTTTGGGTCGGCTGTGGCATTTGATTTTCGGTCATCTCTAGATACCTGTGCTTTGCAAAGTGCGGTGAAAAGTCTTGTAGATAATCGGTAGCAGAAACAGCGTCAGTAGGGTTGAGCTGATTAATCCGCCAATAACTACTATGGCAAGTGGGCGTTGAATTTCAGAACCCGGCCCGGTCGCCAATAACAACGGCACGAGGCCGAAGGCGCAGATCGTGGCGGTCATCATGACCGGCCGCAATCGTCGCAGCGCGCCTTCTGTTACCACCGCAGAAATTTCCATACCTTTGGCGCGCAGTTGGTTGAAGTAGGTCATCATCACCACACCATTAAGCACGGCGATCCCCAGTAGCGCGATAAAGCCTACCGAGGCAGGTACGGAGAGGAACTCACCGGTTACCCAGAGAGCGATCAAGCCGCCGGTTAACGCAAACGGAATGTTGGATAGGACAATGAGCGTTTGTTTAATAGACTTAAAAGTTAAAAACAGCAGTAGTGCGATCAGCGAAAGGGCCAGTGGCACGACCAGAGTCAAGCGCGCGGCGGCACGTTGCTGGTTCTCAAATTCCCCGCCCCATTCCAGTCGATAGCCTTCTGGAATTATGATGCGATCTGCAATCTGTTGCTGGGCTTCATTCACAAAACCTACCAGATCGCGGCCGGTAACATCGGTACGGATGACTGAGAATCGCTGACCAGCCTCTCGAGAAATCGTAATGGGCCCCTCGACACGTTGAATGTTAGCTATGTCTGCGAGGGGGATAAGTTCGCCATTAGGCAGGTCGATAAAACTATTATTCAACTGTGCCAAGCCATCACCTTTTATCCCTGCATAGCGCAGCATTAATGGAACGCGTGCAGTGCCTTCAATTATGGCGCCAACGTTGAGCCCTTCAATTTCCGAACGTAGGCGCAACTGCAATTCGTCGGCATTAATTCCCAGACGGCCTGCCATCATTCGATCTACGGTTACTTGCAGGTATTGTGCTCCTTCGTTGATTGTGGCGATGGTATCGATTGCCCCTGGAACGGTCTCGATCAGCCCGGCAATCTCCTGCGCAGTCTGATTCAAGACAGATAAATCAGCCCCAAACAATTTTATTGCGACGTCACCCCGAGAGCCGGTTAGCATCTCAGAAACTCGCATGTCGATAGGCTGAGTGAAGCCGTAGTTCAGTCCGACGAATTGGTTCATTATTTCACGTAGATGATCCTCCAGTTCGGGCTTGGTGGCGACGCGCCATTCTTCGGGGGGACGCAGCTGCAGGAACATATCAGTCTCGTTCAAGCCCATGGGATCCATGCCCATTTCGTCGGAACCGATACGAGAGACTATGCGGAGAATTTCAGGTACGTTTGCCAGCAGCTCGCTTTCTACCTGCTGGACAATGCGGATATTGGCTTCGAGACTGATTGATGGAATCGTTTCGAGTTGGATGAGAATATCTCCCTCATCCATAGTTGGCATGAAAGTCTTGCCCACCAAGGGAAACACTACCACGCTGGTGGCTAACAACGCTGCCGCAGGCACGAGTAAAAAAGCAGGACGATTTAAGGCCTTCTTCAGTAGGGGGCGATATATAGCTGTGAGCGTGCGGCTCAGCCAAGGCTCGGCGTGAGCGTCTTCACGAACCAGAAATGAGGCTACCACCGGAATAAGCGTTAAAGACAAGATTAATGAGCCCAATAAAGCGAACACGATAGTCATTGTCACAGGACCAAATAACTTGCCTTCCAAACCTTCGAGTGTCAGCAGGGGCAGAAACACGATCACGATAATAATGATGCCCGAGGTCACGGGAAGAGCTACGTCTCTTACTGCCCGATAAACGATATGTAATTTGGGTAATCTGCGCCCGCCAGTGGGTTGATGAGCCAAAGAAGAGACTATGTTCTCAACGATCACGATAGAGGAGTCCACCAGCATTCCTATGGCGATTACCAGGCCACCCAGACTCATGAGATTAGCGGACATATTCAACTGGCTCATCATCAAGAAGGTAAACAACGCCGACAGCGGTAAAATCACTGCCACTGTCAAAGCGGCGCGAACATTGCCCAGGAACAGCCCCAATAGAATGACGACTAAAGCCACGGCCTCGAGCAGGGCCTGCGACACGGTGCCCACTGCACTTTCGATGAGTATCGTGCGGTCATAGAAGGCATTGATTTTTGTGCCTGCAGGAAGCGTGGGTTCGAGCTCTGTAATCTTGGCCTTCACGTTCTGTACTACGTCGCGGGAGTTCGCTCCGCGCAGACCGATGACCAGTCCTTGAACGGCCTCTGCGCCGCCGTCTGCCGTAACCGCACCATAGCGCTCCATGGTGCCAGTTGTGATCTTCGCAACTTGTGAGAGTAATACCTTCTCGCCTTCGGCATTGTCGACCTGAGTGTTGCCAATGTCCTCGTGATTACTGATCGCCCCAGTGACGCGAACTAGAATGACTTCTTCTCCCTGACTGATGCGCCCGGCACCATCGTTTTTATTGTTCATTTGCAACGCGTCGATGATGTCTAGTGTGCTGACGCCAAGCGCGGTCATCGCGTCGCGATTGGGTTGTACTTCATAGGTTCGAATAAAACCGCCCAGAGAGTTTACGTCTGCAACTCCCGGCACTGTGCGCAGCGCAGGTCGAATGGTCCAGTCCAACAAGAATCGCTTATCCTCGAGTGTCAGCGTGTCACTATCAATTGTGAACATGAACATGTCCCCCAGAGGCGTGCTCATGGGTGCTAAACCGCCGCTAATGCCTTCGGGCAAATTACCCCAGACTCCATTTAGACGTTCGGTAACTTGTTGCCGCGCCCAATAGATATCTGTACCGTCGTCGAAATCGAGGGTAATCGAAGTGAGCGCGTACTTGGAGATCGACCGAAGCATCGACTGATAGGGAATGCCCAGTAGCTCCACTTCCACGGGTTGTGTAATCAGGGACTCTACTTCCTCCGGCGTCATGCCTGGTGACTTGATAATAATCTTGACTTGAGTGGGTGAGATGTCCGGGAACGCGTCGATCGGTATATCCAGCAGTGCGCGAATTCCGAAGCCGGTCAGCAACCCAGATAAGAGGATGATGAGTAATCGTTGGCTCAACGAAGACTGTACAACAGCGGCCAGCATTATTGATCGCCTCCC
>CAXBLN010000269.1:0-3635 GCA_963976555.1 uncultured Gammaproteobacteria bacterium
CCTCAGCGGAACTCTATGGCTATGTTAGATTCTGACTAACTTCATCTGAAGGAATTCTGCTAACGTCATGTTCGCCAGCTCAGCGTTTATTTCGCAATTAGTGATTCAGATATTTTCGTAACAGGTCGTATGACTCGTTGAAATATCAATTGCGAGGGACTCGACGTGCAAATACACATTAAAGACATTATGTCAGAAGAAGTAACTACCATTGAAAGCGATAGCTCCGTGGAAGATTGTGAAACGATGATGATTAACACCAATAGACGCTGTGTGCCAGTCGTCGACGATATGGGATTCTGTGTTGGAGTTTTGAGTCATAGCGATATCCTGCGCGCTAGAAGTTCCAAGCAAGATGTTGCAAAGATTCAGGTAATGGACATCATGTCTCGCCATGTTATTTCCGTCAGTCCCCATTGCTCGGTGGACAATTGCATGGAACTCATGATCGAGAACGGCATTCACCATGTCTTGGTGCTCTCGAACAAGAGAGTGAGCGGAATTGTATCGGTGATAGATATTATTCAAGTGGACAAGGCCCGAACATATAACCCGTTCTCAGACGCCGATTCCTTCGTTCCTACGCGCTAATCTCGGGCAGCTTGGCCGATCAATCAGATCGCGGATAAAACTGAATAGCACGTCTTGGTTTTATTCGCGACTTACTGTTTCGACATTCGAATGATCTACTCCCGCTGATAGAAATATCACGAGATTCCTTTCGTTTGGCAATGCCGACGGCGGATAGGCGAGCCTATAGCTCAGTGGAGAGGGCGCAGAATAAGCATGCGGAGACTGGCCAAGCTGGCTTCACACTTACTGGGCCAGGGTGCTTAGATTATTCTCAAGAAACTGGTAGCGCGCACTAAGTTCCGCACTGGCTGCAATCTCATCGCCAAAGTCAGCCACCAGATCGAGCAGCGTACTCTCTGCACGCTCGACCTGTCCCGATCGTATTAACCAGTTCACCTGATAGAGGCCGACGCGCACGTCGGGGCGAATCCTGAACGAATCTGTCGCGAGGTTTGCCGCGGCGCTGAATTCTCCCGTCGCTGCCTGCATTAGCGCCTGATAGAAAACGATGTCAGCTCGGCTCACTGCAAAATTGGAATTCTCAGCCAATTCATCCAACACCAGGCGCACCTTGCCGAGAGGGGCATTCGGGCACCTTCCCTCCAAAATACCGAACACCAGATTATTCAGGGAGAAGACCGCACCGTAGTCATGGAGCGAAAGCCTGGATTGCTGAATTAGAATCTCGTCTTCGGGGGGATTGACGCCAGGAAGCATGCAGGAAAATTCCAACCAGCGGATATAGGGCGGTATGCGCTGGCTTTCCGGGTCTATCACAGACATATGGTAGTCGAAGGCCGCCTGCAGCTGGCCGGAGACGCTGAGTTTTTCGACGAGGTTGGACTGCGCGCGTGCTGAGCCTGGATGATGCTCGACCGACGCATAGGCCTGATCGAGCGGACTGCCCCAGAGCGTAGTATGGCGCACAGTGGTGACGACCATGAAAGCCACCACCAGCCCCGAGAATGCCAGTACTACATATCTGAAGCTCGCATTCAATTTCGGCAGCGAGTCACTGATGAAAATACAGAGCGCGAAAACTGGCCCTAACAATGGCAAGTAGTTGCGATGTTCAAAGTAATATTCAAGCGGCAGGATTGTCGATTCCAGCGCGTGACCGGCGAAGAACCAGAGCACGGCGAACGCGAACAGCGGCCACTCAGTGCGCTTAACTAGCGCTGCAGCGATCAGGCCGCAGATGAATAAAATGCTGGTGATAAGTGACAGTCCCTGCGCACTCGCGAAATCGTCGTGGAAAACGCCAAAAGAATTCGGCAGCAGCAGCACGATGCTTGCTAGGTAAGTCGTCAGCACCGGAAACTGAGTCAGCACTCTCTCAGCAAAACCAAAGGGTTTCAGTTCATAGCCTTCCAGAGTACTGGGCAAGATAAGAATGAAGCCTACTGCGCCAATTATCACGGTGAAAAGAAGCAGTGATTGGCGAAACTTGAGAAGCAGCTTTGGTGGCTCGTTGCTGGCAAACAGCGTGTATTCCAGCACGAGGACATAGAGATAGATCAGTATGCCATTCTCTTTGCTCAACACCGCTAGAACAGCGAACACGACCAGACCGATCACCATCAACTCGATGCCACGAGCGTTCTTGCCACGCAAGAATGATTGCCTACCTAACAGATAGAATAGGAGCGAAAGCAAAGTAAAGGTCGCGGAGAGCAAAGTCATTCTCTGCACGACATATAACACCGACGATATCTGGATAGGATGGGCGAGCCAGATGTATACGGTCGCCGCTATCACGAAAATAGAAATCGATTGCTTACGCCACTGCCTTCCGATCAGCGCGCAACACAGCGCTAGCAGAACTCCATTGCTGAGATGGATGAGTAAGTTTACGAACTTAAAGTTGCGCGGGTCCGGCCAGGACTCGTACTGAAGTAAAAAGCTGAATATTGAAATCGAGCGCCCGAGAATACCGGCAAAGCCTGTCGTGGAAAGGCTTAACATATCGTTTAGATTTGGGTTTGCGGGTAGCTGACTAATAACACCCAGATTTGGTGTGTCATCTAGCAAGAACGCACCGCCGAGGCCGCCCCAGTACATAGCCATCACGGCTAGGGCGAGTAGGACTGTCAGTCCTGTCGAGATGAATAATTGAGTGCGGATAGTTAGGCCTCGTGCGCTATTCCGTGGTTAGTCGGGGGAATCATAGCGCATCTTGGCGGGTATAACAGGAAGTACGACTGCAGAATCAGCGTGCGAGCATTGCCACAAGTAATTTGATCTGAGCTTCATCGAGTCGCTTCGCGAAGGATGGCATCACGCCATTTCTTCCCTGCGCGATCGAAGCCCTGACAGTCTCGATGTCGCCACCATAGAGCCAGATATTGTCGGCGAGATTCGGCGCTCCAAGTAATGGGTTGCCGACTCCTTCTAATCCGTGACAGGCCGCGCAGCTTTGTTGATATATCGCCTTTCCGGGATGGGCGTCGTCGCTGTCGCTGAAATTCACAACAAAGTCTGCAACCTGATCTACACTCTCATCGCCAAGTATCGCCTGCCAGGCCAGCATGTTGGCGAGCCTGCCACCGCGAATAGTCTGCTCTATCTGCTCGGCACTGGAACCCCACTGCCAATCTATGTCCATCAGATTAGGAAACAGCGATGCCTGGCCTCGAGCGTCGGGGCCATGGCAGGCGGAGCATTCGCGCTTGAAGATGCGCTCCGCCGTCTGCATCAGATCGAGATCATTCTGTATCTCCGCTAGAGTTGATGCGACGATCACTGCCCTCGCGTCCTGGAAATTCGCTTCGTAGTTAGCATAACTTTCAACGATGCGTGACCCCTGCGACCAATTGAGCAGGCCCTTGTAAGAACCTAGGCCCGGGTACAGCATGAGATAGATTAGTGAGAAAACCAGCGCAGCGAGGAGCATCCAGAACCACCACAGCGGCGGCGCACTTGAGCCCTCGGTGAGATCGTTATCCCAGACTGGTTCCGCGTCGGAATGTTCGCCAGCGCCGGGTGCGAAGTAGACACTCAGGACAAGCCACGTGAGTGTGGCGAGTGAGACACAGGTCAGAACGACGATCCAACCACTCCAG
>CAXBLN010000270.1:0-3564 GCA_963976555.1 uncultured Gammaproteobacteria bacterium
TGGGTCGGCAGGAGAGAGAATTCGCAGAGCATTTCGATCAGCAGAAATTCGACGATGCGAAGAAGGTCTATCACGAGCTGCAATTTCTCTTCAAGCTCCTGAGCGAGATCGATGCGGGCGAAGAAATGCGTCTGGGGTATTAGTACTATAAAATTCAGAACGACGAAAAAGCATTTAAGCAAATTATAGAAACGAGAACAGCGTACTTACTATGGCATTACTGCAGATTCAGGAACCGGGCGGGAAACAGGCGAAGCCACTACATCGCCTCGCTGTGGGAATCGATCTGGGCACCACGAACTCTCTGGTTTCTGCCAGTTGCGGCCTCTGTGTTGAAACTCTTCCAGACGAAGCCGGCCAACACCTGCTTCCCTCCGTGGTGCACTACCGCAGGGACGATTCGCCTGTCGTGGGTTTCGAGGCGAAGGCATTGCTCGTCGATGACCCCCTCAACACAGTGGCTTCGGTTAAGCGCCTGCTCGGAAAGAGTCTGGGCGAGCTAAAGAAGCAGCACGGCTATCTACCCTTCGACTTCGACGAGACCCGTAGCGACGGAGCTCCTGCGATATTGACTGCCGCGGGCAGCAAAGATGCTGTGCAAGTCTCGGCTGATATTCTGGGTGCTCTCATTACGCGAGCCGAAGCGAGCCTCAAGGGCGAGCTTGAGGGCGCCGTCATCACCGTGCCTGCCTATTTTAATGATGCGCAGCGCCAACAGACAAAGGACGCAGCAGCGCTCGCGGGGCTAAATGTTCTGCGACTGTTGAACGAACCCACTGCGGCTGCCGTAGCCTATGGCCTGGATAGCGAAGATCAGGGTAATGTTATCGTGTTCGATCTGGGCGGTGGCACATTTGATGTCTCACTACTGAATCTGAACAAGGGTGTGTTCGAGGTCTTGGCTACCGGCGGCGATACTAGTCTAGGGGGAGATGATATAGACCATGCCATCGCCGATTGGATAGCCGCACAGATGAAACAGTCTGGCGAGAAGGAGATTCCGTCGAAGCCGCGATTATTGCAACTCGCCAACAGCGCTAAGCACCAATTGAGCGAGCAGCAGCTGGCAACGGTGTCCTGGGAAAACTGGTCAGTAAAACTAGATGCCGGCACACTAAAAGAGCTCACCGCAGATATTATTCGTAGAACTATTACCACTTGCCGGCGAGTGTTACGGGATGCCGCGCTCACGATTGCTGACATCGATAATATTGTTATGGTTGGCGGTTCCACGCGTATGCCGTTGGTTCGCGACGCCGTCGAGGAATTTTTCAGGAAGGAGCCACTAACGGATATCGATCCCGACAAGGTGGTCGCGATCGGAGCGGGCATTCAGGCCGACGTTCTCATAGGCAATAAGTCCTCCGATAGTTTTCTGTTGTTGGACGTCAATCCCTTGTCCCTCGGTATAGAGACGATGGGCGAGTTGGTGGAAAAAATAATTCCACGCAACACCACCATTCCAGTGGCTAAGGCGCAAGAGTTCACGACCTTCAAAGATGGGCAGACGGTGATGTCACTGCACGTAGTGCAGGGTGAGAGGGAGTTGGTTAGTGAATGTCGCTCGCTCGCCAGATTCGAGCTACGCGGAATTCCGGCTATGGTGGCTGGAGCGGCCAAGATTCGCGTGACCTTTCAGGTCGATGCTGACGGGTTGCTCAGTGTCACGGCCGAGGAGCTAAGCACAGGAACCAAGGCCGAGATTCAGGTGAAGCCGAGCTACGGTCTGGAGTCTAGTATCATCGAAAACATGTTGCAGGATTCCCACAGCAACGCACAGACGGATATGGAAGCGCGCTCGATAAAGGAAGCGCAACTAGGCGCGACGCAATTGCTGGATGCAATCGCCAATGCGCTGACAGTCGATGGCGACTTACTTTCGCCAGCAGAGGCAGACAAGCTCGCCGCTTCGATTCAAGAGCTGGAGGCGATCATGGTAAACGGGCGCAGCGCGCAGATTCATGCCGCGACCGAGGAGCTGAATCAAGTCAGCAGTGATTTTGCCGCGAAGAGAATGGACCTGCATATCGCGAACGCCCTGCGCGGCGAATCCATAGATGCTGTTGAGAACGAGGCCGAGTAGGCGTCAGATCAGAAATTTCTAATCCAATAACCAACTTAGTGCTACGTCGAAACTTAGTGCTAGGTAGAAAAAGGAAAACTCAGAACGCAATGGCAAAGCTAACCATACTTCCCCACGAAGTTATCTGCCCCGATGGTGCAACATTCGAAGCAGACAAAGACGAGACTATTCTGAACGCAGCTCTGCGTCACAAGATTGCGATAGAGCATGCCTGCGAGAAGTCCTGTGCCTGTACCACCTGTCATGTCGTCGTGCGTGACGGCTTCGAGTCATTGGCTGAGGCAGAAGAGAATGAGGAAGACTACCTCGATAAGGCCTGGGGCTTAGAGCCGGAATCGCGGCTCAGCTGTCAGGCTCTGGTAGGCGATACCGACCTCGTCATCGAAATACCGAAGTACACAATCAATATGGTTTCGGAAGAGCACTAGTGGGGAGCAGACCATGAAATGGACAGATGTATACGATATTGCGATAGAGCTTAGTGATCAGCACCCGGACACAGATCCGCAATATGTCCGGTTCGTTGACCTGCGAGACTGGGTGTTGGCGCTAGAGGAATTCGACGACGAACCCGAGCGTTGTGGGGAGAAAATTCTGGAGGCTATTCAGGCCGCCTGGATGGAAGAAGTAGCTGATTAAGCCACTGAAAAATAGCGTTTTTATTCGCTAAAAACGTACAAAATCCCAGATTAACCGCGTATAATGCGCGCTCTCAAGAAAACACCTAATTTATTGGAGTTAAGATGGCGATCGAACGTACATTATCAATTATTAAACCAGATGCCGTAGCGAAGAACGTTATTGGCGAGATCTATGCTCGCTTCGAGAAGGCAGGGCTGAAGATCGTTGCCGCCAAGATGGTGCAATTGGACGACGAATCAGCAGGCGGTTTCTACGCCGAGCACAGAGAAAGACCTTTCTTTAAAGATCTCATAGAGTTCATGACTTCTGGGCCGGTAATGGTCCAGGCCTTGGAAGGCGAGGGTGCAGTCATGTTGAATCGTGACTTAATGGGTGCGACGAATCCAGCGGAGGCAGAGGCGGGAACGATCCGCGCGGACTACGCGAAATCGATCGATGCCAATGCTGTTCACGGCTCTGACTCGACTACCTCGGCAGAACGAGAAGTCAGCTATTTCTTCAAAGACGACGAAATCTGTTCCTGAAGCAAAACTCCTGAATAGGATAAGTTGAGCATGACGGCGACACACAAACCCAATTTGGCTGGCCTAGGTCTGGCAGAACTTCGGGCGCTGTTTGTCGACTTGGGAGAGAAGCCCTTTCGCGCTGACCAGATCCTGAAATGGATTCACCAGCGCGGAGTGCTGGATATCGACGCAATGACCGATATCAGCAAGGACCTGCGCGAGAAGCTAAAACAGACTACGGAAATCTCGCTGCCCAAGATTCTGGAAGACTATAAGTCCGAGGACGGTAGTCAGAAGTGGATCGTGGAGGTCACCAGCGGCAGCCATGTCGAG
>CAXBLN010000271.1:0-3542 GCA_963976555.1 uncultured Gammaproteobacteria bacterium
ATGCCGGCCTGTCACGCCGGAGGTCGCGGGTTCGAGTCCCGTCCGGTCCGCCATTTTTCTCCCAAGTATTCCTCGAATTCCCCCACCATATGACTACAGAGATTGCTATTAGCGCACCGCCGATAGAATCGCTGCAAAGCCCTCTACTTTTGGAGTCGGGAGTGACTCTTAACGTCCTGCGGCTGGACAAGATTCACCCACTGCTCTCGGGCAATAAATGGTACAAGCTCAAATATAACCTACTCGAGTTCCAGCAGAAGCGAGAGCTACCGATTCTGAGCTTCGGTGGAGCCTATTCCAATCATCTCTATGCACTGGCGGCGGCCGGCAAGATTCTTGGCATGCAGACTATTGGCGTGGTACGGGGGGAGTTACCCAGTACATTGAACCCCGTCCTGACCTTCGCAAAGGAGCAGGGCATGACCCTGCACTCGGTTAGTCGGAGCGATTACAGACGCAAGCAGCAGGCGGCATTCCTTGAGGATCTGCGCAGCAAATATGGTGACTTCCACCTCCTGCCTGAGGGGGGCAGTAATGCGCTCGCAATTAAGGGTTGTGAAGAGATCGCATCCTTGCTCAATTGGAGTGGGAGCGACTCAAAACGCCTGGTGGCGCTGTGCTGTGGAACCGGCACAACGATGGCCGGTCTAATCAGTGGGCTGTCTAAACTGCCAGCTGAGGGGGCGCCCGAGGTCCTCGGTATTAGTGTATTGAAGGCCGATGGCTACCTACAGACTGAAATATCCGAGCAGCTAGCAAATTGCGAGAGCAGTAATTCCATCGCCTGGCGAGTCAATGATTCCTATCATTGCGGCGGTTATGGGCGCAGCAATGCGGCACTGGATGCCTTTCTTCGTAAGTTTGAAATTCTCTCAGAAATACCGATTGAGCCTGTCTATACCGGTAAGCTGTTCTATGCTCTGTTCGACCTCATAGAGAAGGGAGAGATTGCGAGAGGTACAGAAGTGTTGGCGATCCACACTGGTGGAATTCATAGTTAAAAGCATTAAAAACAAATAGTTATTTATTTTAGTTAATGTAAAATATCTTTTTTGAGCGAGCTGCTACACCGTATTTGTCGATAGCAAATCATCCCGCTAGTCGTTAAAATGACTGCTTCTCGGGCCAAGAATACCCCCGCGTGCCCAAGCGACTTAGGAGAGAATTAGTTGAAAAGTGCATCTTGTGCCTAACTAATCATCGCTATGTCTATTCCTTTTTTCGTAAACCCGATTCCAGCTGAGAACAGGCCTCGTCCGAGAGGCTTCATTGCTCATTATGCCGTCGCCCTGCTTTTCTTGTTCTGGCTGAGTCCCTTAGTCGGTCAGCAGGCTTTCCTTTATCCGATCGAGCAACTGGACAGTCAGCAGGAGCCGCCGACCTATGCAAAGATTTCGCAATCTATCGCTCTGGATATTTCACAGCTGAATGATGTTCGACTGGGAACGTATCTGAGCCTGCAGATATCTGATGTTCGGCAGATCCAGCTACAAGTCGTCATGCTGGATCGCTATGTAAATGGCGATCGCGTCGTCGGGGCTCAGGGTCGCGATGACGATAGACTCTTTTCACTCACGATCACTCGTGGTCAGCGCAGTCTTTTCGGTCATCTGAGCAGCGACGAAGAAACGTTTCAGATATTCGCTGTAGCGAGCCCTGACAGCGGACCCTATCAGGGCTGGATCTATAAGCCAGGCAATCTGTCCGATATTGAGCAGGGTTTTCAGAACGATTACATAATTATTGATAGCGCGAGTAGCGCCTCTGCCTTACCTAAGCCGCAGCCCGAAATCATCTCAGTACTGCCGATGCAACTCGACGGGGCAGCATCGGCGACAGACTCAGGCAAGACTGTAGCCGCGGTCAGCACCCCTCAGATCAATGCCGGAAATTTTCGCGTGACACAGAATTTTTCGAGTAATAGTGTTCTGGTGGGGAATACGATCGAGGTAAGCCTCGATTTTGAGAACACAAGTGGCAAGGCGCATAGCGCACTCTATGTGGAGGTGTATTTTGTTCTGGAAAATAGTGCATTAGCTTCCGCGCCCAGTGACTGTCGAGAGCAACTCAGCCTATCTTTACAGAAGACGATCTATTGTGAGCTGGGCGATTTTCAAGCGGGAGAGAAAAAGTCTTTCAGCTATAGCGTCGTAACGGATGATAGTGCGAAGCCTCGTGTGATCAGCTCAGTAGTCATGGGAGAGCTTCGTGTCGACGGCTTCGTGAACGTAGTCGAAGACGTTCGAATCGATAGCGATGGCGACGGTATAAGCGACTTCAATGAACTGCTGCTCTCAACCGATGTGCTCGACGCGAGTTCGGTAGACAGGACTAACTCAGTCATCGACGTGCTCACTCTCTACACTCCGGGCGCTGCCGCACTCTATCCGAATGGTGTACAGACCAGAATCAATCAATTGATTAGCGTCGCAAACCAGATATACGTCGATAGCGGCGTGAAGATAACACTACGACCGGTCTATCACGGCCTAGTCGACTATAGTGATACTAGCGACATGGATACGGCGCTCAATCAGCTTATCGCAAAAAGTGACAGTGCCTTCAGCCAGGTAGACAGTCTGCGGGAAATCTATGGTGCCGATCTGGTGATATTGTTTCGGCCTTCCCTGCCAGGAGAGGGACGATGTGGCCTGGCACCGGTAGGCGGGTTCAGTACGAACGGCGATTTCAGTGGCGAGGCCGAAAAGAACACCGCCTATTCGCATATCGCCGTGGATTGTCCGGTAGATCTGGTAGCAGCCCACGAACTTGGGCATAACATGGGATTAACTCACTCACACCTAGAAGATGGCAGTGGAGGCACGTTCAGTTTTTCTACAGGCTACGGAGTGGAAGGACAGTTTGTTACAGTGATGGCTTATCCCGCCGCGTTCAATACCGATACGCGCGTACCGGTGTTTTCGAACCCCCTACAGGATTGTCTGGGATTTAGCTGTGGCCTGGGGGCAGAGCGGGAGTTCGGCGCCGATGCCGTTCACTCACTCAATCTCGTTAGGCATCAGATAGCAAATTACTTTCCGACTAAAGTGCCAGACCTGCCGGCTGCCAACATCACGACCTTGTCTGGGGATTCGAGCTCTGCACATATCTCAATTGCGGCGAGCCGCGATGGTGGCTTGTCGTTCTCGAACACGGTGTCCGCCAACGACTCGGTTAGTCTAGAGGCGAAAGTACAGATTGATGAACGTCATATCGGAAAGCACGGCGGTATCTATGTGCTTATCGGATTGGAAGGGCAGGGCCTTTTTCAATTGAACGAAGAGGGTGCGATGGTAGAGTGGGACAATACCATAGATGGCCTGATTGCTTTCAGTGGCAATCGTGAGCTGCGCAGCTTAGAGCACCTGACTATCATGGATGGTTTTCAATTCGGTGCAGCCTTCTTAAACCAGCAGCTCTCGGTCTTTATTGCCTACTGGGTTCCGAGTGATGATGAGGTTATATACACGCGCGATCCTTTCCTCCTTAATATTCGATAGCACCTCGATCGTTTTTAGACTCCGTAATATTCTCTATACCAC
>CAXBLN010000272.1:0-3482 GCA_963976555.1 uncultured Gammaproteobacteria bacterium
CCGAGGAAGAGATCTTGCAGCGCTGCCTGTACCCCCTCATAAACGAAGGTGCGTTGATCCTCGAAGAGGGCATCGCCCAACGCCCTAGCGACATCGATGTCGTGTACGTGTTTGGCTATGCCTTCCCAGCCGCGAAGGGTGGCCCAATGCACTACGCCGATCGCGTCGGTCTGAAGAATGTCTACGACAAGGTCTGTGAATTCAGGGATCGTGACGGCGAACAGTATTGGAAGCCGGCCCCGCTTCTCGAGAAGTTGGCGAAGGAAGGTAAAACATTCGCCGAATGGGGACACGATAACGGCTAGGACTCAGGAGTCCAAGGGCTGAAATACAATTTGCAAAGTTTAACCGAGAAGAATCTATGATTTCATATCAAACGGCAGCACCGGGCGCGGCTCTGGTAGAAGTAGAGTCCGAGACGCCAACCCCACAGGGCACCGAGGTATTAGTGAAGACAGTGGCCTGCGGAGTCTGCCACTCCGATATACACATGCACGATGGCGTGTTTAATCTCGGCAACGGCAAGCAGCTCGAAGTAGGCCGCGCGGGCATGGTGCTAGGCCATGAGATATTCGGCGAAGTCGTCGCCGTCGGCCCGGATGCAAATGGTGTAGAGCTTGGCGATCGCCGCGTCGTTTATCCCTGGATCGGATGCGGCGAATGTGCTGCCTGCAAACGCGGAGAAGAACAGCTCTGTACTCCCGGTCGCGCGCTGGGAATTGTCGTTCATGGAGGCTTCGCCGACCATGTCCTGATTCCTCACAGCCGTTATTTGTTTGATAAAGGCGATGTGTCGGATTCTCTTGCAGCGACTTATGCGTGCTCCGGCCTCACCGCCTATAGCGCGCTCAAGAAGGTCGGCGAGCTTCAGGAAGACGATGCGGTTGTCATTATCGGCGCTGGTGGAGTCGGCATGATGGCGATACAGATTGCCATCTCCGCGATGGGCATCGACCCGATTGTCGTTGACATAGATGACGCGAAGTTGGATGCGGCCCGTGATCTTGGTGTCACTCGAACATACAACTCTTCCGATGCGCAGACTTCTAAAGAATTGCGTAAAGCGACGGGCGGCGCCTATGCCGTGCTGGACTTTGTCGGCGCGGAGGCCTCGGTGAATTACGCCCTGGGCTGCCTGCGCAAGGGCGGCATGTTAGTGATCGTCGGCCTCTATGGTGGTGCGCTGAATATCCCCATCCCGTTCCTGCCAATGAATGCGCGAATCATACAGGGCAGTTATGTCGGCACGCCTAAGGATATGGCGGAACTCATGGAATTGGTGCGTGCAGGCAAAATCGCGCCAATCGATATACACGAGCGACCGCTGTCTGAGGCCACTGCGGCGCTGAGTGATCTAAAGGCAGGCAAGGTGCAAGGACGACAAGTGTTGGTCGCAGGCTGATCTTGTTTCAATTCGCCCGGTAACTATTCCAAGACTGAAAGCAGGAGCATCGAATTGCAGTCCCTACAAGAATTTCGAGTTCAGACCCGTAGCTGGCTAGAACAAAACTGTCCTGAGTCGATGCGCACAGCGATGGTTCAGGAAGAGATCGTCTGGGGCGGTCGCAACGCCGAGTTTGTGAATCCGGACAGCAAGGTCTGGTTACAGAGGATGGCTGAAAAGGGCTGGACCTGCCCCACATGGCCAACCGAATACGGTGGTGGCGGTTTAGATAAAGAACAGGCCATTGTGCTGGGCGAGGAGCTGGCGCGTATCAATGCGCGTCCCGCGCTAACTAGCTTCGGTATTAGCATGCTGGGCCCGGTTCTGTTGGAATCTGGTAATCACGCGCAGAAGCTGGAACACATCCCGAAAATCGTGCGCGGCGAGATTCGCTGGTGTCAGGGCTACTCCGAACCGGGTTCCGGTTCCGACCTCGCGAGCCTGAGTACGAAAGCCGAGTTGCAAGGCGATACCTATCTCATCAACGGCTCCAAGGTATGGACCTCCTACGCCGACAAGGCCGACTGGATTTTCTGTCTGGTACGTACCGACTTCGACGTACCTAAGCATGCTGGCATTAGCTTTATTTTGTTCGACATGGCTAGCGAAGGGATATCCACGAAACCGATACAGCTCATCAGTGGCTCCTCTCCGTTCTGCGAGACATTCTTCGATGATGTGAAGGTGCCGGCGAGTAATCTGGTGGGTCGGCTGAATGAAGGCTGGTCTATCGCCAAGCGTCTGCTGCAACACGAGCGTACGATGATCTCGGGTTTCGGTCTCAGTGCCGGGCAGTCCGACAATGGCGGTACGACCTCGACCGTGGCGAGCCTCGAGGGTGCCGCGATGCACTATAGAGGTGACAGCGAAAAACTATCCGACCCGGTGCTTCGCGATCAGATAGCGCAGTTCAAGATCGACAGCGAAGCCTTCGCTTTCACCTCCAGGCGCTCGGTGGAAGAGTCCAAGCAGGGTCAGGGGCCAAACGCAACGTCGTCCATGTTGAAAAACTATGGCTGTGAGCTAAATAAGCGGCGCTACGAATTAATGTTGCAGGCGATCGGTAGTCAGGGACTGGGTTGGGAAGGTGAAGGCTTTAGCAATGAAGAACTACAACTGACTCGGGAATGGCTACGTTCCAAGGCGAACTCAATCGAGGGCGGCACGTCGGAGGTGCAGCTGAACGTAATAGCGAAACGGGTGTTGGGCCTGCCCGACATTCTAAGTCTTGCAAAGAAATAGATAGCAGTGACAGCGACAGCACAGCGAAGGAAGAAGTAGACAATGGCCCTAGTGTTAAGTGAAGACCAGCAACTATTAAAAGACTCAGCGAAGAGTTTCTGTGAACAGAATGCGCCCATATCTGTTCTGAGAAGGCTGCGCGATAGCAAGGATGAGCGCGGCTTCGACCAGCAAATATGGCAGCAGATGATCGATCTGGGTTGGGCTGGTATGGCAGTGCCCGAGACCTTTGGTGGTTTCGAATTTGGCTACGGTGGGCTGGGTGTTGTGTTGGAGGAGACAGGCAAGACGCTGCTTAATTCTCCATTAATTTCTACCGTACTGATCGGAGCCACGGCGATCAACGAGATTGGCAACGACGTACAGAAACAGGAGCTGCTGCCGAAGATCGTTGCCGGCGAGTTACTCATCGCGCTGGCTCTAGATGAACACACTACACACAACCCACTAAGGATAGCCACGAAGGCGGAGAAAGTTGCCGGAGGTTATAGTCTCAGCGGCAGAAAGACCTTCGTCCTCGATGGGCATGTTGCTGACAAGCTTCTTGTCGTGGCCCGTAGCAGCGGCGAGACGACTAGCGAAAGCGGCATATCGCTCTTTCTTGTCGATGCGCATACCAAAGGTGTGAATATCAACCGCACCATAATGGTCGATAGTCGTAATTCCTCGAATATTCAATTCAGTGATGTATTTGTAGGCGAAGATGCAGTGCTTGGAAAGCCAGGCGAGGCCTTCACAGACTTGGATAGAGTATTGGACATCGCGCGCATCGGCATAGCGGCGGAGATGTTGGGCA
>CAXBLN010000273.1:0-3479 GCA_963976555.1 uncultured Gammaproteobacteria bacterium
AATGCTCATGATGTCGTCCTCCTTTTAGCAATTCGACAATGGCCTGAAACCCATTAAACCTATGACTATCAGGCCGTTATGAATATCAAATATTCCCCAATTCCTATTTTTGGTTGGGTAAATCGATTTTCAAGTGCCATACTCGAAAAACTAGTTATAAGCGCGGGGAGAGGTTCGTGAAGATTGGGGAATTGAGCGGCAAGAATTATGTGGTTACTGGGGCTAATAGTGGCATTGGCTTTTTCGCGGCTCAGCGCTTTGCCGAAATGGGTGCGAATGTGGCATTGGTCTGTCGCAGTGAAGAGCGAGGTCGTGACGCGGTAGCGAAAATCATTGCCGCAACGGGAAACGAGGATATTCGACTCTACCTGGCGGATTTTAGTTCGCTTGCCAGCGTAAGTACTATGGCGGATAGCCTTCTCGCCGACCTGACTACAATCGACGTGCTCTGTAATAACGCCGGTGGCGCCAACGCTGGCAGAGTAGTCACCCAAGAGGGGTTCGAAACCACATTCGTGAGCAATCATCTAAGTGGGTTCCTGCTTACTCAGAAATTAATGCCTGCCATTCTCGCTGCGGCAAACAGGGATTACGCCAGAGTCGTTTTCACTAGCTCATACGGTCATTTCAATAGCGCATTGGACTTTGATGACTTAGGCCTGAGCAAAGACTACGGCACTCTGAAAGCCTATGGCCGCTCGAAATTAATGAATCTGCTGACGGCGCGGGAATTACATGCCAAATTCGGAGACAGGAACATAGTCGCCAGCTCATTTCACCCCGGTGCTGTGAGAACGCCTATTTGGAATAAGGGTGGTATGTTGGCGAGGGTGCTGGGACTCGGTATGTACCCCTTTATGGTTGGTATCGAAGCGGGGGCCGATACGTTTATTTGGCTGGCTAGCTCTGAGGATCAGGCCTGCAGGAATGCAGAGGGTCAGTATTTCTATAAGAGGGAACGAGCCGAAATTGCGAAATTCGTCACTGACGAAGATGCGAGGCGATTGTGGAAGATAAGTGAAGAACTGATTGCTCCATTCTCCTGAGCTGACAGCAGTCTGCAATTTTGAATAGCTATTTGACTCTCTTTGCCTGTTAGCGCAAATTTTGAACACCGGCTTCATGTAATAAAAAGCTTGAGACAGGGTCTTTAGTGCTGTACCTGCAAAACGTTAATTGAAAAGGGCTGCTAAGCATGACCGATTCTACGGGGCCGACAAGCGATCTGGCTGGCACTGAAAAAATAGGCGACGCGAGAATAATTTCGCCTTATGTGGAGAATGTGTGTGAGGCGACGGCTGCCTGCCTATTTTCCATGGTGCAGGGAAATGTCCTGTTGTTAGGCTTTAGTCACATCCTGGTAGCGTCGCAAACTGGAATTATCGCCGGCGTTTTGGCAACGATGGGGCTGTGGATGACGAAGACAGATAAGCCCTGGGTGATATCTTTGGTGCTTGGAATTATTACCGCCGTTGTAGATTTTATTGTGCATCCGGGAATGTTCGGCGGCGTAGTCACCGAGGCCATCGTGACCGGAATCGCGGCGGGATTGCTCTCCTATTCTGTCGCTTACTTACTGGCTGTTTGGCGCAGGAGACGGGCAGCAAAAACTGCACATTGACGCTCAATTGAGTAACTAATTAACTGAGCGTTGCTGCCCCTCCCAGTGTGGTGCTCGCAGCTCTCTCTTTAATACCTTGCCGGGGCCTGACTTGGGCAGAGGTTCGAGTTGGACGTCCAGTCCCTTGGGAACCTTGTAGCCAGCTATACGCTCGCGACAAAAATCAATTACCTGCTGTGCATCAATTTCCTTACCTTCTCTAGGCACAACGACTGCCCAGACGGCCTCTCCCCACTTTGCATCTGGCACGCCAAAGACCGCGACTTCAAGTATAGCGGGATGCTGGTAGAGCGCTTCCTCTACTTCTGTGCAATACACATTTTCACCGCCGGTGACTATCATGTCCTTGCTGCGATCTACTAAAAATACATAGCCGTCATCGTCCATATAGCCCAGATCGCCGGTCCAGTAGGCGCCATTTCTCAGCACTGCCTCAGTCTGCTCGGGTTTGTTCCAGTAGCCCTGCATGACATTGGGGCCACGCACGACAACTTCGCCGATCTCACTGCTGTTTACAGCCGCAGCATTGCTGTCGAGTATATTGATTTCGATGCCAACAGCCGGGCGTCCGCAGGAGCGTGCGATCGGTGAATCGATAAGATCCTGTTCGTTTTTGAGGATCGTGCAGATGGGGGAGAGCTCAGTTGCCCCGTAGACTTCTACCAGTTCGGCTGAGGGGAACGCCTTGTGAACCCGGCGCAGTATCTCCGTTGCGATAGGAGACCCACCATGGGCAAGCATCTTCAGTGTGTCGGTTTTTCTAGGTCGTGCGAGTTGTTCTTCCGCCATCGCTGCAAGCATGGTGGGAACCCCGAGGCTTTCAGTTATCCCATGTTGTTGGATTAGATCGAGTGCCGCACCGCTGTCGAAGGCTGCGAGAGTTACCTGCTTACCCAAGGTCCATATATTGGCGATAACGCCGTTGGATCCGGCCGCATGAAACAGGGGTGCCATAACCAACATTACGTCGTCTTGATTCTGGGGGACGGCGGCAAGATAATGAAATGCATTCGCGATTAGATTGCGATGGCTGAGCATTACGCCTTTCGACTTTCCAGTAGTGCCCCCAGTATAGAACAGGCCTGCTAGATCGCTCTCCTGAACGCCAATACCGAGCTCCTGTTCAGTTGCTCCAGAAAGCATCGATTCATAAGCAGCCGGAATCGAAACAACATGTTCGACACTTTGCGCTAATGCGCCGGGATCGCGGTCAGTTATCAATACCTTGGTTTGAGAATCTTCCAGTGCGTATTGCAGCTCGCTCATCGAATGGCGGGTATTGAGTGGTACTACCACCAAACCCGCAGCAGGGATGCCCATATAAGCTTCAATATAGCGCTGACCATTATTGGCAAGGATGGCTACTCTATCGCCTTTGCTCAAGCCCAGTGCCAGCAGGCCGCCGGCCAGTAGCTCGCAGCGTTGCAACAGTTGCGCATAGCTAATCGATTCAGCACCGTCTACGACTGCGATCTTGGTGGCCGCCATTCGAGCAGCATATTTAAGGGGGTCGGCGAAGGTATGCATTTATGAGATGATTCCTCTAGCTAAAATTGCTATTGGTGCAGCTGCGCGTTGGCAACCGTCGCTATTCGTCTTTTAGGCCGAATGTGTACACTACATTGCCCGAAGCGATGGTGACAAATTGCTTTCCATCTATGGCAAACGTCATCGGAGCTGCATGGACTCGAGCCCCTAGAGAAATATGCCAGAGCTCTTCGCCGGTAGCCGCATCAAGTGCGAAGAAATAGCCGTCGGCGCTGCCTGTGAAGACGATGCCTCCAGCCGTGGTGGTGATGCCGGCTGAGGAGCGGGGCATGATAGGGAATTCCCATTCGATTTCCGCTGTGGCTGGATT
>CAXBLN010000274.1:0-3455 GCA_963976555.1 uncultured Gammaproteobacteria bacterium
AGCGGGAGCAGCTCCGCGATATTCTGTGCCACGGCGGGCATGCCGTCGAAGGGGAACATGAACCCAGAGATGAGTATCGAGGGCAGGAAGAAGAAGAACGTCATCTGCATCGCCTGAAACTGCGTGCTCGCCACGGTCGATACTAAAAGCCCCAGCGATAGGTTTGCGGCAATGAACACCATTGCTGCCGCGAGCACATGGATAAGGCTGCCACGAATAGGAACCTGAAAGAAATACCAACCCAAACTTAAGATAAGCGCCAGTTGGATCAATCCAATCAGGATGTAGGGGAATATCTTGCCTAGCATCAGTTCTGGCGTCTTGATTGGCGTATTGATCAATAGCTCGAGATTGCCTCGCTCCTTCTCGCGCACGATTGCCACTGCTGTAAACAACACCATGGTCATTGTCAGGATCACACCCACCAGGCCCGGCACAATATTCACCGCCGAACGCCGTTCCGGGTTGTAATAGTTTCGCACTTCCATTAACGGCGCCTGTGTCGGCCGCGTCTCCTGCGAATCAAACCTTACCGGTAGACCCGCGAGTTGCTGAGCCACGCCGAGGATTATGGGATCGGCACCATCGACGAGAATTTGTGCGGCCTGACGATCGCGCTGCAACACCCGGCGGTCGAAGTCGTCGGGTATCGCGATGCCGATGGATATCTCGCCCGCATCCAGTAGCCGCTCCAGCTCGAAAACATTCGCGACGCGCTGTTTCATCTGGATAACCTGAGATGCATTAAGGTTTGCTACAAACTGCCGCGAAAGATGAGTCTCTGCTTCGTCGACATAGGCGGCGGACAAGTTACGCACATCGGTATTGATCGCATAGCCGAACATCAGCAACTGAATAAGTGGAATTCCCACGATCATGCCGAAGGTAAGTCGGTCTCTGCTCATCTGCAGAAATTCTTTGTGCATGATGGCGAAGATTCGGATGAAGGATTTCATGATTCGATTTCCTCCCGTCGCTGCTGCGTGACGGCTACAAAGATATCTTCGAGATCTGGAAATACCTGCTCGGTTTTAGCTTTGAGATTAGTTTCTGCCAGCTTCGCATTCACCAGTTGCAGGGGGTCGCTAATGGTCTTTGGAATCATGACCCGCAACTTGATGCCGAGCTGGGTGATGCTCGTAATGTTTTCGCTATTGAGCAGGCTCAGGCGAGCCCGATTGGGGTCTTCGGCTTCTATCTCAACAACATGGAAGGCGATCGATTCGCCTAGCTGCCGAGGCGAGCCGTCTGCTACCTTCACTCCTTCATCCAGAATCGCGAGGCTGTGGCAGCGAGCGGCCTCGTCCATGTAGTGCGTAGAAACTAGTACCGTCGTTCCCTGCTCTGCCAGCTCGAACAGCGTCTCCCAGAAATCGCGGCGATTCTGCGGGTCGACCGCGCTAGTCGGCTCATCCAAAAATAGAATCTCCGGCTTATGCAGCGTAGCCGCGGCCAGGGCGAGGCGCTGTCTCTGCCCTCCGCTGAGGGTCCCCGCGCGCTGTTTGGCCCTATCGCCAAGGCTGAAGACTTCGAGTAGTTCGTCCACTCGCTGCTTACGTTCCTTACGTGCTACTGCGTAAATCTCGCCAATAAACTGCAGGTTCTCTCTAACCGTTAAGTCCTCATAGAGAGAGAAGCGCTGAGTCATGTAGCCGATGCGCTGTTTCAGAGACTCCGATTCCTTGCGCGTATCCATGCCCATAACAGTTGCAGTCCCGGAAGTCGGCGTAAGCAATCCACATAACATCCTTATTGTGGTTGATTTGCCGGAGCCGTTGGGACCGAGGAAGCCATAGATTGAACCCTTGGTAATCTCCAGGTCAACGTTGTCCACGGCCACGAGCGATCCAAACCTCATGGTTAGTCCGCTCGCTGTTATGGCTATCTGCTTCTGCTGCATAGGGGTTCGCTGCCTAGAATATTGCCTGCACGGGTACGCCGTCCGGTAGCCGCTCTTGCATATTCGGCAGGGCAACCTCCGCGACATAGCTCAGTCGAGACCGGTCTCTCTCGTTCAATGAGAAATAGGGAGTGAAGGATGCTTCGGAAGCTACGCGCCGCACTGTTCCAGTCAATGTGCCTGGCAACCCATCCACTGCAATCTGCAGCTGCGAGCCCACTCTAATCTGTACGCGCATTGGCTCTGGGATGTAGAGACGCGCATAGGGCTGGTCGCCACTGAGGAGCACGGCGACAACATCACCCTGTCGCGGCCGCTCGCCCAACTCGAAGGGCAGAGAATCTACTATTCCCCCAGTAGTAGATATTATGGTAAGCCGTCGCTTATCTAGCTGTAGGCTGGCCAGCTGCGCTCGAGCCTGCTCTAGTTGGCCGTTAGTTTGATCTATCTGTTCCTGCCGCGTTCCTGCCTCTAACTCGGCAAGCTGTGCGCTGACTAACTCGGTCCTGGCCACTGCTGCATTCAGGAGGTTCTGCGCAGAGTCGACGGACTCGGCCGAGGTCAAACTCCGCTCGCGCAGCCCGGCGAGTCGGTTTAATTCATTCTCACGGTAACTCCGTTCGATCTGAGCCGCGCTGAGATTTGCTCTAGCCGCATCAATGGTTTCCGCACGTGGCCCGCTAAGCTGTTCGGCGAGTATCGCCTCGATTCGTCTAATATTTGCTTTCGACTCCTCGATTCGAATGTCTATGCGGGCGCTGTCCTGGCGCATGACGATCGCACCTACATCCAGAACATCGCCCTCTGTCACATCTATCGATGTGATCAGCTCCGAGAATTCCGCAACCAATTCGATGCGGTCAGACTCCAATTGCCCAAGCGCCTGCATGGGTAATTCTTCGCAGGCAGCGAGTATGGCTAGTATCGGGATTGCGAGCAGCCTTAGTCTAATCATTGTGCAGAACCTCCCCCAGTGATTTGGCCCGGTGCCAATACTCCGTGCATGAATATGTCCACGTTGTGTGACGCGATATTCGTCGCCATGTCCTCGTCGATAGGAACTCCGAGAATTCGCTCCACTAGCGGTGCGGCAAGAAAGGGAAAGATTGTCATCCCCATGAGAGACAGAATCGTAAGCTCCGGCGTCAACTCTTTCCGGTAGTGCCCGCCATCTATCTCTTTGTGTATCGACTGCAGCAATTTTGGTGCAATCAGCCCGCTGACGCGCTGCATCACTTCCTCTCTAGTCTCACCTTCGCTGAACAATATTTCGCGCACGAAAAAATTGGGCCACCAGGGATTTTTTGCAAGCAGCGTAGAATAGCTGCGGCTGAAGTCGGCGACCGAGTATTCGGCATTGTCATCCAACTCCTTCATTTGCTCTTCCAAAGAAGCAAACACCTCATCTACCATCGCCAGGTAAAGGCCCTTCTTTCCACCAAAATAGTAATTCACCATGGCGCCATTAACGCCTGCACTACTCGCGATTTCACGCAGGGAGACTGCCTTGAAGTCTCTCTTCAGGAAATGGTCGCGGGCTGCGCTCAGCAGGTCC
>CAXBLN010000275.1:0-3441 GCA_963976555.1 uncultured Gammaproteobacteria bacterium
TCGTCGTCGGCGGATCGTCGTAGAAGGGCGCTAGCGGGATCGCGGCCACGCCCTTTTCCTGCGTAAGATAATTGGCGAATTCGACATCGCCGAGTTCGCTTATCTCGCTGTAGTCTACCAGTTGAAAGTAGGTGCCCTTCGAAGGCTCGAACTGAAATCGCGAGGGCGCGATCAGTTCGCAAAACGTGTCTCGCTTCTGTTCATAGAAACCGGGGAGTTCTCGAGTATGTTCTGGACACTCCTCCATGAAGTCGGCGATGGCGTATTGCACGAAGCTGGACGTAGTAAAGGTGACGAACTGGTGAATTTTTCGAAACTCCGACGTCAGCGCCGGCGGAGCTACACAGTAGGCCAGCTTCCATCCCGTGGCGTGATAGGTCTTACCGAAGGAAGAGACGACAAAGCTCTTCGCTCTTGTGTTTCATGCCGTCATAGACCATGTGTTCATAAACTTCGTCGGAGAGGACGAGGATGTCGTGATTGCGAATAAGGTCGGCCAGCTTATCGTGGTCTGTCTTGGTCAGAATGCTGCCGCAGGGATTGTGCGGTGAGTTAATAATGATGAGTCGAGTACGAGAATTGATCGCGCGCTCCAAGCGGTTCCAGTCCATGCAATAGTCTGGGAGGGAGAGTGGAACGTGAATAGTCTTGCCGCCGGCAATCTGCACGGCCGGCTCGTAGGAATCGTATGCTGGGTCGAAGACGATGACTTCATCGCCGACTGCTACGACAGCCTGGACTGCGTCGAACAGGGCTTCGGTTGCACCTGAGGTCACGGTGACTTCGGTCTCCGGGTCGGCATCGCAGCCGTAGTATTGAGCTACCTTGTTGGCGATCTGCTGACGGAGGGGAAGTATGCCAGCCATCGGAGGGTACTGGTTCTTGCGATCGTTCAGATGTAATGCGACCAGCTCTCGCAATCTCTGCGGGCAATCGAAGTCCGGAAACCCCTGGGATAGGTTGATCGCACCATAGTCCTGCGCCATCTTCGACATGACGGTGAAGATAGTGGTTCCTACATTTGGTAGTTTACTCTGCAACTTTCTCACTTAACCTCACCTCAATGACTTGGCGAGCTATTCTAACTGATTGTCTTAGCTAAGGGATATCGGGGAGGTATTGAGTGGCCTAATTGGAGAAGAGTAAGTCGCAAGGCAGTGACAGGACAGGCACCGAGTAGACAGAACTACTGACGATGGCTGCCCTTGGTCGAAGGCTGCCTACAGCTGCAGCCATTCGTTCAGATCGATAATGTCTTGAGGCGTTAGAATTCCAGCAACCTGGCGCAGAGTGAGACTATCAACAACATAGTTATAGCGCGCATCGGCATACTGGCGAAGAGCACGGTAAAGATTTTCTCTAGCGCGCAATACTTCTACTATATTTCGCGTTCCCACCTCAGCACCGAGTTCAGTCGCATCCAGGGCACTCTGTGCGGACGTGATCGATTGTTGTCGCTGAGCAATAACCAGAGCATCGGTGTTAACACGACGATAGGCATTGCGAATATTCTGCGTCAGTTGCCGTTCCGTAAAATTGAGAGATTCCTGTGCGGAGATTACATTGTATTCGGCGGCTCTTTTTCTAGAGCTAATTGCACCACCGGAATAGATAGGTATCGTAAGGTTCAGCGCCATGGAGGTGCGATCGAAAGCACCGCCGCCAATCTGAACACCCTGGTTGACGATGGGGGCAGTCACGTTGTGATTATAACCACCGCTAAAACTGATTGTAGGGAGATGATCGGATTTTCTGGCCTTCAAATTTTTCTGCGAAGCCTCCAGATTGTACTCAGCAGCAGCGATAGCGAGGCTGTTATTTTCTGCCTCGTATTCCCACTCACTTAACTCACCGTCGACTTGTACGATGGGAAAGTCTTCGCGTAATACTTCTATTGAGGGGTGTGATTGTCCGGTAATAGCTTCCAAAGCCTCGTAGCGCGACTGCAGAATATCTCGCTGCAGTATCGTTGTGTTCTGTGCCAGGTCATAGGCGGCTTGGCTGTCGAATACATCGGTAATTGCAACCAGGCCAACTTCTTCCCGTTGTCTGGTCTGTTCCAAAGAGCGAAGCGCGGCTTCCTCTTCTTGCACATTCGTATCTACCGTATCGATGGCGCGCAGCACGTCGAAGTAGGCGGCGGCAACACGCATAATCAGGTCCTGCTCTTGTGCCGCCAGGTTTACGGCAGCCGCCTTGTCGCGGGCCCTGGCGCTTTGGAAGTTGTACCAGTTGGCCAGGTTTACAACGCTCTGGTTAAGACCCATGGTCCAGCCATGATTGTTGATGCCCGGTCTGAAGCTGTGGTCATCGATTCGTCTTGTGCTCGTGACTCCAGTGACTGGATCTGTAAAGCTGAGATAGCTCGAATCAGTCGGGCCACTCGTCAAACGAGTTGTCGATGCGCTAAGTTGCGCGGTAGGTAGTAGCGCCGAGCGGCTCTGAACCATGGCTTCCCGATTCTCGCGATAGCTAGCTTCGGCCTGCCGCAGCGTAGGGTCATTATCTAGTGCGAGTTGCAGAATAGAGAGCAGGTCGTCTCCGTAGCTGAATGAGCTGGAGATGCAGCTCAACACTAGAATTCCAATATACTTCGCTGGTTTTCTCATAATCTATGACCTTCCAAGTACTAAATAGAGTGATGTTCAAATGTCTGAAGAGCTTGTTAAACGCTAGTTAAATAAGGGTTTCGGATGGTGGTCTTGAAATTAGACGGCATTCTACACTTTTGTAACCAAAAGTGACAAACTAAACCCCTGCATTTGCGACAGTTGACCTTATTGCCCCATTAGACGTTTATTACCGGCATGCAGTTACAGATGAATCGATGAAATCTAGGGTCAACGGCAAGCTAAATCCTATCGCGCAATTCCTGAGAATAATTAAGTAAAAACAAACAATCACGATTCTTGTCAGGGCGTATCGTTTCAGTCTGGAAAGATATGAAAGACGAATAGAGTGACCGTACTACCCGAATTTCCGGCGATTCTTGATCGATCACCTCTCGCTGGCTCTAATCTAGTCCGCTGTCCAAATAGATGGATAGCGTTTCCAAACAGGAATGAGCAAGCTTCTTGCTGCGCTCGCCAGACCATCCATACCTTTCATCCGGTGTCGCAGTCGTATCCTTAAAAGGCATCTCAAGGGTCAGGGCAAGACAACCATGGTTCTGCGCAGTCTGTGCTGTGCTCATGGTAAGGTTTGCGGTTCCGGGAGTCTTGGCCGGATAGCCCTTTTCTGTCTGAAAATCCGCATTCAGTTGCGCGAGTTTGTTCTTATAGAAATCCAGTCGTGCCTGCTTCGGCCCATCCCAGTCTGCCAGTCCTTCCGTACCCGCGATAAAACAGTAGGGCAGTGACTCATCACCGTGCACGTCTAATAGAAAGCCCACGCCAGCTTCTTGCATGGCCTGTTTCACGTAATAGACTTCTGGACAGGAAT
>CAXBLN010000276.1:0-3417 GCA_963976555.1 uncultured Gammaproteobacteria bacterium
GGACACGAAGATAGGTGTGCTGAATGCGTTACAGGCGTTATTTAATTCCGATGCAGCTCGTGTCGTTCAGCAGGAGCTGGAGCAGGAGTTCAGCTCGGATGAAGAGCGAGCTCAGAGCCTGACCGATCAGCTCAATGCGCTGCGCGAAGAGTTTCAACAGAACGAAGCGGTAATGAGTGAGGATGAGATCCGTCGCATGAACTCGAACGCCCAGGATCTCCAGGTGCAACTGCAACTGATACAAGAGCGCGTGCAGGCAGCGCTGCAGGAAAGGAACCAGCAGTTCCTGGAAAGCATGCAAGCCGATCTTGCTGCAGCAGTAACTGACGTAGTTGCCGAAGGTGGCTACGATCTGATTCTTAACTCAGATACCGCTCCTTATTTTGCACCGGTATTAGATATAACTGCTAAGGTTACTGCGAAGCTTAACGAGAATGCGCAGTCCGGACAGTAGAGGAAGAATCTCTATCAGGTTAGTGTCAGGTGACACATAATACTAGCTACACATTGGCGCAGCTGGCGAAATTGCTAGACGCCAAATTAGTCGGCGATGGCCAGTGTGAAATTACTGGCCTGGCCACTCTTAAGAACGCCGAGGCTGGCCAGTTGAGCTTCCTCAGCAACCCTTCCTATGCAGACCAACTGAAAAACAGTAAGGCGTCTGCAATTCTCATCGATGAAAAATTTTTAGAGAGCTGTCCGGGAAACAAACTGGTGACAAGTTTGCCCTATGTTGCCTTCGCCAAGGCAACCCAGATATTCGATAATGCGCCGCAGCAGGCACCTGGAATTCATGCATCCGCTTGTATAGACCCCTCTGTTGTACTCGGCAAGAACGTCAGCATCGCTGCGAACGCTGTGGTGGATGCGGGCGTAAGTTTAGGTAACGATGTTGTTATTGGTGCGGGCTGCTCTATTGGGCAAGGTTCAATTCTGGGTGATGGCTGCCAGCTTCATAACAATGTAACCCTATACCATGCCGTTACGCTTGGTAAGAATGTGGAGGTACATTCAGGATCCGTTATAGGCGCGGATGGTTTTGGTTTCGCGTTCGACGGAGCTAAGTCTATTAAGATTCATCAGCTGGGAGGCGTTGTTATTGGCGACGATGTAGAGATTGGCGCAGGCACAACGATAGACAGGGGAGCCCTCGAAGACACTGAGATTGGCAATGGGGTGAAAATAGACAATCAGGTGCAGATCGCGCATAACTGTAAGATCGGTGAGCACACCATTATCTGTGGCTGCGTTGCCATCGCCGGCAGCGTGACGATCGGCAAGTACTGCATTATGGGTGGCGGGTCAGGCGCCGTCGGCCACATCAGCATAGCGGATAAAGTTCAGGTGAGCGCCATGTCGCTCGTGAGTCAGTCAATCACGGACGCTGGAATGTACTCAACGGGCACGATTCAGGCGAAGACAGCAGAATGGAAACGCAACGCTATCCGCTTCCAGCAATTGGACAGTATCGCCAAGAGACTGAAAGAAATTGAGAATTCTACCGATAAGAACTAGATAGATAACACGAACAAATACACGCAATCCTATCGCACACCTATCTACAGCTGTGCAGGGAGACTAGAGAGCCACACATGATAATGACCGTCGAAGAAATTAAAGAATACCTGCCCCAGCGATATCCCTTCCTTTTAGTGGATAGAGTAGTCGAAATGGAATTAGGTAAATCTATCGTGGCTTATAAGAACGTTACAGTGAATGAACCATTTTTCAATGGCCACTTTCCAAGCCAGCCAATCATGCCTGGCGTGTTGATTATCGAGGCCTTAGCGCAAGCTGCTGGCGTTCTCGGCTTCAAGAGCCAGGAAAAGAAACCGAAAGACGGTTATCTCTATTATTTCGTCGGTGCAGATGACGTGCGCCTGCGCAGGCCAGTAGTGCCTGGCGACTGTCTCACTCTAGAGGCCGAGATCGTTACCAATAAACGTGGCATCTATAAGTTTGCCTGCCGCGCCTCTGTTTGCGAAGCATTAGTTGGGTCGATGACCATCATGTGTGCAGAGAGGAAGGTTGATGTCGATTGATTCCGGCGCCAGGATAGATCCTAAAGCTGAAATAGATTCAGATGTAACGATCGGCCCGTGGACGATCATAGGGCCTAACGTCCAGATCGGTTCCGGGACTGTAATCGACTCGCACGTGATGATTCGCGCGAACACGAAGATCGGCAAAAATAACCGTATCTTTCAGTTTAGCTCTGTAGGGGAAGACCCGGCAGACAAGAAATTTAAAGGAGAGGAGACGTGGTTGGAGATCGGCGACGGCAACGTCCTGCGCGAAGGCTCTAATCTGCATCGTGGTACTGGCTTCGGCGGCGGTCTTACTCGGGTCGGAAACGACAATCTCCTCATGCCCTATGTGCACATAGCTCACGATTGCATGGTTGGTAACAATACTATCTTTGCTAACAACGTCGGTATTTCCGGCCACGTAGAAGTCGATGACTGGGCCATCCTTGGTGGTTACGCTGGAGTAAATCAATTCATAAAGATTGGTGCCCACGCGATGGTTGGCGGCGTGACCCATATCGATCACGATGTGCCCGCGTATATGATTGTAGCCGGGCAGCCCGCGAAGGTGAGGGCTATCAATACTATCGGCTTGGAACGACGCGGTTTCGATAAGGCGACGATAAAACGACTGCGCTCGGCATACAAAATCATTTTTATGCGCGGCCTGGGCTTGATCGAGGCTGTCGAAGAATTGAAAGCGATGCCTGATGTTTGCGATGCAGTTCAGGTTCTCATAGCATCGTTAGAAGGCTCTACGAAGGGTATACACCGCTAGAAGATTCGACACGACTGCGAATCCGACTCACGGCCCGTGACTAGTGCAGGCCTTCAATCACTACATGGCAAACTATGAGCCAAGCCCCTCTAATCGGAATCGTTGCTGGAGAAAAATCCGGAGATATTCTGGGTGCGGGCTTAATTTCTGCCCTGCGTAAGAAATACCCCGATGCTGAATTTGCCGGCATTGGCGGCCCAGACATGATTTCCCTGGGTTTTAATTCCCTTGCCGAAATGGACAGGCTCTCGGTCATGGGGTTCGTCGAGCCATTGGGTAGATTGCCCGAGCTGTTTGCACTAAAGAAGCGTCTTCGAGAGTATTTCAATCAGCGCAGGCCGTTGGTCTTTATCGGAATAGACAACCCCGACTTCAATCTGCGCCTGGAAGGTGAGCTGAAGCAGGACAATATAAAGACGGTGCACTACGTCAGCCCAAGTCTCTGGGCCTATAGAGAGAAAAGGATCTATAGAGTAATGCGCTCGGTAGACTTGATGCTGACGCTTTTTCCATTCGAGACTGCAGTCTATGAAAGGCACGGCGTTGCGGTGAAGTGTGTGGGACATCCGTTGGCGGACACCATCGGCTTCGAGGACAGGAAGTTAGAATCCC
>CAXBLN010000277.1:0-3367 GCA_963976555.1 uncultured Gammaproteobacteria bacterium
CCCATTCACGATTTAAATTTCTGCCTACTGCATTCGTACGCAGGTGCCCTCGCTTGCTCCCATCCGGGTTCATGTTCGGTACCAGAAAAACATTGCACTGATTCAATAGTTTCTGGCTAGTGCTGTTGCTCTCGTCCAGAAGGCGTTCAATACAGCCCTCCATCCACCACTCGGCCATCGACTCACCGGGATGCTGTCGCGCAATGATCCAACAATTCTTCTTTGGCGAGTCCCCTTCGTTCAATGAGAATTTAAGTAGGTCGATGTCTTGGCCGTCCAGAGTCTGGCCCACTACCTGATGGGAGCACCGAGAAGAAAGCAGACTCTTCGCAACCAGGTCGGCATGACGCTCCATGGAGTAAGGTGCAAAATAGGCGAAGTACACGGCGTCATATCTCGGCTGGAATTCGACAGTTAGAACACCAGCGTTCAGTGAGGTCGGATGTCGCAGCCAATTCTTGCGATCATAGGAGTAACAGATGCGATAGTTCTCAAACCCCGGAGGATAAGCCGCTCCGCCTGCATTGAGGATATTAAATGTACAGGGTGTACCCTTTGCACCGCTGAGTCGAAAATAGAACCATTGATAGAATTGAGAATCTTTATCTGTCCTAATGTTCAATTGGATATTGGTGGCGTCATCGCAACTCACTACTTCTATATTACCTGCATCGAAGTTCTGACTTATGTTCACATTGACCCTTCCCTACAAAAATCTGGTTATTTTTTAGTTATTTAGCGGTTGTCAGCTTACTGGTATTTGGTATCATTGCCGACCCTTTTTTTGGCAATCGAGAACTATTATGTCGGCAGGCACTGACAATCTAAATATCGGCTCGAACGAAGCGCTCATTACTCCTGCCCAACTCAAGTCAGAGTTACCGCTGGAAGGCGTGGCATTGGAATCGGTGCAGCTAGCGCGCAACACAATCTTCTCAATACTGGATCGAGAAGATCCACGGCTATTTGTGGTTGTCGGCCCCTGCTCCATTCACGACACTGAAGCAGCGCTGGACTATGCGAAGCGGCTTAAGCAGCTCGCCGATAAAGTGCAGGACACATTATATATAGTAATGCGCGTCTATTTCGAGAAGCCGAGAACATCGATTGGTTGGAAGGGGCTGATCAACGACCCCTATCTCGACGATTCATTCAAAATTGAAGACGGACTGCGTAAGGGAAGAAAGCTGCTACTGGATATTGTCGAACTCGGTTTACCGACTTCGACTGAAGCGCTGGATCCGATCTCTCCTCAATACATGCAAGACGTTATCGCCTGGTCTGCCATCGGTGCACGTACGACTGAATCTCAGACTCATCGCGAGATGTCTTCGGGACTTTCTTCGGCGGTGGGCTTTAAGAACGGAACCGATGGCGGATTAACTGTTGCCGTCAACGCCATGCAATCTGTCTCTAGCCCTCACAGGTTCTTAGGCATTAATGCTGAGGGACAGGTCTCCGTTGTCACTACCAAGGGCAATCGCTATGCGCATGTTGTCTTGCGCGGCGGAGGACAGGGACCGAACTACGACACCGTTCACGTGGCTCAATGTGAGAAGGCCCTTCAAGACGGGGGTGTCAGCAGCAATATCATGATCGATTGCAGCCACGCCAATTCTAGTAAAGATCCCGATGTTCAGCCTCTTGTACTAAAAGACATTAGCCATCAGATTCTCGAAGGCAACAAGTCCATTATTGGTGTCATGCTGGAGAGCAATATCAATCATGGCAATCAATCCATTCCAGAAGATTTGAGCGAATTGAAGTATGGAGTTTCAGTTACAGATGCCTGCATGGATTGGGATACGACCGAGCAGGCGATCTTGAATATGGCGGACAAATTAAGGGATGTGCTACCGGCGAGGTAGGCCTTAGTCTTAGAATGACGAGCCGGGTTGGGAAAGAAATTCCAGCTCCTCAGCGGTCGACTCTCTTCCCAGTATCTCGTTACGGTGTGGATAGCGGCCGAAGCGGTCGATAATCTCTTTGTGTTTTACCTCAAAGTTGAAGTTGTCTTCTAATCCAGGCTGATCGAAAAGAAACATGGCGATATCGTGAATCTCTCTGGATTCACTATGCATGAAAGGCATGTAGAGAAACGCACGCTTTCCTTTATCTAATTCTTTATCAAATTTTCTTCGAATCGCTTCCTGCGCTAACACCAGTGCGAGCGTATCCGTAGCGAATGCTTTCGGCGAATCGCGAAACATATTCCGAGAAAATTGATCTAACACTATGACTTCAGCGAGGGCATCAAGAGGATGTTCGCGCCAGGCGTAAAGCAGCCCCTCAGTGGCGCGTTCGTAGGTTTCTCCAAATCGATCTCGAATGAGTTCATCGAATTCGAGATCCTTGACGAATCGTTGTTTGGGCTCGATCTCCTCGAACCAGAACTGAATGACTTCGGTGGCAGACAACTAAATACCCTGGCAAAATTTCCTTATACCTCTTTATCGACAGTCACAGCGGCATTATTAGAGGCATTAGACAAAATTGCCTGAGCGTAAGATAAGGGCCTGTGGCAGCCCTTATTCTGTATTTCCTAGCGTTGAGGTTCGCGACTGCTAGGCAGTACTGGCATAGGCGACCTTCATAGGCTCCTGCTCTCTGCGACCCAAAGTTAACCACTTCTGCACGAAGGGATTATCCAACAGAGTCTGCATGTAAGTATGTGCTTCCTCGCTGAGATCGGCTCCATAGATGTCGAAGCAGGCGGCGACTGGTGCGAACATACAATCCGCGATCGAGAATCGGCCATAGAGATAGTTACCATTCTCTCCGAATTTTCGACGACAGCAACTCCAGATCGCGTCTATCCTGGCGATCTCGTCGAGCAATTCTACGGAGGGCTTTAACTTATATGATGCCTTGCAGTTAAGTGGCCACTCCTGCTTCAGGTGTGGAAATTCAGAATGGACCTCGGCGCTAACCGAACGCGCACTTGCGCGCCGCTTAGGACTCGCGGGCCACGCTGAACCGCCGAGAAACTGCTCAGAAATATACTCACAGATAGCCAGAGAATCCCAGACGGTTATTTCTCGGTGCAGCAGTACGGGCACTTTCAGAGAGGGCGAGTAGGGGCCCAATTTCTCCGCAGTATTATCCTGATATAGCGAAATTTGTATCTCCTCGAAGTCCACGTCGAACATCTTAAGTACGAGCCAGGGACACATGGACCAAGAAGAATAGTTTTTGTTTCCAATTACCAATCTGAGGTCTTTCATTTTCGTAACTCCAAAATTCCGACTGCGTCTTAGCCGGTGGTTAGAATAATCGCGGTATTTATTTGCCGTCGGGGTTCTGTGTAAGCATCGAAGTACTGTTGTCGCGGAGGCGAACGATGACACGCCTATCGAAAAAATCGGAT
>CAXBLN010000278.1:0-3337 GCA_963976555.1 uncultured Gammaproteobacteria bacterium
CGCAGCTTACCTATCTCGACGCTACCGCCCTGATCGAAGCGGACGCCGCGTTTCGAGAGACACCCAGCTCGAAATTTAGCGGCATACTGGAGCCAGACGGCGACGACGCTCGGCCCTTCTCCATTGTCGGCCGCGGCGCCTCCGCCGATTTCTTCCCAATGTTCAACGTACCCTTCTTGTACGGCAATCCCTGGGATGAGTCAGCCGATAGAAACCAACAGCAGGTCGCGATTATCAGCAAGGAGCTGAACGAGCGTCTCTATGGTGGCCAAGACTCTAGCGGCGAAACACTGCGACTGCACGGCAGCAGCTTTCAGATAGTCGGCGTATTGGACGACTGGTCTCCGGTACCCAAGTTCTATGATGTGAACAACAACCCCTTCAATGGTGGTGAAGAAGTCTTCATCCCCTGGAGCCTGATAATTCCGCTCGAGTTTCCCCGCGATGGCAACACGAACTGCTGGAAGGCAGTAGACCCCGGCATGGAAGGATTCCTCAACTCCGAGTGCGTATGGATTCAATACTGGGTCGAGCTGCGCGACAGCGACGAGGAGGCAGACTATCTACAATTTCTGAACAACTATGCGGCGCAGCAGAAGGAGTTCGGTCGCCTTCCACGGCCAATGAACAATGCGCTATACGACGTCGAGGAATGGCTGATGAAGGAAGAGGTATTGCCCAACGAGACCAAGATACTCTCGGCCCTCGCCGCGATGCTTCTGGCAGTCTGCCTTCTTAACACGATCGGGCTACTGCTCTCCAAATTTCTAGGCAAGTCCGGTGAGATTGGCGTACGCCAGGCGCTGGGCGCACACAAGGGTTCTCTGTTTTTGCAGCATGTCATAGAGGCCGGTTTCATCGGTCTACTCGGGGGTATTCTCGGCTTGGCAGTAGCGGCTGCTGGACTGGAAGGCATCAAGGTCATACTCGGAGAAGACTTGATGATGACCGACTGGATTCAGCTGAATCCACCCGTAGTTGCAGTCACGCTATTGCTCGCGATATTCGCCACCATAGCAGCCGGTTTCTACCCGATCTGGCGTGCCTGCAATATCAATCCGGCCATCCATCTGAAGACACAATAGCGAAACATCACTAAGAACCTGGAGTTAGAAAATGGAAATAGGCCCTATACTACGCGCCCTTACCCGCAACAAACTCGGTGTAGTGCTAATCGCCCTGCAGATTGCATTCACGATGACGGTTATGGTCAACGCCGTATTCATCATTAATGAACGCTCTAAGGCGATGGCAAGACCAAGCGGACTGGATGAACCGAATACCTTCTATCTAAGCAGCACTGGATTTGGTGACCAATTCAATTCCGAAGTTACAGAGCAAGACGATCTCGAATTGCTACGTAACATGCCGGGCATTATCGACGCGGCTCCGACCAACGCTATACCGGTCAGCGGTAGTGGCTCTTCAGACGGTTTGCGACTGGAGAATGATCCCACGCTCCCCGCTACCAACGCGGCAGTCTACTTTACGGACGACCACGCGCTGAACACCATGAACCTTAAGCTGATAGCTGGAGAGAATTTCGGCAGCGGCGACGTGCTCTACCAGAGATCGAGTGATAGCAGGGCCTATACGAAGGCGGTAGTCAGTCTCGCTCTGGCCGAATCGCTATTCCCTGGGGAGGGTTATAATGCTACCGGCCGCATCTTCTATAACGACGAGCACCCGGTGCAAATATCGGGGATAGTTGAGACCCTACAAACGCCTTGGCCTACCAGCTCCTTCGTCGAGAATGCCATGATCGTTCCGCTAAACTTCATCAGCAGTAACTCGACGTATCTGATCCGCACGGAGCCGGGAGAGCGAGACCGACTCATGGTCGAAACAGAGGAGATTCTCGCGTCCAACAATCCGAACAGAATTATCCGTGGACTGATGTCCATGGATGAAACGCGTGAGGAGAGCTATAGACTCGATTCGGCCATGGCCACGATCCTGTCAGTCGTCATAGTGACGCTCGTATTTATTACCTCCATGGGCATTGTGGGCCTCGCAGTTTTCGGCATTAATCGCCGCCGCAAGCAGATCGGCACACGCCGCGCTCTAGGCGCTACCCATGGCCAGATTCTTCGTTACTTCATGCTGGAGAACTTCTTCATCTCCGGCGTAGGAGTTACGCTAGGCGCCGCCTTCACAATCGGCTTCAGCATCGCCCTCTCCTCCCTATTCGAGATGCCGACCATGTCCTGGTATTACACGCCACTAGGCATGGTGATCCTCGTCCTCATCGGACAGGCGGCAGTGCTAGGGCCTTCGACTCGAGCCGCGCGTATACAGCCTGCTATCGCGACTCGCTCAATCTAATACATGGCAGGTGCAAGATTCTGGCTATTTGTTAATCTAGGCACTCCTATAGAGGGGGTGCCTAGCTAATGCTCAGATCAAAACCAAGCTGTCGTCGCGTTCTTCTCGCGACCCTACTCGTCCTGATGAGCGTCTCGGCGCAGGCCGCCGATGAGGTCGCCCGACTTGCAAACAAAGTAGCCATCGGCGAGAGTCTCGCGCAATATCCCTATCGCTGGGATGCCAAGAGCAGCGAATCGTTCGTCGAGCTATTTATCGAGGATGCTGTGATGGAGCGTTGGCGAGCAGGATCTCTTATAGAAGGCTCCAGACTTCAGGGCAAGGCAGCAATTCTGGAATATGCCGAGAATGCCCATACCGGCAGACTTGCCGATAGACAGACGCGGCACCACTTCTCGAATCTCGTCTTTCTGGAACTTTCTGACCGAATTGCCGTCACAGAAAATATGGCCTTGATCACCCATCAAACCGCAGAAGACCCAGTAGCTCGGGTGGCTAGCTCCGGGATCTACCGTATTAGTTGGGAAAGATCGGGCAGTGAGTGGAAGATCGCGAAACGCATCCTCTTCGTCGATAGCTTCCCGGCTAATTAGGCCGCTCAGCGCTAGATTGTTCGAAAAATGCGATCGAGTCGATAGACTGAAACACTAGTCAGGTTATGATAGCGTAATAATTTCAGCGCCTGTCTGGACAGGCTCCCATTTATCCGGATCATCCGGAATTGTTAACAATAGCCAAAGTGATGAAACAACGCCTTCTTCTTACACTCTGTTTACTCTCCAACCTGCTACTCGGCAATCTGGTTCAGGCCGCCGAGAACGGCTGGCTGAGGGGGAGCTGCGAAACGGGCTCGGGCGTCTATCGCTGGACCGATGGCGACCGCTACGAAGGACAGTGTCTCAATAACTCCTTCCAGGGCCAGGGCACACTTACTCTGAAGAATGGCGACCGCTACGAGGGACAGTTTCGCAACGACCAAAAGAATGGTCGTGGCCAGTACTTCTTCGCCAAT
>CAXBLN010000279.1:0-3322 GCA_963976555.1 uncultured Gammaproteobacteria bacterium
GGATAGAGATCGCTACGACGCGATATTCATCCGCCAGCGCCGCCATCTGATAGCGCCAGTCATACCATTGATTCGGGAAGCCATGGATGAAGATTAGCAGAGGCCCCTCGCCGAGACTGACGTAGTGAATGCTGACACCATCGTTGTCGGCATAGTGATGCTCGACCAGATCATACAGCTCGTCCGGGTCGACCTCCGCATGCGCCTGGGCCGTTAGCAGCATCGAAAAGATAAGAGACAAGAGGGTTAACTTTGACATGAACATTCTCCAATAGGATTTGACGCCTAACTTCTTTCGAGCATATGGGCGGCTAAGCTAATAGTCTAGAAGTAATACAGCCGACTGACAAATGCATGAGCCCTTAGGCGGATTTTGCTCATTGCAAGATTAGACTCTAGCCCATACCATGCCTCTCGAACACTCGCTAGATAACATTCAGGAGCAAGACATGAAATTCCTCGGTTCGCAGAAGCCCATTAAGATGGCTCTATTATTCTGTTTCTCACTCGCCGCTATCAGCCAAAGCAATTCACAGGACAAAGAAAAACAGTTAGAAGTTACCGAAGACCTGTTCAAGTGCCTCACCGAGATGACCAGATCGTCTACAGGCGCCTTCTTCGTTGACAACCTGCTGGGCGATGTCGATGCGACTGTTGCCGTGGCGAATTCGGAAACAGGCGGCGACTATCCTGTCGGCTCCCTGGTCTCGTTGATTCCCACCGAAGTAATGATCAAACACGAGGCGGGCTGGAATGAAGGCACAAACGATTGGGAGTTCTTCGAACTCAACGTCTCTGAAGCGGGCTCCGAGATTGCAGTGCGTGGCACTACAGAAGTAGTGAACCGCTTCGGCGGCAACTGCTTCGGTTGCCATATGCTAGCCCGCCCCGAGTGGGACCTCATCTGTGGCACAGGCCATGGCTGCGCCCCGCTGCCAATCGACCGCGCAACTATCGCCAATATGCAGAACGCAGACCCACGCTGCATAAAGGAAGACTAGCCCGTGTAGCCACCGATTCGGGCGAGCTCGAATCGGTGGTCGTTCCTTTTGGCCAGGAATACACCGCTACAGATTGCCAATTCTCTGCCAACTCCTTTTGAATCCTACCGCGTTATCTGAAATACTCTGTCGCTCGATACGAATGAGCACATAACAAAAATTTTGTTCAACAACCTAGGTAAGCTACATATGTCCTATCTAAAGCAACGCGTAGTCCTCACTTTGAGCGCCTTACTGCTCAGCCTTACTGCGAGCGCCGCCCTCGGGCAGTCCGAGTGGCCAGAAGTTCCTCCAAAAGAGGCACCAGCGCATTGGGGTGCCGTTTCCGCTAACTTCGAGGAGATTCCCTACCCCTATCCCGTGCACTTCCTTGAACTGAATCGCTTTCAGCAGGATATTCGCATGGCCTATATGGACGTGGCGCCCACTGGACGGGCAAACGGTCAGACGGTGTTGTGGCAACACGGCATGAATTTCTATTCGGAAGCCTACACACCGACTCTCAAGGCTCTATCCGCTGCGGGCTTCCGCGTTATAGCAGTCGATAGAATCGGCTACGGCAAGTCATCCAAGCCGATCCTTCCCTATAGCTTCAACTTCGTTGCAGCAAATATGAAGGCGCTGCTGGATGAGCTGGAAATCGATGAAGTCGCGATCGTAGGCCACTCCATGGGCGGGATGACGGTAAGTCGATTTGCCATGGTGTATCCAGACATTACGACTCACGTGGTCATGGTCAATCAGATTGGCCTCACTGATCAGCGTCAAAGTCGTCCCTGGAGAGATCCCTTCGTCGCAGGCGGAGCCACCACCTATCAGTCAATCCTGCGCGGCCATCAGAATTATTTCCCTCTGCGCTGGCCACCAGAGCATCTGGAATTTGTCCGCCGCCAGTTCGGTCAGACTATGAGCGGCGAATGGAATCGACTGGCACAGGTACGTCGATTGCAGGGACAGATGCTATATGACGATCCTGTTGTCTATGACTGGCAACATATCGCAACCAAGGCTCTGGTAATCGGTGGCGAAGAAGATGGTCTGGTAGATGATTTTCCCAAGCTAGCCCGCAACGTAGCGAACGAGCTGCAGAACTCAGCCATCTTGCTCTATCCCAATGTAGGCCACGCGCCACAGATTGAGATTCCCGATCAGTTTCACGCTGACCTGATTCGCTTCCTGAAGTCGGATCCAAACGAGCCCGCAAGTCGCTGGAAATAGCTCGGCGACAAAAAACTGACAGTTTAGGCCCAAGATTAGTCGCAGCAACGCCGCTAATCGGGGCCTAATCGCTCTTCGAGTCCGCGCTCAATCTCGAGCGCGGGACGAAGCTGCAAATACCGCACTTCCTTCATCCTTTCCTCCTTTTTCCTACTTTAACCCCCGCATTTTCGTGATAGGCTAGGTCTCGCGTGCCCCATAGTAGATGCTCCCTAATGACGTATCGACACTGAATCGAGAACAAACTCAGGACTAGCCAGTTGCAACTCTCTAATACTCAAGTCAGCACAGATCCCAGCGGCGATGTAGTTCGCCGCGAACAGATCGATCTCGTATTTCGGCAGCTGCGTCTGATTCTCGGTGTGGATGCGGTAGCTGGCAGCATGCTCGTCGTTTTTTCCCTGGTCTTCGCGGAGACAATTCATAACGGCACCTATCTCTGGATCGGCGCGCTCTTCACCAGCTGCGCTAGCTTCTATCTTCTCGGAAAGTCACAGATCAATATCTCTTCCGACGCCCAGAACGTTGAATATCGGGAGAGGTTTCTGCTTGCCATGGTAGTGATGTCCGGTCTTATCTGGGGCTGCACCTGGTGGTTAGCGCCGGTGAGCGCGCAGCAGCTTGTCGTCGCACCCAAGGGCGCGACTATCATCTGGTTCTGCGTGATGCTGGCGAACGCGACCATCGTCTTGTCGGTGAACCAAAAATTGTTTCTGAGCTTCGCCATTCCCGCGGTATCGATGCATATCGCGTTCTGTCTGTATATGGGAACGCGCCAGGACCTGCAGATTGCTGGCGCCCTCGCGGTCATCCTCGCCTTCTCGACATTTATGGCCTCGCGAATCGGCAATTATCTGAACCGCGCCATTCTATTGCGGCTGCGCAATATTGAACTCGACTTAAAACTGAGCCAGGACAAGGAAATACTCGAGCAGCGCGAAGCAGAGCTAGTAGTGCGCATCAGCCGCGAGGAGGCACTTCTGCTCGAGAAACAAGACACCGATAACAAGTTAGCAATGGCGGCGAAGGAGAAGTTGCTATTGCTCGACGCAGTAGGCGAGGGCATCTTCGGTATCAATAACGTTGGCAATATCACTTTCGTG
>CAXBLN010000280.1:0-3299 GCA_963976555.1 uncultured Gammaproteobacteria bacterium
ACAAACATAATTTCACCCTGGTATGTAGTGATTTGTCATCACTGGCCAGTTATGCCCAGGTACACAATAGCGCCTACAGAATATTGAAGGCCTACACGCCCGGCCCCTATACGTTTATTCTCAAGGCTACGCCTGAGGTCCCGCGCCGACTTATGCATCCAAAACGTAAAACCATCGGCCTGCGTGTGCCAGACAATGCTATCGCTCAGGCGATTCTCGCGAATATCGGCGAGCCGATTATGAGCACCAGCCTGATCCTTCCGGACGAGGAAGAGCGCTTGCTGGACCCATATGAGATGAGGTCGAAGATCGGTAAGCTAGTCGACCTAATCGTGGATGGCGGTGCCTGCGGAATTGAGCCAACGACTATGGTTGATCTCGTGGAGGGCGTTCCCGAAATCATTCGCGTGGGCAAGGGCGATCCAGAGCCATTTCGATAGCAGTCAGGTTATAATCCCCGGTTATTCAGCCAATTCAATAGATAGCAATAGAAAACTAAGGAGATCGAGTTGTCCAAGGTGGATTCACAGCAGCGAGTATTATCAGGTATGCGCCCAACGGGTCGTCTACATCTTGGCCATATGCACGGTGTGCTCAATAATTGGGTGAAGCTACAGCACGAATACGAGTGTTTCTTTTTTGTAGCCGATTGGCACGCTCTGACAACCCACTACGAAGACTCTACCACGCTGGAACAGAATGTCCTCGACATGGTGATAGATTGGCTTGCTGTTGGTGTGAATCCAGGCTCTGCAGCGCTGTTTGTGCAGTCCCGCGTACCCGAGCATGCGGAGTTACATCTCCTGCTCTCGATGATCACTCCTTTAGGCTGGTTGGAACGCGTGCCTAGCTATAAAGATCAACAAGAGAAACTGCAAGAAAAGGACTTGGCAACCTACGGCTTCCTAGGCTATCCACTGCTACAGGCTGCCGATATCCTAATCTATCGTGCGGGCTATGTTCCCGTCGGAGCCGATCAGGTCGCCCATGTCGAGCTCACTCGAGAAACCGCGCGGAGATTCAATCATATATATGGGAAGGAGCTCGGCTTCGAAGAGAATGCTCAGGCAGCCATCAAGAAGATGGGCAAGAAGGCGGCTAAACAATACAGCAATTTGCGTACTGCCTATCAGGAGCAGGGCGATCATGAAGCGTTGGAGAAGGCCAAGGCTCTCCTGAAAGAGCAGCAGAATATTTCCCTAGGCGATTCGGAGCGCTTGTTTGGCTATCTCGAGGGTGGTGGCAAGATGATTCTAGCCGAGCCTCAGGCTCTGCTTACCAAGTCGGCAAAGATGCCAGGCCTCGATGGCCAGAAAATGTCCAAGTCCTATGACAATACGATTACCCTGAGAGAACCGCTCGAACTCATTGAGAAGAAAATTTCCACCATGCCCACCGATCCGGCGCGAGTTCGCCTGACCGACCCGGGTAATCCTGAGAAGTGTCCTGTCTGGCAGTTACACCAGACTTATTCGAGTGCCGAAACGAAGGAATGGGTTGTTAAGGGCTGCACAACCGCGGGGATCGGCTGTCTCGAATGCAAGAAACCGGTGAGCGACGCGATTATCGCGGAGCTGGAACCGATACAGAAAGAGGCAGCTCAGTACGAGAAGGACCCGGATCTCGTAAGATCTATCATCGCCGAGGGTTGTGAAACCGCCAGAGAAGCGGCCAAGGAAACTCTGCAAGATGTGCGCGAGGCAATGGGCTTGGGCAGATGGTAGCCGATTTGCAATCGAGAGGCCTTATGAGTGAGCAATTGCTACCTATTTGAGGTAAAATTTGGCCTATTATAAGAACTCAAAGTAGACCAGCAGATTGACCATTATCGGTACTGAAGCAGACCCGGAAAACACTGAGCTACAGGGGGTTCCCGTAATCCCCGAAGTGCATGACCCCGACGCTCCCGAGCAACACGAGCTGCCATTCGCTATTGTGGCTGGTGAGGCCATGACAGAGGTGCCTAAAGACCTCTACATCCCACCCGACGCGCTTGAAATATTTCTCGAGGCCTTCGAAGGCCCGCTCGATCTCTTGCTCTATCTCATCAAGCGACAGAATATTAATATTCTGGATATCAACGTCGCCGATATTACCGATCAATACATGAATTATGTCGACCTGATGGAATCCTGGCAGTTCGAGCTAGCGGCTGAGTATCTGGTTATGGCAGCGATGCTGGCTGAGATCAAGTCGCGAATCCTGCTGCCGCGGCAGGCCGAGGAAGAAGCTGAGGAAGATGATCCGCGCATGCAGCTCATCCGTCGCCTGCAGGAATACGAACGCTTCAAACAAGCAGCGCAGGACGTCGACGAATTGCCGCGAATGGATAGAGACATTCACCGCGCCGAGGCCGCTTTACCGGAACTACAGCGGGTGGCTGCGGATCCGACTGTGGATCTTAAGGAGGTGCTTATCGCGCTCTCTAGCGTTCTCAAACGAGAGAACAATTTTGAACATCATCACGTGCAGATGGAGACATTATCAACACGAGAGAAGATGTCGGAAATACTAGTGCGCATATCGAATCAGAAATTCGTGCCGCTGGTATCGCTGCTTATTCGCGAAGAAGGGCGCCTTGGAGTCGTAGTGACCTTCTTGGCCATAATGGAGTTAATGAAAGATTCCATGATAGAGATAGTCCAATCGGAGGCTTTTGGCCCGATTCATTTGAAATCCAGAAGTTGAGGAGCCTCGGCTCCATAGTAGAAGTATGGGTATGAAAGCAGCATGAGTGACATCGATAACAAAGTAAAAATGATTGTGGAAGGATTGCTGCTTGCGGCTGGCCGACCGCTAACTTTGGATAATATTATTCAAGTTTTTAGCGAGGACGAAAGACCAGATCGCAACGAACTAAAATCTGTAATGGAGTCTATTGCCGAAGACTGCGATGACCGTGGCTTCGAGTTGATGGAAGTTGCCTCAGGTTTCAGGTTTCAGGTTAAACAGGAGCTCAGTGAGTGGGTCGCAAAGCTTTGGGAGGAACGTCCGCCACGTTATACCAGAGCGCTGCTCGAGACCTTGGCTTTGGTCGCGTACAGGCAACCAATTACCCGTGGAGATATCGAAGAGATTCGCGGAGTGGGCGTAAGCTCTAATATTATTAGAACACTTTTGGATAGAGAGTGGATTCGCGTGGTAGGTCATAGAGACGTGCCCGGTCGTCCAGCCATGTTCGCTACAACGAAACAGTTTCTGGATTACTTCAACCTTAAGAGTCTGCAGGACTTGCCGCCGTTATCTGAGATAAAAGATCTGGCACCAAGCGATCCAGAATTCGACCTCGAAGATGATTT
>CAXBLN010000281.1:0-3277 GCA_963976555.1 uncultured Gammaproteobacteria bacterium
GGCTTCACGCTCGTGGTATAGAGTCGTGGTGTCCGAGAAGAGACGAGGCTTACATCGGCGTTCTGATCGATGACCTGATTACACTGGGTACGAACGAGCCTTATCGCATGTTTACAAGCAGGGCGGAATACAGGCTAACTCTGCGCGAAGACAATGCCGATCTACGCCTGACCGAGCATGGGCGAGCACTGGGTTTAGTCGATGAAGAGCGCTGGGAATTTTACAGCGCCAAGAAAGTTAGAATCGAAGAAGAATTAAAATTCTTACGCAGCACATGGGTTCAACCCAACACCGACAAGGCCGCGCGGATCAATCTGCTATTGGAGAAACCCATTTCCCGCGAGTACAGCTTGGCTGACCTACTGGCCCGGCCAAGAGTAGAGCATGCGAGCCTGACAGCAGCTTACAAGGGCGAGGCCTTTGACGGGGAGTTGAGCTCTGTCGATCTGCAGGCCACGCAACAAGCAGAGATACAGATCAAGTATCAGGGCTATATTGATCGCCAGGAAGAAGACATCGAACGCCTGAAGAAGCAGGAAAACACAATTCTGCCAGCTGACTTCGACTACCAGCAGATGCAGGGCTTGTCCAACGAGCTCAAACAGAAGCTGCTAGCTGCGAAGCCGGAGAACATTGGTCGTGCTTCCCGCATACCCGGTATCACTCCCGCGGCTATTTCTTTGTTGCTCATCTACCTCAAGAAGCATCGGGCGGCCGTTCGTAAGGCTGGTTAGCCACCCCATGATGACACACCCAAATCGAGAGGAATTGCAGCACGGCATATCTGCTCTGTCTCTGGACTGCAGCGAAGAGAATCTTGACACACTCCTCGCTTACATCGATCTCCTCAAGAAATGGAACTCGGCATACAACCTACTCGGTGGAAACGAATCGGCAGCGCTGGTCTCGCGCCATATACTCGATAGTCTATCTATAAACCCATATCTCTATGGGAACCTGATAGCGGATATTGGAGCCGGAGCCGGCCTTCCAGGAGTGCCTCTGGCGATCTTGAATCCCGACAAGAAATTCGTGCTGATTGACTCCAATGGCAAGAAAACGCGGTTCATGTTTCAGGCAAAATTACAGCTGGGATTAAGCAATATTTCTGTCGAAAATTGTCGAATAGAGCACTATCAAAGTAAGCAGCAAATTGATATGGTGATGTGTCGTGCTTTCTCCACATTAGCAGACGCTTTGACGATGCTGGAGCCAATATTTTCAGACGAGTGCAAGTTGTTGGCGATGAAGGGTCAGTACCCCGAAGCGGAAATAGCACTACTGCCGGCCGGATTCGAGCTTAGCAGAAGCATCAAGTTAGATGTTCCAGGCAGCGAATCACAGCGACACCTCATTGAGGTGATGCGCAAAAAGATAGGGAAGCTTTGACTAAAGCGCTTCCAATACATCGATCGAATAAATTGCAGTAGAAGTTGGGAAGAATACAGTGGGCAAAGTTCTCGCAATAGCAAATCAGAAAGGCGGAGTGGGTAAAACTACTACCTCGGTTAATCTTGCTGCGTCGCTAAAATTTACACGAAAAAGTGTGTTGCTTATCGATCTGGATCCGCAGGGTAACGCCACCATGGGGAGCGGTATCGACAAGTCGTCGATAGAAAACTCGATCTATGATGTGCTTATGTTGCATGCCAGCTTCGACGAGGTCGTTCTGCGCCCCGAAGCATCCGAATACGATCTTCTACCTGCAAACGGTGATTTAGTTGCAGCCGAAGTGGAGTTAATTAGTGAAGAGAATCGCGAGCTGCGTCTGCGGCAAATAATCGAAGCTGTTCGCGATAGATATGACTATGTCGTCATCGATTGTCCCCCTTCCCTCAACATGCTCACAATCAATGCATTGGTTGCCGCCGATGGTGTAGTAATACCCATGCAGTGTGAATATTATGCACTGGAGGGATTATCGGCCTTGATGGATACCATCAATGCGATTAGAGACACCTTGAATCCGGACCTGAAAATCGAAGGTATCGTACGCACGATGTATGATCCGAGAAACAAGCTGACTTCGGAAGTTAATGGTCAGCTGCTTAGCTATTTCGGTGACACTGTCTATCGGACCGTTGTGCCAAGAAATGTTCGCTTGGCCGAGGCTCCGAGCTATGGCAAGCCCGTCCTAAAATACGACAAGCAATCTCGAGGGGCGATAGCCTATCTAGCGCTAGCTGGTGAAGTATTGAGGCGTAATGACGAAGCAGCCGCCAGGGCTGCGATTTAACCTGTTGTTTAACATTTTGTTCAACACACTGTTTAACCCAGGGAACAAAAGCCCGCTTACTTGAGCCCATATGTAAGATGAATGACAAGAAGAAGCTTGGCAAAGGCCTAGATGTTCTGCTTTCCAGAGGCAGCACGGAAACAATGGCGAGCTTGCTAGGCAAACCAAAAGATCGCAGTACCCCGCAGGCCGCCGTCGAGAAGGATGGTGATCTCAAGAATATACCCGTCGACCTCATACAAAGAGGCAAGTACCAGCCTCGAACCGATATGCATGAAGAGGCTCTGGAAGAGCTGGCCAGTTCTATTCGTGCTCAGGGCGTGATGCAGCCTATTGTCGTGCGGCCCATATCCACCGATAAATACGAGATCATTGCTGGCGAGCGACGCTGGAGAGCTACTCAGATAGCCGGTTTGGATACTATTCCCTGTATCATCAAGCCAGTTGGCGACGAGGCTGCCATTGCCATGTCGCTGATCGAGAACATTCAGCGTGAAAACCTGAATCCTATCGAAGAGGCGATGGCACTAAAGCGTCTGCAGGATGAATTTGAACTGACCCAGCAGCAAGTCGCCGACGCAGTGGGAAAATCGAGAGCCACGGTGACAAACCTGATGCGCCTTATCGGCCTGACTATCGATGTTCGGCGCATGCTGGAGCATGGCGATCTGGAAATGGGTCATGCCAGGGCTCTGCTTTCACTTCCCGATATTCAGCAATCAGAAGCCGCTAGAACCGTTGTCGGTAAAGGACTTTCTGTGCGTCAGACCGAGTCACTGGTTCGCCGGTTGATAGCTGAGGCGGGCTCAAACACAACTGGCAGCAGTAAGGCCATTGACCCCGATATTAAGAACCTCGAAGAGAACCTTGCAGACAAACTTGGCGCCAAGGTGATGATCCAGCATACCGCGAAGGGTAAGGGTCGACTCATTCTAAAATACAACTCCCTAGATGAACTGGACGGCATCCTCTCCCATATCAATTGATAACCAGACGTAGTTGATTAGGCACTATAAAGCCCCTATAATGCGCGTGCTTTGG
>CAXBLN010000282.1:0-3201 GCA_963976555.1 uncultured Gammaproteobacteria bacterium
CGCAGCTGGCGTAGTACCCGCGACCAGCGCCGCCGTCGTAACCCCCGGCACGCTGGAGTGGGATAGCCTGACTGCCGAGCAGAGAATTCATCACGCCCGTCGTATGGAAGTCTATGCCGGCATGGTGGATGCGATGGACATGCATATTGGCAGGCTGATGAACTATCTGAAGGAGATCGGCGAGTTCGACAACACGCTCTTCGTCTTTACATCGGACAATGGGGCCGAGGGGTCTAACTTGATCGGCGTCAATGGCCAGTCAATGCTAGGCAACTGGTTCGATCGAGTTGGCTATAACTCTGATTTGGCTACGCTGGGTGAACCCGGCTCGTTCAATGCGATCGGACCGAATAACGCGACTATCGCCGCATCCCCACTCGCCTACTACAAGTTTTATGCCAGCGAAGGAGGCCTGCGCGTGCCGCTGGTCATGTCTGGGCCCGGCATAGACAAGCGCGACGAGAAGTCGGACGAGTTCGTATTCGTCACCGACCTCACTCCTACTATATTAAGTATTGCAGGAATCGAGAGGCACGCGGGAGACTGGAAGGGAAAAGCAGTCGAGGAAATCATCGGTAAAGATTTCTCCGATTATCTAGCCAGTGACGCCGCGGACATTCACCCAGAGTCTGAGGCGATTGGCTATGAGCTAGGTGGAAATCGTGCGCTATTCAAGGGGGACTACAAGATCGTCTTCAATCGTAGTGCCAGAGCGGATCAGGCCTGGCATCTATTTAATATCAAGACAGACCCCGGCGAGTCCAGCGACCTTGCACTGGAAGAACCTGAGCGTTTCGCGGACATGCGGGCCGACTACGATGCCTATGAGAGTGATAACAATGTGCTGCCAATGCCAGAGGGTTACAATCAGAGGAGAACAGTCTTCGGTGGGGTATTGAATTAGGCGATTTGCAGTACCCAGAACTCACTCGTCACGAAGATGAGCGCCAGGGCGAAGCTCGATAGATACAACGTGTATTGTTGCCAACCAATCTTTTCGTTGTCACAGCAGCTTCCGTCTTCATCGTTAGTGGCACCAACGAAGAGCCGCTTTCCCGCAATTGCAAAGGCGATCAGCGCTAGTCCAATTAGCATGGGCTGGTATGGCTCTAGCCGCATAAGATTACTCATCCACGCACCGCTAATGCCGGTCGCCAAGAGCACAAACGGGCCGAGGCAGCAGATACTCGCGCTCATCGACGCTAAAACGCCGCCTGCTATGAAGCGATTGAAGCCTGCATTATTTTTCCTGGCTGCCTGCAATTCTATCCCGCCTGATACTTAAATTGGCTACAAGGGTTCCCTACTGTGTTCTGCGCACTACCGATGGAAATCCGATATTGGTCGTGGCAGCAATGAGGATAGCCGTATCGAGTTTCTCCGGCACAATAACACTCGCCGTTTTCTCTTCCAGGTCGACTTCAACATGCCGAACTCCTTCGATCTTTCGCAGTGAGTTGCGCACGGCAACAACACAGCCCGCTCAGGTCATATTCTCTACATCGAGCACAATCATATTCTCGTGTTCCTGCACTTGTTGGCCGGTATCGCCGTACACCGAAGCTGCCAGAAGCACCAGTAGAAAAAACATAACAGCATTGCTGCCGCTGGGTATAAATAAACTAAACAAGCGCATAGATAATCTCTCCAATTTTGTCTCTATTCGTTTCGCAGGTGCTAGGTGACGCCCGCACAACAAGGACAACCGGTTGCCCCACTGGCAATAACCACCTCTGCCGCCCTTACATTCTGCTCCGCAGTTCGCCTGGTCGCTGCAGCATAGGAGACACTGCCTGCTGACATCGGGTCCGGTTTCGCTCGTGCCAACTCCTGGCCAAAATAACCCGTATAAATCTGGTATTGATGTTGTGCGATATCAGTCGGCACTCGAATAGTATTCCCATCGATAAGCTGCACATCACTAACAGTCGTTCCATCACAGATTACTATGGCTTCACTTGCATTCGGTAAGTTGCTTATCTGCCAACTAGTGGCCGTCCCCGCCCTGCTCCGATCCCCAACATAGGTGCCAATGTGCAGCACACCACTGTCCTTATCGTTCCAGGCCGTGTCGACACCCAAGTTAGGATAGTCGACTCCCCCCAGTGTCGGCGCAGTGTATTTATCCAGATGCTGTACCTTGAACGCATCTACCCAATTGCCTTCTTTGATCTCACTGATCATCTGTTGTGCAGAGGGCTGTCCTCGGGGCCAGGGATCGTCGTTATTGAACCACCAGCTAAATTTGTCCATGTCTTCGCCAAACCATTTTGGATCCGAATAGCGCTCGGCGGCTGCACTGAGCCGAGAAACGGCTGTGTGATCGCCCAGTGCCTTGGCCATAGCTAGACCGTTAGCACTTGGGCGAATCTCCTGTCGGGGGTCTCGCCAGCCAAAAGTGTTGGCGGCGGCATCGTAAATCTGTGTGGCGAGCTCTGGCGACTGCGGCAATAAATAGAACGCCGAACCGGTACCACCTGCTACACCAGGTACGTTCACTTTGAAGTCGGCGATCGGATCGTAATATAGGGTCGTCCAATCGATCTGGTTTTGGGCGTTGATGCCCATGTAATTATCACGCATGAACTGTATCCAATCTTCGAATACTCCATGGGAATTAGACACACCCAACTGGTCGGAGAGATACATGCCCAATCCAGCCGCCGAATTACAGATCGGCCATATCTTGGTGTTTTCGCACTGTGGGCCTTCGGGATGATCCGTGTACTGTCGGTGCAGATGCTCGACGATGCGCGGCTGCGTCCATTCGAACTTCTCGTTCTCATAGCCCGCTATCTCCCACGGCTTCTCCCACTTGTCGTCGCCGGAAACATATTTGTAAATAGTCAGTAGAAGATTCAACCAGCCCCTGAAGAACAGATTGCCATCAGCACCGATCGGGTCGGGCTGCATTCCCCAAGGCTCGACGCCGTTAGCGGTCCAGCCGGGCGAGTCGTAGTTCCCATGCAAGCGTTCTGGCCACGCGTATGATCCCGGCGCATTGGCCGCGACATACTTATCCCTATCGGGGCTGGGTCCAATAAAAGTGTTCCAGTCTATGGCTGCCCAGTAGGAAGTATGTCTCGTCGCTAGTTCATCCAGGATGCGGGTATAGGCTTCGCGCCAGGCCGGCGTCTGATCCGCCATCATCATGATGACGTAGCTTGAATCGGTAAGGTCGAAGCGTGGATAGCTTAACAT
>CAXBLN010000283.1:0-3200 GCA_963976555.1 uncultured Gammaproteobacteria bacterium
GGCTATTTAGGCGCTGGATACGGCATTGCGGGTCAGGAGATATTCGACAGTATCGCTGAACTCGCTAGTTGCGAGGGCATTTTCCTGGACCCAGTCTATACAGGAAAAGCCTTTCATGGCATGGTAGCCGAGCTGCAAAAGGGCGATGCGGGCCAGCTCCCTGCCGCGAAAAACGTGGTGTTTATCCATACCGGCGGCCTTTTCGGCGTGTTTCCTCAGCAGCAGAATTTTCGTTTCAACTAGACTCATCAACGCCATTGCAGAATAGATTTCAACTTTAATAGAACTTTCGACTGGACTTCGCTATGTACAAGATCTCTCGACCTCAGCTGCTAAAGATTCTGATCGCGGCAGGTTTACTCTTCCCCGGCTATCTCGGTTTCGCCGTGCTGGCCGCGCCGCAGGATGGGACTAGCGGGGCAAGCTCGACATACGTCGAACCCGATGGCGTAGCCGCAGCGAGCTACTCTGCACCCGAGCCTGCAAACGCTCTGATGGAGAGCTCCTTTGAGGGTCAGTTACTCGCCAACACCCACCTATTAGTCGAGGGCAGTCTTCGATCGGGAGAAGGGTATTTTAGTGCGGACGGCGAACGGCTCATCTATCAGAGTGAGACGGTGGGCGATAACCCCTTCTACCAGATATATGTCATGAACCTGAGTGACGGCACGTCACGAAGGGTTTCCCCCGGCATCGGGCTCACTACCTGCGCATGGATTCACCCAACTGAAGAATTGGTGATGTTTTCTTCCACCCATGAAGATCCAGATGCACGGACAAAGCAGGCCGAAGAGATATCGATTCGCGCCAGCGGCGTAACTCGGCCTTATGGCTGGGACTACGATCGTCACTATGACATCTATCAGGCGGACAGCCTTGGAAACAATCTGGTCAACCTCACCAATTCCGACGGTTACGACGCCGAGGGCTCCTATTCCGCCGACGGCAGCCAGATTCTATTCGCTTCCAATAGAGAGGCCTATCAACGCAGCCTAAGTCAGGCAGAACAAAAATTGTTCGAAGACGACGCGTCCTACTTCATGGACCTGTATTTGATGGATGCCGACGGTACCAACGTCAGACAACTAACCCATTCGCCCGGCTACGATGGTGGCCCCTTCTTTAGCCCAGACAATAGTCAGGTCGTATGGCGCCGGTTCAATCCAGACGGAAACAGCGCGGAGATTTGGACCATGAATATCGATGGAAGCGGTCAGCGCCAACTAACGGCGGATGCGATGGTGTCCTGGGGTCCGTATTTCCACCCTAGTGGCGACTACATCATCTACTCGAGTAATATCCTCGGAAATGCGAATTTTGAATTGTTCATGATCGACCCACAGGGTAGCAATCCCCCTGTCCGTGTCACTAATACTGCCGGCACAGATATCCTTCCGGTGTTTTCTCCCGATGGAAATAAATTAGCCTGGAGCACAACACGAACGCCGGATGGCACCTCGCAAATTCATATGGGTGATTGGGATCACGAGAAAGCACTGGAGTTGTTGGGCTTGTAGCCGCAGTCGCTGGCCCCGAGAGAACAATGGCAATCAGAATTCTACTGAGAATGTTGTTTCGAGAAGTCATTAGCGGCTTCAGCTTCTGTGCTGTGCTCGTATTGCTGAGTGTCTCGGCGTTGGCGCAGGATGACGTGATCGTTTCGAGCGAGTCGGCACCAATCCATCACAGCCTCAAGGTTATTCTCGATCCACAAAGCCAGTCAATCGCTGTGGAAGATACAGTTACGCTTCCGGATTCCATGCTCGGTTCATCGCTCAATTTTTCCCTTAACAGTAATCTTCGCATCAGCAATAATGCCCGTCGTCTGCAGGCCCTGGCGGCAGACCCGGCATCTGATCTCCCCGGGATCAACAATACTGGCGGGCTGGCGGCGGCGACAACCACTTACAGCATTGCCCCCCCGCGTAGAAACTCGAACCAGCTGCTTCTCATCTATGATGGAACGATATTCGACCCCGCAGAGCAAACGAGTGCCGAGTATGCTCAAAGTTTCGCAGAAAGTTCGGGCATCATCGCGGAGCAGGGGGTGTATCTGCACAGGGGCAGTGCCTGGATTCCTGAGTTCGACGGCGACCTGATTACATTTGATCTCAGAGTCGAGTTCATCGACTCGGCAGCGAGTTGGACAGCGGTCAGTCAAGGAGATCGCCTGGATGACAAGGGCTGGCAGAGCGATCAGCCCATGGAAGAAGTGTACTTGGTCGCAGCCGATTTCACCGAATACTCACAGCAGGTCGACGATGTCGAAGTGCTAGCCTACCTGCGCAATCCCGACCAGAATCTCGCCACAAAATATATGGACGCGACTGGACGCTATCTGGCTCTGTACGAACCGCTGCTGGGTGAGTATCCGTATAGCAAGTTCGCGCTTATCGAGAACTTCTGGGAGACAGGCTATGGCATGCCGTCGTTTACCCTCCTCGGCGAACAAGTAATCCGTTTCCCATTTATTCTCGAATCGTCCTATCCCCATGAGATTCTCCATAACTGGTGGGGCAATGGCGTCTATCCCGACTATGCGACAGGAAACTGGAGCGAGGGATTGACAGCCTATCTCGCGGATCATCTATTTCAGGAAATGGATGGGCTCGGCCATGAGTACAGAAAAGAGATGCTGGCGAGATACAAAAACTATGTCGCAGATGCTGTCGATTTTCCATTGGCGCAGTTTACTTCTCGAAACTCTGCGGCATCACAGGCGGTGGGCTATGGCAAGACGCTTATGCTCTGGCATATGTTAAGAGTCCGACTGGGAGACAAATTATTTCTAATGGGACTGCGTCAGTTCTATGAAGATTTCAAGTTTAGAAGAGCGACTTTCCAAGATATTGCACTGCATTTCTCTACGTTGAGCGGCGAAGACCTTACCCCATTCTTCTCTCAGTGGGTAGATCGCACCGGTGCGCCCGAGCTCTCAATCTCCGTGGAAGAAGTGATCGGAAATCGTGCGCGTATCATGTTCGCCCAGATTCAGGCAGAGGAGCCCTATACACTAAGAGTGCCAGTTGCACTCTATTACGAAGGAAGCGACACGCCAGAGATATATGACATAGATATTAGTCAAAGACTTGAGGGAGTCATGGCGGACAACTACGATCAATTGCAGGCCGTGCTTGTCGACCCCTTCTTCGATGTCTTCCGGACACTCGACCGAGAGGAAACGCCGCCAACTATAGGTG
>CAXBLN010000284.1:0-3170 GCA_963976555.1 uncultured Gammaproteobacteria bacterium
ATCTTCTGATTGCTTGGCGATCGACTTGATCGTCGTCTATTATCAGTACTGTAAACATGATGCTTGTTTTCCTATGCCAATAGACATACTAATTGAACACTAGATCTAATTTCGAGGAAGCTCGACTATTCTCCAATAATGCTCGAGCATAGACAGCGCCTCCATAAGACTGTTTTTAATATCAGACTTCACGATATACCCCGCCACGTTCAGGTTGTATGCCAGGTCGATATCTTCCGGGCTGTTCGATGTGCTGAGTATAAAAACAACGGTGTTCTTCAATTTTTTATCTGCCCGAAGTTCTTGGAGAAATTCCAAGCCATTCATTTTTGGCATATTGATATCCAGCAAAACCATAAAGGGCGGCCTAAGCAGCGGGTCCGCCTCCGCACGCAATAACTCTAATGCTGTCACTCCGTTGTCGGCGACCAAGAGCGGATTAGCGAAACGCAGTTCGCGTAGCGCGCGTCTCATTGCTTGCTGATCGACAACATCATCTTCGACGAGCAAAATATTTACTTCCTGAGTGTTTCCCATTTTTGATCTCCTGAATCAGTAGATGCGCCAGTTGCAGTGACAATTTCGGCCAGACAAAGGGCACTTAGATTCCCCGATCATTTCCGTTGGCGTCAATCCATACTCTCCGCCCCATAGATTGACAATCTTTCGTACTGTTGAAAGCCCCAATCCGGAGCCTTCGGTCTCGTATCTTCCCTCAAGCTTCTTAAACATATCTAATACTCGCTTTCTTTATTCTTTCAGAATATCGCACCCATCGTGAATAGCGCGAAAGGCGCCTCTATTGTGTATCTACGACATTTTTCAGATTATTCTTAACAGACCTATGGAAGCACTAAGCGTTACACTATCGAGTCCGCAGATTGGGCTTGCAGGCGGCCTATTCCCGAGATAACAGCACTCTGCCAATAAATACTTACACTATTCAGTAGATTTGCCCTACCATTCACCTCTATGACATTGACGCTGAAAGACATAGAGAGAGCCGCAGACCGGATTTCATCGGCGACGGTTAATACCCGTTTCGAGCTTTCCCACACACTATCTGGCATGGCTGGAACCGAGCTCTATCTAAAGTTCGAGAATTTTCAATTCACGGCGTCATTCAAAGATAGAGGCGCTCTGAACAAGCTGTTAATAGTCAAGCAGCAAGGCGAGGTGAAAGGCGTGATCGCCATGTCTGCCGGTAATCATGCGAAGGCCGTCGCCTACCATGCTCAGCGCCTAAGCATTCCCGCTACCATCGTCATGCCGAAAAACACGCCTAACGTAAAAGTAGAGGACACCAAGAATTTTGGGGCGAGTGTCATTCTATATGGCAGCACTCTCGATGAAGCCGCGACCCATGCTCGGCAGATTGCCGAATCTGAGAAGCTTGTCTTCGTTCATCCCTACAATGACTTAGACATCATGGCGGGCCAAGGGACTGTCGCTCTGGAAATGCTAGAGGCGGTACCTGAACTAGACTGCATAGTAGTTCCCATCGGAGGGGGAGGCCTGATAGCGGGGGTAGCAACTGCTGCCAAGACAATCAATCCGAACATCAAGATTATCGGCGTCGAAGTAGAGTCCTATCCCAGCGTCCACAATGCCCTTAATGGCATCGAGCAGGGCAGAGGCGGATCGACGATTGCTGAAGGTATAGCCGTAAAGCAGCCCGGCGAATTAAATCTCGAAGTAATACGACGCCTGGTAGACGACATCCTACTGGTCAGTGAAAAGTCTATTGAAGAGGCGATAGATCTCTTTCTTAGTATTGAAAAGACCGTTACTGAGGGAGCCGGCGCCGCCCCGCTCGCCGCCGTGCTTCTAAATCCGGACGTATTTCTTGGTTTAAAGACGGCACTCATCTTAAGTGGAGCAAACATCGACTCACGCATCCTCGCCTCTGTGCTAATGCGTCGGCTTGTGAGCAAGGGGCGCATTGTGCGTTTCCTCGTAGAGATCGATGATTCTCCTGGCAGCCTCTCAGACGTAGCTGAGGCTATAGGGGAGTTTGGCGGCAATATTCTAGATGTATCCCATCAAAGAATGTTCGCGAGCGTGCCCATCAAGAAGGCCGACCTCTATCTCACAGTCGAGACTCGTGATGCGACACAGAACCTGGAAATTCTCGCAAGACTTAGAGAGTTGGGATATGACGCGGAGTTATTGAAGGAATAGGCTCAACCCGAGCAGTACATCATGTTGCTGCTATGAGTAGAATCACGCTAAGCGCAACCAGAAGAATGCCGATGTACTCCCGCAGCGTTATCTTCTCACCGAAATAGAAGTAAGTGATTAGCAGCGTGACCACGAACTCCGTCTGACCCAGAGTCTTAACAATCGCCGCGTCTTGCAAGCTCATCGCCGTGAACCAGCCTATCGATCCAGCTAGGCTACTGAAGCCAATAAACAGGCACGACCTCCAACGAGTGAATATTAACGCCAACTGATTTCTTTCTCGCACGATAGTGTAGAGCAGACAAGCCACTGTCTGAGTGATCACCATATAGAGCAACACCAGGGATGCGCTAAGCAGTCGCGGCAGTTCTAGCGACAGAGAAGCCTCTCTCAACCACAGTGAGGCCAGTGCGAATCCCAGGCCTGCGCCGATCCCGAATTTAATGCTCTCGTTCTCGACCAAGTCCCGCAGGCTTACCTTCCAATTGCTCGCAACGAGTACACCAAGCACCCCTATGACGACGGAGAAATAAGCCATCAGGTTCAGCGCCGCCGAAAAGAATAGCGCACCGATGAGTGCCGTGAGCAATGCCTCGGTCTTCACGAGCGCCGTTCCAACCGCAAAATTGCGTAGCGTAAGAGCCTTAATCAGGAACACTGTTGCGAATATTTGCGACACGGCCGCCAGACTCGCCGCGCGATAGAAGATGCCGTTGCTGGGTAGTGTTTCATCCTGATAGAGATAACGAAGGGCGAAGTAGTAGGCGAGCGCAAATGGCAGGCCGAACAAGTAGCGCACGAGGGTAGCGGCGGACGCAGTAATGCTCTGCGCAATCTGCTTCTGCGCGGCAGTACGCAGCGACTGCATGACTACGGCTAACAGTGTGAATAGCATCCAGATTTCCATGCTGGCACTATACAGAATGAGGCATGAAAAGCTGAGCATTGATTGCGATGCTCCTGCGACAGCCGCCTTGCTAATATTTCTC
>CAXBLN010000285.1:0-3129 GCA_963976555.1 uncultured Gammaproteobacteria bacterium
TGCGCATAATCCTGCCTTCGCCACCCTCACCTCCGGTGACCTCACCGGTGTAGACGTTGCCAGCGGCATCTACCACCACACCTTCCGGTTCGGAGCCTTCGATGAAGCCCATCACAGTGCCGTCCTCAGCGCTGCCAAAGGTCACGCCGCGCTTGCTCTGATAGTCGGCCACATACAAGATGTCGTTCTGATCGATGAACATGCCACTGGGCCAGCCGAACTGATCCCATTCTGTAATGTACGTGCCGGCTTGATCGAAAATCTGAATGCGCTGGTTGGAGCGATCACCTACTAATACGCGACCTCTTCTATCTATCACTATCGTGTGTGGCATGTCGAGTTGACCGGGGCCGTCTCCCTTGCCACCCCATTCCATGAGGTAGCGCCCATCCTTATCGAACTTCACGATGCGATTATTCCAGTGGCCGTCGGCAACGAAGATATCTCCGTTTGCGGCAACCGCGGAATCGGCTGGACCATCGAAGGTGTTCGGGCCCGCACCGCTAAACCCTCTCGCTCCGAATCGCAACAATACTCTGCCATCCGTACTAAACTGCGTCACCGTCTGTCCAGTCTGGCGATTGAAATCGGTTGCCCATAGCGTGCCATCGGGTGCGGCGCGAAAGCCGTGGGGAGTCGATACCCATTCCGACCCGAAGGTGTCAACCAGCTTACCGCTGGGATCAAACTTCAGCACAGGAGGCTCGGCGCGCTGAAACGCATAGATAAAGCCTTCCTGATCGATAGTCACGTTGGGGACCTGCCCCCACTCGATGCCATCGGGCAGAGGCTCAGGCCAGTTCGGATCCAGCACATATTCCTGAGCACTCGCTGCACTCGTCAAACACCAGCAAGTCAATAAAGACATCGCTGTTAGTAGTTTCTTGGCTCTAATGGGGTTTACTCTCATGGGACATCACCTTTCTTATTAACTCATTGGGACGCTCGTTTGATTGAAATCAGGAACGAGGCCGTGAACGCGTGTCTGACCAAGGGCTTAGAGTACGCCAAGTACTGCAACCAGTCCACATGCCGCCCGCGCAGCCAGGCCTCGAATATTTAAGCGACGGATATTCCAAAGTGCGCCGTATAGGGTAGTGACTGCAGCAACAAACCCAAAAACTGGCTTTTGCAAGAGCCGCTTAGATTTCAGGAGTAGAAATCATGAACAAATTATCACGAGTAATTGCCTTCAGTGTATTCGGACTTTCGGGTTCAATTTTCGCAGCAGACGACGATTCCAGGCGCAACGGCGGCCTTACTAATCTGGACACAGATGGAGATGGTGCTGTTAACTTCGAAGAGTTTCAACAACGAGGAGCACAAAGCCTAAGCCGCCTGGATAGCGACGAAAACGGAGTGTTAACCCTCGATGAGTTATTGAACGCTCGCCCTGACTTCGGGCGCCCAGGAGATAGAAACCCAGATCGCCCCGAACGTGAACCGAGCGAAGAACAGATTGCCAGAATGGAGCAGCGCAAGGCAGAAATGGCCGCACGCGCTACAGAGCGCTTTCAGGAGATGGATGTCAACGGTGACGACATTGTCAGCCTGGACGAATATCAAGAGGCGAATTTCCTCGCTCTCGATAGAGACAATAATGGTCTTCTTAGCGCAGAGGAATTACGGCCAAGGCGCCCGGGTCGACGCGGCCAAGGTAGTCCGCGTGGAGGAAGACGACCACAGGCATAGACACATCGCCACGGAAGGCAACTATGAATAGCTTTGTGCAAGTAATAGGTTCGACAGGTAGGCAGTGTGAAGCGAAAGTGAATCATTCCAGTGCTCGAAACACCAAATCGTACGTTAGACTGTACGAGGAACTGGAATCCAAAGCCACTCAATAGACTGAGTCAGACTCGGAACGAAACATTGTCTACCTGCAACGAAGCAAGCCAAAGCGAAATGACTGATGAAGAATTGATGCGCGCAGTTTGCCTGGGCGAAAGATCTGCCTATCAAACACTGGTTAAACGGCATCTCAAATCGATCAGTCATTACGCGTTCAGACTACTGGGTAGCTCCAAGGATAGCGAAGACATTACGCAGGAGGTGTTTCTCAGACTCTGGACCAACGCGCAGAAGTGGAAGCCGGAGAAGGCTAAACTAACTACATGGCTGCATCGCATTACTCACAATCTCTGCATCGATCATCTGCGCAAGCACGCAAGAGTACAGACGCAGGATTCATTCGACGAGAACAGCGATGGCTCGCTGCCGGAGGGCAATGATTCAGTAGTTGAAGCTGATAGCGAACGGCAGTTGTTACGAGAGGCGATGAATATGCTCCCTGAAAATCAGCGCAGCGCACTGAGTCTCTGCCACTATCAAGGATTCTCCAACAAAGAGGCGGCTGCTATTATGAACATCTCTGTAAAGGCTCTGGAGTCCGCCATAGCGAGAGCGAAGCGCAGCTTGCGAGAACAACTGATAGTTAACCGAGATAGTTAACCGAGATAGTTAACCGAGATAGTGAAAGATCAATAGCTAAGGACGTGAGAGACAGGAATTACGATGACACTGGAAGAATTTACAAGAATCATAGACCTATATGGCTCCGAGTCGGCTCACTGGCCCAAGCGGTTGCGAGCAGATTGTGAGGCATTCGTCGCCAACAGCATCGAGGCGAGATCGCTGCTCAATCAACAGTGGGCCCTAGACGAGCTTATGGGCCAGATCGATGTGCCGGATTTCCCAGGCCTCGAGTCTCGCGTTCTTAACCAGGCTCTGCCTGAGAGAAACCAAAGCTTCTTCGATCCGATCGTCGAATGGTTACTGCCACAGGATGATTATCGCCAAAACCTTTGGCGACCGGCAGTTGCTGCTTGCCTGCCCCTGGTCTTCGGTATCGTGCTGGCTAATTACTTTAGCTTCGGTGTCGGCGTCGAGAACGATGGCTTTCAATACTGGGGCGACGAACTTGCGATGCTTTCCTTAACCGACTACACAGAGACCGGCTTCTAGCTATGACTAAAAATAGACTATTCTTGTTCGGCCTCTTGATCTCGATGTCGATAAACTTATTCTTCGTAGGTGGCATCGCCTACCGCATCATGAGTTTTCAAGACGAACGTTCTGGCAGACCGCTACCACCCAACGTCGGATGGATAGTGCGCGATCTCGACCCGC
>CAXBLN010000286.1:0-3074 GCA_963976555.1 uncultured Gammaproteobacteria bacterium
AGGCTCAGCACCGTCTGGCAATGCTGAAGATAGCGACGGCTGGCCATCCGCAGATTGAAATTGACCCGATCGAGTTGATGAAAGATCGCGTTTCCTACACCGTCGACACGTTGACCGAGCTGCGCAGGAAACATGAAACCCTGGTGTTCGTGCTTGGAGCAGACTCCTTCAATTCGCTTCGGCAGTGGCATGATTGGTCGAGCATATTGGAATTGAGTCATCTGCTTGTTCTGTCGCGGCACGGCTTGCAGCTGTCGAAGGAAACTCTGCAAGCGGTAGATATAAATGAGAGGCGAGTAGATAACGCAAAAGCATTTTTTGCGAGCTCTTGCGGCAAAATTCTCCTTGGAGATAATTTTGACGTCGACATGGCGTCAAGCGGAATCAGAAAGAAATTAATGAACGGCGCTGATGTATCAGCGGAACTAGATATCGAGGTTGTTCAATACATTCGGGATAACGGCCTCTACCAAAATTAGTAAACCCAATTAGTAAACCCAAATTTAGTAAACCAAAGTGAGAAAGTAGTTTGAATAGCACACAATTATCAGAAATTGTTATTGAGGCCCTGGAAGACATGAAGGGCCAATCGATTAGTTGCATCAACGTGGAGAGATTGACAGCCATTACCGATTACATGGTCATCGTCACAGGCACCTCCAGCACACATCTTAAGGCGCTGGCAGAGTCGGTGAATAAGGCAGTAAAGGATGCCGGAGGGGAAGTAGTCGGGATGGAAGGCAAGCTCGCCTCCGAATGGATTCTTGTCGATCTTGGCGGCGTTGTAGTGCATTTCATGTTGGCGCCGGTGCGTAGCCTTTACAATCTGGAAGAGCTTTGGAACTTCGAATCCAAATCTGAAGACGGAGCTGAGCCGGAAAGTCCTGCGGCGTGAAGGTTAGAGTGCTAAGCGTTGGCACGAAGATGCCTGCCTGGGTGCAGGAGGGTATTGCAGAATACAGTAAGCGCATGCAGGGCGAGCTGGATTTCTCGCTACATGAAATTCCGATGGCGAAGCGGGGCAAGAACAGCAATATTGAGCAGTGTATTCTCAAAGAAAGCGATGCGCTCCTGGCAGCGATACCACAGAATGACTTTGTGGTGGCCCTGGATGTGCGTGGCAAGTCGTTCAGCACGGAGGGTCTGGCTGAGAAGATTATAGGGTATCGCCGCCAGGGGCAGAATCTGTGTCTTCTTATTGGCGGCCCCGATGGCTTGGGAGCCCCCTGTCTGGAGCGGGCGTCCGAGCGTTGGTCGCTGTCATCTCTGACCTTTCCTCATCCCTTGGTTAGAGTAGTGATTACCGAACAATTCTACCGTGCCATCAGCATCATTAAGGGGCACCCCTATCACCGTAGTTAACAGGTTTTAGAATATTCCCGTTGTTTTTGAACGGAGTTCACTAAAAATATCCTCGCAAATACGTTAAACTACCCCAATTTATTGGGTTTGCAGGCAGTGCAAAACTATTTATCACTTTTGTTGTCGAAGACTCAGAGTAGTAGAGTCCTTTAGTGGCGAAATCATTAGCCGATGAAACTAGTTGCGACTAGGAAAACTTAAACATGGCAGGAAAATGGCAGCTTAAAGATCACGAAGCCGAAAGTGCGTTATTCGGACGTCGTCTCGCCGTGGCTGCGGTAATCGTGGTATTGCTCTTTGGCGCCTTGATAATCAAGCTCGTTAATCTGCAGGTTTCCCAATACGAGTACTTCTCGGCCAGGTCCGATGGCAATCGACTTCATTCCCAGTATGTGCCTCCCGCGCGTGGACTGATCTATGACAATAGAGGTCAACTACTCGCCGACAATCAACCTATATTCAATTTAACGGTCGTTAGGGAGCAAGTTGAAAACCTCGACGAGACACTCGACTACATCGACTCACTGATAGGCCTGTCTGAGGACGAGAGAGAGCAATTTCAGACTCGTCTGCGCAGGAATCGCGTACCTTTTACCTCCGTACCCCTGCGCTACGTCCTGAGCGATGCAGATAAATCCAGAATAGCGGTAAACAGTTTTAAGTTGCCTGGTGTCGCGATAGAACCACAATTCGTGCGGCAATATCCGCTGGCCGAACTCGCGGCGCATTCAGTCGGCTATGTGTCTGAGATCAATAGAGAGGAACTCGACTCTCTCAGCGATGAGGAGCGAGAAAATTATGGCGGCACGAACCATATAGGCAAGACCGGAATCGAAAGAACCTATGAGGAAATACTTCATGGCACAGTCGGTTACGAGATAGTCGAGAAGAATAACAGGGGTCAGGTCATGCGCAGGCTTGATCGCACCGACCCCGTCGCTGGAAAAAATATTACTCTCTACCTGGATAGCGCACTACAGATCGCAGCAGAGAAGGCGCTCGGCGACTATCGCGGTGCCGTGGTGGCAATCGATCCAAATACTGGTGGCATATTGGCCATGGTGAGCAAGCCGGGGTTCGATCCTAACCTGTTCGTGACCGGTATAAGTAGCAAGAATTACAACGTCCTCGTTACGGACAACATCAACACGCCGTTATTCGACAGAACGACAAACCCCTATCCACCGGGTTCAACAGTGAAGCCTTTTCTAGGCTTGGGTGGTCTTCATCATGGTCAGGTGGACTATGAGTTCACAATCGAAGACCCGGGCTATTTCCGTTTGCCTGGGGTGAGTTATCGCTGGGGTGACTATACATTGCGAACAGCTATTGGCGGTGGGCATGGCCACACCGATTTGCAGAAGGCCATCTACCAATCCTGCGACACCTTCTTCTATGACTTGGGGAATCGCATGGGTATCGACACCATGCACGGTTTCCTGGCGCAGTTTGGCTTCGGCGAAAACTTCTCGGTGGATATCAATTACGCAAGAACCGGTGTATTGCCTTCCCGCGAGTGGAAGATGGCGACTAGAGGCGAGCCGTGGTATCCAGGGGACACAATCAATTCATCGATCGGTCAGGGCTATATGTGGGCAACTCCTTTGCAACTGGCCACTGCCGCCTCGATCATGGCAAACAAGGGTAAGGTCGTGCAGCCGCGCATGCTGAAATCCATCGACGGCGTGCCCTATGAGCCGGTGATCGAGGAC
>CAXBLN010000287.1:0-3023 GCA_963976555.1 uncultured Gammaproteobacteria bacterium
TGTCAGCTGTGCGCCGATACCCTGCAGGGACAGCGATAGACCCATGTTGAAGTTTTCGGAATCGCGAGGGGAGAAATATGAAGTGTGTGGGTCTACTGCCGTCGCTACTGTAGCCAGATAAGTCTGGAATACATCTTTATCGTTAGTCTTCGATATTTGACTGAGCTGGTTACGGTAACGCTTGCTAAGTTTCTCCTTAATTTCAGCATCGTCATCGCCGGTGAGCTTTAAGCTCAGGACGCTGTTTTTTATTCTGCGTCGCCAGAGTTCGTCCAATTCTTCGATCGAGGCAGCGTAGGGGGCATCTTCCCTATCGATCTCTATGCTCTCATCGATAGTAAAATCCATTTCGCCGATATGATTTTCAACGCGGTCGACTGCATAGATCATGCGTTCGAGTATGCGCTTGTAGTAGAGGTTATAAATCTCGAACCCAGGTTCAACGCTGCCGTCCTCAAGGCTGTTGTCCAGCGTATAGCGGTAGCGACTTAACTGATCGATATCTTCTTTCAGAAAATACAATTTGGAGCCGTCTAGGGCGTCAATATAGCTGTCGAATACGATCGAGGAGAAGTTGTCATCTATATCGACAGAAGAATAGTGCTTGGTCTCGAGCTCGGCCAAGAGCTTAATTGCGGTATCACCGTGAATCGCTTGGCTCTGTAGTGGAGTATAGAGAGACTCGATATCGAGCACCGTATTTAACTGAGCAGGCTCTTCCTGGGCGATCAGGGCTGACGTCATGAGAAGAGAGCATGCTGTGATAGCCGCCTTTTTCATGAATCCATGTCTATTGAATTTGGGTGAGCTGGTATTCATAAGTCTCCACTTGATTCCTTAGTATTAATTCCTGCTAAAACAAGATGGGCACGAGATTAGCTTGTTCAATCGACGCAGCCATTTGTGAAACTAGAGACTAAGCGAAATAGGCGCGTCTGAGAAGGGTTTTGACGCCTAATATGGGTCTAGAAAACATCCAGATCAGGTGGCGCTCAGATTGTGATGTAATTCGGTACTACTTTATGACTTTTTGCCGCGCCGATGCGTGTCTCTCTGCGCGCTCTACATCGATATATCGATCAGTGATGGCGCTAGAGCCGTGACCTGCGTCGTCTCTGACGTGCTCTCGAGGTCGATGCTTAACGTCCTCGGATATGCCGGTATGACGCAGCCAGTGTACTGTAGCCGCGCCCAGCCGCTCTGCATCCTCGACGAAGCCATCGCGGCGCATCTTCTCAGCTGCCGCGTCGAAGCATTTTTGCACAATGCCGCGTATCTGCCGCGTGCTGCCGATTCCGCCCTTGCCGCGGGTCTTGTGAATCAGGGGAGTCGACTCCCCGGGTGCCGGCAGACTTGTCAGCCCGCGGGACAATCGGTAGCGCTTGAGTGCCTCGAGCATCGCATTGCTTACCGATATTTCCCGTTCTTTGTTGCCTTTGCCCACGGTCAGGAACCACCAGTTTCCTTCCTGGTCCGCTTGAAAATGGCCCATTTGGGGCTGCCAGCGACTGGTATCCACCAGTTCCGATATCCTGAGATACATAGCGAATAGGGCGTTCATGATGAATAGAGTCCGCTCGTGGACAGCGGGCTGCTCTGCAGCCATCGACTCCGCGGCCTCTATCACGAAGTCCCACTGTAGCGGCGAGAGGCGACGAATCTTGCCCTGACTCTGCTGTTTGCGAAGGAACTTACTTTTCTGCCGAATCTGCGCGACCGGGTTTGCAGAGAGGTATCGCTCCTGGATGAGGAAGTTGAAGAAGCTGCTTAATACGCTGAAAAGGGACTGTAGCGCCGCCTGAGATACCACAAACTCGCCGCTTGCCTGAACATAGGGGCGCCAATCCGAATTCGGCACTCTCTCCCCCTGGCGTGGCAGGAAACGCGGCACATTCTTCTCGCCAACCCAGTTACTGGGCGGCTGTTTCGCAAACTCAACATAGGATTCGATATCTTCTCGAACTATTTGTTTTAAGTACTTTTTTGAGACCACGAGACACCAATGCAGGAAGTGTTCGATCTCACGCCTGTAGGTACTGAAGGTGTCGGGGCTGCCTCGATAACTGAAGATGAATTCCGCAGCGTACTGATAATCATCGACAGCCTCTTGGGGGGCATCGATTGCCAGATGAAGCAGCGAAGTGACCGGTTGCTTAAAGGGGTTCGGCATTTCATCGAGGGTATCGAAGAATGCAGGTGGTGAGCTAATATTCGGCATTAAGTAAATTCTTCAAGAGTTTGTTTCAGATATAGTTTAGCTCATAAGACTATGCAATACATCCACGCCGGCAAGGTCTTCTGGTAATGACTAGTACAAAGAAATGCATCGCTACTTATCTTAGTCGGTGTATTCGGGAGTTACTTGATAGCCTGGTTAGGCTCTCGTTAGTAGATACTCAGATTCGTCTCGAGAATTGGCAATGGGGCTTTGGGCTTGTACAATCCGTTATATACAAGCCTATATAACGGATCAATACTCTTGCACTCGATTATCTTCAACTCACTGGCAGCGGCAGGCCTGATTTTCAGCCCAATCGCTAACGCCGACACGCTGAACGTAGCTGTCGCATCAAATTTTGTCAGTGCGCTGGAGTCTATTGAGGCTGCATTCGAAGCAAGCTCCGAACACGATATTCAGGTAATCCGGGGTTCCAGCGGCAAGCATTACGCACAGATAGTCAACGGCGCACCCTTCGATGTATTTATGTCAGCGGATCAGAAGAGGCCGCAGCTGCTGCAAGAGCAGGGCGCTGCCGTTTCGGGCAGCTTGCGTACCTACGCTCTGGGGCAATTAGCTCTGTGGAGTAGGGAGGAAGGCCTCATACTTGGTAAAAATTATTTATTAGAATCAGATAATTACAACGTTATTGCAATCGCAAATCCACGATTAGCCCCCTATGGCCAAGCAGCCCTGGAGGTCTTCGAAGCACTAGGGATAAGCCAGCAGGTGAATGAGAAAATCGTATTGGGTGAGAACATCGCGCAGGCATTTCAGTTCGCCTTCAGCGGCAATGCGAGCCTCG
>CAXBLN010000288.1:0-3019 GCA_963976555.1 uncultured Gammaproteobacteria bacterium
AATAGATCGCAAAGGCTGCTGTCCTGATCGAACAGGAACACGTATTCATAGCTTTTACTACGAGCCCAGGCTATGCCCCTATTTAATGCCTTCGCCAAGCCTTCGTTGTCGCTGAGACGAATCATTTCGATGCAGCGCTTGTAGACGATTATCGATGCTGCGAGCTCATCGAATGACCCCGAGGCGTTGTCGATGATGATGAAATCGGTCTCTTTATTTAGCTGGCTCACCAGTTTTAACAGAGCCGTTATATCGGGGTTAAAGGTAACTACGACGGCGCAGCTACCCGCATCGGCCGGGTCAAGTGCGGCGAGTGCATCGCTAGCTATCAACTGGGACTTCCGCAGAGATTAAGAGTCGTGAAGGATTGCCCGTCGACACTATCAGAAAGTAGGCGATCGAGAGCACACCGAGGGTGAGACCTACGACGACACCCGCATCGACGATTCCGCGCCAGGGCTGAGGCATCATGCGGGCAATTAGCACGAAGCAGATGATCATAAGGGTCAACGCAATTGACATGAGCTGTCGCTTGCGGGTCGCATAGATATAGCCCATGCAAAAAAGAGGAGCGAGCAGCACATGCAAGGGGCGCGGATTTACGGCGAGGTAACGCGCGCGAGCCACGACTCTGGGCGCGAAGCCCAAATGAAAGCCCTTATACCCTTCTGCGTAGGCCATATAGACGACACTGAAAACGAGAGCCGACCAATGAAGCAGGCTCATAGGCGAGTTTTCCAGTTCCAGCGCCATTGGTGCCAGCCTGAATATTGCGAAGATCAGCAGCAGTAATACACCGCCGATACCCCATGCCATACCTAATATTTTCAATTTTCTGCACTGCCTTGAAATAATGCGTCATTATAGCGGCTTTGCCGCAGAACCTGAAAAATCATTACGTTCCCGAGGAAGAGCTTAGGGACATCGCATCTGTTGAAGAAGTGGGATATTATTTCGCCCTGAATACTGGCGGCCATGCTACCACTGACAATACTGGCAAACCCCTACCCGCAACTGCTGCAGCTCACAATAGGATTTAACGAATGGGTGTGAAACTTGGTGTTGTGATGGATCCAATCGATTCCATCACAGTTAAGAAAGACACGACTTTAGCCATGTTGCTGGCGGCTCAAAAACGCGGCTGGGTGATACATTATATGTTGCAGTCTGATCTCTACCTCGACCAGGGGCAATGTCGAGCGACTATTCAAACTCTCTCAGTCAGAGACGACGAGAAGGATTGGTTCAGTCTGGGCGCCAAAACCGATATTCCACTATCCGAGCTAGATGTTGTGCTCATGCGAAAAGACCCGCCATTCGACATAGACTATATCTACTCTACCTACCTGCTGGAGCAGGCGCAGCGCGACGGAGTGATGATAGTGAACGATCCGCAGAGCCTGAGGGACTGCAATGAGAAATTGTTCGCCACACAGTTTCCTCAATGTTGCCCCCCTCTGGTAGTCGCCTCTTCGCAGGAAAAGCTAAAGGCTTTTCACAAAGAGCACGAAGACGTTATATACAAACCGCTGGATGGCATGGGTGGTGCGTCTATATTTAGGGTGAAGGCTAACGATCCAAATCTTAGCGTCGTTATAGAGACTCTTACTCATGGTGGACGGCAGCAGATTATGGCCCAGAAATTCATCCCGGAGATCGCCAACGGCGACAAGCGCATCCTACTGATCGATGGCAAGCCGGTGGACTACGCGCTGGCGAGAGTCCCCGCCGTTGGTGAGACGCGAGGCAATTTGGCAGCTGGCGGCAGCGGAATAGCACAGGAGCTTAGCGAGAGGTATCGCTGGATCTGTGAACAGGTCGCCCCCACTCTGCGAGAAAAGAATCTACTCTTCGTAGGCATCGATGTGATCGGTGACTACCTAACCGAGATCAACGTCACCAGCCCTACCTGTATACGCGAGATAGACAGAGCGTTTAATCTCGATATCGCAGGCGATCTAATGGACTGCATACTGGCGAAACTGAAAGTCGCCTGATCGCAGCAATCATGAGGCGGATACATGTCTACAGTGGATGACAATATCTCCAGAGAGCGTTTCGGCTTTACTGTGTTTCTCTCTGCCTGTGTCCACGCGATCATAATTCTGGGCGTCGGCTTCACCTACCTGGAAGAACTTAACAGCGAGCCTGCTCTCGAGATCACCCTGGCGCAGTACCGCAGTGAATTCGAGCCCGACGAAGCCGACTTTCTCGCTCAAGAGAATCAGATAGGCAGCGGTACGTTAGATAGCGCAGCAGCACCGAGCACTCCCTTCAAATCAGAGATCAATGACGATGTTATTCAAGAGGTTGTTCCGATTCCTCAGGCTCCTGAAATAGTCAATGAAATAGATATGCAAGATGATGCGATCATCTCCTCGATTCAGAATGAGCAACAGATACAACAGCAACTCGACGAAGTAGAACCGGAAGACGATAAATCGCTGTCGGAAGAATCCACACCTGACGACATAAGCCTGGCCATCGCAAGTCTACAGGCTCAGCTCGATCTTCAACGGCAGGCCTATGCCAAGCGACCTCGTAAGTATACGATTTCTTCCGCTTCGACCAAAAAGAGCCATGACGCACTCTATTTAGATAGCTGGCGTAGAAGAATAGAAGCGGTAGGCAACATCAACTACCCCCTCGAGGCAAGGAGACGACAGCTATACGGCAGCCTTAGGATGTTAGTAGCCCTGCTCCCGAATGGCGAAGTCTCAGAAATTCAGATACTACAATCCTCAGGTCATAGCATCTTGGACCAGGCAGCGGTTGAGATTGTCACAATGGCCGCACCGTTCGACCCGTTTCCGGAGGCATTACGCGCCGAAGCTGATATAATCGAGATCATACGCACCTGGCGCTTCCACGAAGGGAACGCCCTCACCAGTTTCTAAAAATTCTAAGCTCCTATTGCTTAGTACTCAGTTACATTCGAACCGATGAACAACTTTGCCAGCTCCAGCAATTTAGAGAACCAGTTCCTCATCGCGATGCCGCAGATGGTGGATTCCTTTTT
>CAXBLN010000289.1:0-2865 GCA_963976555.1 uncultured Gammaproteobacteria bacterium
CATCGTCATGGAGCAAGACCGGGCGGATATCGAGATGAGCCTGCCCCTCGGTGGCTGGTTCGAAGAACTGCACGGTCGGCTGAGCAGCGTCGACTACCAGCATGTGGAAGTGGAGCCCAGTGGTGAGATTGGCACCCTGTTCGAGCAGGATGGCATCGAGGGACGCTTCGTCTTTCACCTTGCCGGAAGCGAAAATCGAGAGGGTGTGTTCGGCGTGCATTTTTCTCATCGGGATTTCTCCGCACTAGGCGAGGAGGCTTTCATACCCGCCACCGACATCGATTCCCTCGCGCTGTTCACGCTGCATAGCATCGATAGAGATAATATGACCTACGAGTTCGGCCTGCGCGGCGAACGTCAGAGTCTGGAGCAGATCGCAGGCTCCTGCGACGCCAGCGATACTAGCTGGAGTGGCTCGACCTCGGCTATCTGGCGCATCACCGAGCAGTCGAATCTTTTGTTCTCTGTGGCCCACTCGCAGCGTTCGGCGACCGTGGAGGAGCGCTTCTCCAATATCAACACTGCCTGCGGCGAGCTACCGAGCGAGTTATTCATAGAACACGCGGCGACGCAGAGGATAGAGATTGGGATGCCCGAAGCTGGCATGGAGAAGTCGACAAACTTCGAGGTCGGCTTTCGCAAACACCTGGGCGCAGTGCGTGGCGAGGTGAATCTCTATTACAACGATATAGCCGACTATATATACCTGGACGATACCGGTATCTTCCTCGACGAGGTGCAGGTATCCCGCTATCAGCAGAACGATGCGCTTTTCTATGGAATGGAGGCCGAGGTGAGTCTGCCGCTGCGCAGAAGCGGCGAGCATCTGACGGAGCTAAGTCTGTTCGGCGACTATGTGCGCGCCAAATTCGAAATAGCAGGCGCCAGCGACGGCAATGTGCCGCGCATTCCTCCGCTTAACGCAGGCCTCGAGTTGCGCCACTCCCATGTGCACTGGCAGACGAAGCTGCGCTGGACCGAGGTGCGTGGTCAATCGGATACCGGTATTAATGAATCACGAACGAAGGGATACTCTCTGCTGAACTACTACGCGGATTATCATATTCCTACGGGCAATGCCGAGGCCTTGCTGTTCCTGAAGGTGAACAATCTTCTGGACGAAGAGATTCGACACCACAGCTCCTTGCTAAAAGATTTAGCACCGGCACCGGGACGCTCTTTCGAGATTGGTCTGCGAGTTGAGTTCTAACTGAAGATTAGTTAGTGCTGGCTTGGGTGTCGACCGGGGTTTCGGTTTCACTGGTTGGCACAAAGTCGCCGGTGAAACTTACGAGTGAATCCTCTTCAAAGAATACCGACACGCGTTCCTGCCCGCGCACGCCGCCGCCGGGCATGAAGTTATAGACGTAGTCCCAGCGATCCTGATGGAAGGGGTCGCGCACCAATGGCGTTCCCATAACAAATATCACCTGTCGCTTGGTCATACCCGGGCGCAGCTGATCGATCATCTCCTGGGTGATGATGTTGCCTTGTGGAATAGAAATTTTGTATACGCCAGGAAAGTCCAGAGCACCGACGTTACAGGCCAGTAGCAGGGACATGAGAGAAAGCAGAACGCTGTTTCTGATTACTTGTTTCATAGATTCGTCGTTGACTCGGTATTAACTGAGCATTGTGCAAATAAGGACAGAGATTCGCAGGCTCTTCGTTCTGATTTATGGTCGAAAACCTGCGAAAAAACGGGCTTCATCTTTCATCGAACTCAGCCAGCAGGCATAATACCCTACTACTTGAAGCAGTAAAACCGCATAATGTACGTGGCCTCCAGGGCTAAACAGCACAACTGAGAGCAATTTATGGCTACTGAAAATCAGGAACTTCGAAAGGCAGGACTCAAAGTAACTCTGCCCAGAGTTAAGATTCTGCAAATCATGGAAAGTTCCGAAACCAAGCATCTCAGCGCAGAAGACGTCTACAAGGCCCTTATCGAGGCCGATGAAGACGTCGGACTGGCCACGGTCTATCGTGTGCTTACTCAATTCGAATCCGCAGGTCTGGTGATGCGTCATCACTTCGAGGGGGGCAGCTCGGTGTTCGAGTTAACCACCATCGATCATCACGACCATATCGTCTGCCAGACCTGTGGCAGCGTGGAAGAGTTTTACGATGAGGTGATCGAAGAGCAGCAGGATAAGATTGCGAAGAAGTACGGCTTTAAGATTACCGACCACAGCATGTATCTCTACGGCATCTGCAAGGAATGTCAGGCTAAGGACTAGGCTCTCTGGGCTTCCCAGGCAAGCGATCTTCTGGCCTATTGAGTGGCTACCATCTTCTCGGCATGAGCGAGTGATTCGTCGCTGAGCTCTTCACCACCGAGCATACGCGCAACCTCTCTTACCTTCTCCGTCTCGGCTAACTCGGCGATCTGCGTCAGCGTCGTTCCTGCCTTGGTGAATTTACTCACGAAGAAGTGATGGTGTCCCTGACCCGCAACCGGCGCCTGATGGGTTACGCACAGTATCTGCGTGCGCTCGGCAAGCTGCCGTAGCAGCTGACCGACAACCTTCGCCACGCCGCCGCCTATGCCGACATCGACCTCGTCGAAGACCAGGCTGGGTATGTGTGAGGTCTGTGCGGTGATGACCTGTATCGCCAGACTGATGCGTGAGAGCTCGCCGCCGGATGCGATCTTGATCAATGGCTTCGCCGGCTGGCCCGGGTTCGTGCTCACCAGAAACTCGATGGTCTCCAGCCCGTTGGCTACGGGTTTGTCCTTCTCGTTCGCGAGTAGCTGCACTTCCAGGCTGGCGTGGGGCATGCCCAGATTTTTGAGTTGTTCATTGACCTGCTTCGCCAGCTTGCCGGCGCCCTTCTTGCGCTGCTTGCTGACCTCAAGGGCTG
>CAXBLN010000290.1:0-2766 GCA_963976555.1 uncultured Gammaproteobacteria bacterium
TTCTGATCGTTGTCGATGGGTTCGGTGCTGAGAAAAAGAGTGAAGGGATAATCATAGGATTGTAACAATGGGAAAGCCGTATCATAGATAGAGCTATACCCGTCATCGAATGTGATTACCACGGCTTTCTCGACCAGCGGCATACCGGTGCGTAGGCTGTTCACCATCGTATCCAGGGGTATGACAGTAAAGCCGTTCTCTTTTAAATAGCTTAGATGGGCGTCGAAATCGGCTGGGGAGATGGTGGTAGAGGGCGGCGTGTCGTCGGCTACATGATGGTACAACAGGATAACCGCGCTCTCGGCAGCCACAGAGACATTGCACAGGATAAGCCACAGGCCGGCTAAAAGCGTGACACATGTCTTGCTCGGCGCCAGCTTGCTGTTTAAGAAGCTCTCTGCGTTTCTGATCATAGGGTAATAATAGCGCAATTTTCTCACTTTTGACCTGCTAGTCGGTGACTTCTTATATCGGCCGAGCAGGGCTATAATGCGCAGCTGTGGGCCGCTGTTCGGCTCATCCTAATTGGAGCTATCTATGATTTACTCAGGCAAGGCGCTCAGCGTCGATATATTGCCTTCTGGCATCGCCAACCTCGTATTCGACCTGGAAGGTTCATCGGTAAACAAATTCGATCAAGCGACACTACGGGAGCTTCAGGATGCGATAGCGGCTCTTGCCGAAAGCGATGTGCCTGGCTTAATTCTCTCCAGCGCCAAATCGACCTTCATAGTGGGCGCCGATATTACTGAATTTACGGCGAAGTTCGCCGAAGGTGAACAGCAGGTGCACGCTTGGCTGGTGGAGGCAAATAAGATTTTCTCCGACCTCGAAGACTTGCCGTTTCCAACGGTTGCTGCCATCAATGGTATCGCCTTAGGTGGCGGTTTCGAGATCGCCATCTCGGTAGATTACAGGGTCGCTACTGCGGACGCCGTAGTCGGATTTCCGGAGGTGAAGCTGGGTATATTACCCGGCTTTGGCGGTACGGTTAGAATGCCGCGCCTGATCGGTGCAGACAATGCCAATCAATGGATAAGTGCCGGGTCACACATTAAGGCAAAGCAGGCCTTCGCTGAAGGCGCTCTCGATGCCGTTGTCGATCACGGCATCCTTATAGAGTCTGCTGAGAGGATTATTCAGCAGTGCAATGATGGAAAGCTGGATTATAAGAAGATCCGCGCACAGAAGACTTCACCCCTCACTCTCACGCCAATAGAGCTCAATGTGGCTTTCGAAACGGCAAAGGGCATGGTCGCCGCTCAGGCAGGGCCGAACTATCCGGCTCCTATAACCACAGTCAAGGTCATGCAAGAAGCAGCAACCATGAATCGCGCAGAAGCGCTGGAAGTCGAACATAAAGGCTTTATCAAGCTGGCTGCCACGGAAGTTGCGGCGAATCTTGTGCAGATGTTTCTCAACGATCAGTTCTTGGGCGGACTGGCGAAGAAGCAGTTGAAAGCGGCGAAGCCGATCTCTAAGGCAGCAGTATTGGGCGCTGGAATAATGGGGGGTGGAATTGCCTACCAGTCAGCTCTAAAGGGAACGCCTATCATCATGAAGGATATTGCCCAAGAAGGCTTAGACCTGGGAATGGCCGAGGCTAAAAAACAGTTGGAGAAACAGGTAGCGAAGGGCCGTATCGATGGAGATAAGATGTTCAATATTCTATCCAGCATCGATCCGACGCTGAGTTATGAGGGAATAACTGCTGCCGACATCGTCGTTGAGGCGGTAGTTGAGAATCCAAAGATTAAACAATCTGTTCTGGCCGAACTTGAGTCGCTGGTACGGGAAGACGCGATTATCGCGACTAACACGTCCACCATCTCAGTAGATGAGCTAGCTAGTGTATTGAAGCGGCCGGAGAATTTCTGTGGCATGCATTTCTTCAATCCCGTCCCCGTTATGCCGCTAGTAGAGGTTATTCGCGGTGCCAAGAGTAGCGACGAGACGATAGCGACAACTGTCGCCTATGCGAAAAAGATGGGGAAGACGCCTATCGTGGTAAACAATTGTCCGGGATTTTTGGTCAATAGAATATTGTTCCCGTATTTCGGTGCTTTCTCCACACTGATAAGTGAGGGTGCTAACTACAAGCAGATCGACAAGGCCATGGAACGATTCGGCTGGCCAATGGGCCCTGCTTATTTGCTAGACGTGGTTGGGCTGGATACGGCAGTTCACGCACAGGCAGTCATGGCGGCGGGATTCGATCGTATGAAGCTCGATATCGAAACGGTGATCGACAAGTTGTTCGAACAGAAAAACCTGGGACAGAAATCGGGCAGCGGCTTCTATCTTTATGAGACAGATAAGAAAGGCAAGCCCAAGAAGCTTCCCAATGTGGCGACCGAGCAACTCGCTGAGTCAATTGCGTCATCGAAGAAAGACTTCGAAGATCAAGAGATTGTGGAGCGAATGATGGTTGCCCTGTGCATGGAGACAATTAGATGTCTTGAAGATGGCATCGTAGGAACGGCGATAGAGGCGGATATGGGTCTGGTGCTTGGTATAGGATTTCCTCCGTTCCGCGGCGGAGCCCTGCGCTATGTCGACAGCCTGGGCCTGGGTCAGTTCTGCGATATAGCAGATAAATACGCGGGTCTTGGTGAACTATATCAGCCGACGGAAAAACTGCGCGCCATGGTGGCGTCCAACAAGACATTCTATAAGTAGAGAAATAGTAGTTAGGCAACGTCGCTTTGCCGTGCCTTATACAAATTGTTAGGAGATAAGATGAAGTTGAACCCCAGAGACGCCGTA
>CAXBLN010000291.1:0-2749 GCA_963976555.1 uncultured Gammaproteobacteria bacterium
CCCGAAGAATCGGAAATACGCAGTCTATGCTTCTCTCGTTAACCCACCCCCTGATAGCTCAGCTGCTATCCATATCCGTTCGAAGTGCATACCTGCGGCATGTATCCCTCGAGTTCCAAAAATGAGCAGCACAGAATCGCAGCAGGATAAACAGCATATTATCTTCGCCGCCCCATTCTTCATGGATGCCACCTTAGCCTTCATTAACGGGGCGGCACAGCTTCCTAACATTAATCTGACGGTAATAAGCCAGGACCCTGCCGAGCGCATACCACAAGCTATTCGACATCTTTTAGCCGGGCATTGGCGAGTCGACAACGCGCTGGATGCGAATCAACTTGTGGAGGGCGCGCGCAATCTCGAAAAATCCTTCGGCAAGGCGGTGAGACTAATCGGCGCATTAGAACAGTTACAGGTGCCGCTCGCCATGGCGCGTGAAGCCTTGGGCATCGTCGGCTTGTCGGTACAGTCCAGTGTCAATTTTCGCGATAAGTCACGGATGAAAAATGTATTGGCAGAAGCGGGAATACCCTGTGCCAGGCACATCCTGGCCGGGGATAGGCAAGCTGCACTAGAGTTTACCGAGAAAGTAGGTTTCCCCGTGGTGGTAAAGCCGCCTGCCGGTGCGGGAGGTAAGAGCACGTTCCGCCTCGATAGCGCAGCCCTGCTCGATCAATTTCTGGAGACTTACCCCCATAGCACCGAGCATCCCTACATGTATGAAGAATTTATCGGTGGTAGCGAATATTCGTTCGACAGCGTGATGATTAATGGTCAGCCCGTATGGCATTCTATTTCAAGCTATATGCCATCACCACTTGCGGTATTAGAGAACGACTGGATTCAGTGGTGTGTCATGCTGCCCCGCGATGTTAGCGGCCCGCAGTTCGATCCAATTCGAGAGGCAGGCTTCGCCGCACTTAGTGCACTCGGAATGGAAACAGGCCTCAGCCACATGGAATGGTTTCGCCTGCCGGATGGAAGGATTGCTATATCAGAAGTCGGTGCTCGCCCACCGGGCGCTCAGATTACCTCACTGCTTTCCTATGCACATGACATTAATTTCTACCGAGCCTGGCCGCACCTCCTGATATTTGGAGAATTTGAGCCACCTGCCCGAAAATTCGCCTGCGGCGCCGCCTATATTCGCGGTCAGGGTCGCGGCAGGGTAAAGAAGATTCATGGACTCGACGAGGCGCAGCGCCGATTCGGCAAGCTCGTGGTCGAGGTTAAACTGCCGCAAGAAGGTCAGCCACCATCAGACAGCTACGAGGGAGACGGCTATGTAATAGTTCGACACCCTGAGACTGAGGTTGTGCAGAACGCGCTACAGCAGATCGTACAACTCATACGCGTAGAGCTTGCCTAAGCCAATGCTACAGAGAATCCTGCTCGGTCCACAGCTACCTACTCCGAACCTCGCCACTGCCATCGACACTGCACATATTCCTGACGGTCCCATTGCAGTCATCACAGCCGCATGGCAGGAGGCCGAAGCAGACACCGAAGAATTGCAACAGCAACTGCAACGCCCTATCGTTTCGCTAGATCTGTATCAACGTGCAGAAGCAATTTTTGCCGATGATGAGAAGCTGCGCACGGCCTACCGAGCTCGACAGGATCAACTCCAGGAATTACAACAGCTCTATCGAACACGTTTGCGCCAATCGATGATTGCGGCCAGGAAAATGCGTCGTATAGAGGGATCAAGCCCCTTGTTAGCCATTGAACGTCAGCACGCAACTGAACAGCTGCGAGACCTCGACGCGCATCATTCCTCGAGGATTCAAGCCATCTTCGATGAGTATGCTCACGAGATAATCGAGAGCAGCTCAGCACTGCTTAAACAACATAGGGACGAAATTGAAAACGCGATGGCCGGTTGCTCAACGGTGTTGATCACCGGCGGCAACGTGCTGGTCCTTTTGAACCGCCTGCAACTATTCGAAATGCAGAGCCACTTGGCAAGCCGCCACCTCGTCGCTTGGTCCGCTGGCGCTATGGTATTAAGTGATACGATCGTTCTGTATCACGACCGAACTCCATTGGGACGAAGAGATCCGGAAGTGTTGGGGCCGGGCCTGGGCATCATTCCCAATCTGATTTTCTTGCCCGATGCCAAGAAGCGATTGCAGGACAAGGATCGTGCGCGGGTTGGAATATTCAGCGACCGTTTTGCACCAGGGGACTGTATTACTCTCAATAATGGCAGCCTATTTCACTTCGATGAGAAAAACGTGCATCGTGTTGAAAACGCTCACCGCCTCAGTTCTGAGGGTGATATTCAGGAGCTGCACACTACATGAACAAGGCCTTGAAGAGACTTTTGCAAGATGGCACACCCAGTCATGAAAACATCGACGCCTTTATCGCAAAATCGACTTTCCCGCTGGTAAGTGGAAATGACATCACATTCATCTACCGGGGCGAAGCCGAAGAAGTACTTCTGCGCTCGTGGATATCCGGACTGAATACTGCCCAGTCTCTAGAGCGTCTATCGAAGACCGATTTCTGGTCGTTAACGATCGAGCTACCTGCAGGTTCACGAATTGAGTACAAGCTAGAAGTAGTCGCTAATGGTCAGCGAAATTTGATACTCGACCCCTTGAACGAAGTCACTGCTCGAGATCCTTTTGGGGCTAATTCCGTCTGTCAGGGCGAGGGCTACACTCGTCCGACCTGGACTCTGCCCGATGCAGAAGCGCCTCATGGAAGCTACCATACTGTCGACATCGACAGCCAAGCATTC
>CAXBLN010000292.1:0-2712 GCA_963976555.1 uncultured Gammaproteobacteria bacterium
GGGAATACAACCTAGCGTTGGGTGAGCGTCGTGCAAATAGCGTACTTAACTATCTGATCGTAAACGGCGCCTCGCGCTCACAGATCGAAGTAGTTAGCTACGGAGAAGAACGCCCTGCGCAGGCAGGCCAGAGCGAAAACGCCTACGGTCGTAACCGACGCGTTGAAATTGTTGCTCGTTAAGCATTAACTTAAGTGGTAGTTGTAAACTATGAATTACATCCTGAAGGCTGCAACCAGTAGGCTGCATATATTCTTATATGCGAGCCTGTTTAGTGCCACGGTTGCAGCCCAAGGGGCTAGTTCGGTAGTCGAATCACAACCCTTTACTCCGGGTCAATCGCGTCCGGTCAGTGCTAACCCCACTGCCGTGAATAACGATGCGATGTCGCTGCTGCTCGATCAGATTCGTGATCTTCAATCGGAAGTGCAAGCACTGCGCGCAATGGTTGAGGAGCAGAGTTTCGAGCTACGCAAGATGCAGCGCGATTCATTGAGCCGTTATACCAGCACTGATGGCAGGCTTAGCAGTCTCGAATCTGGGGCAACGCCAGCCGCGCCAAGCGTTGCCAATAGGGCTCCCGCTGCTGGCAATACGGCGACACGTCCACCTGGCAATGCAGCAGCAAGTAATTCCAGGCCTATCTCTAACACTCGTCCCGGTACAGCTACGGCGCCGCCGTCACAGCCAATTGCATCGACGCGCACGCCGTCTACACGTAATATAGGACGAGGAACGCTGGAGCCGGCAGTGCTCAGCGAACAACAGTTGTACCAGATGGCCTACGATTCGGTGATCAAGAGTAACTTCGATATGTCTATCGCCGAATTCGACCAGTATCTAAGCATCTATCCAGAGGGTCGCTTCGTTACGAATGCGCATTATTGGAAAGGGCAGGCTTACCTCTATCTTAATCGCTACAACGAGGCGGTAGAGTCTTATGAGGTGATCGTAAACCAGCAACAGGATTCGGCGAAGCTGCCCGATGCTATGTACGGTCTCGCACTTGCTTACGAGGGCATGGGAGATATTACGCAGGCAAGAATCCTGTTGAACGACATCAAGAGAAGATTCCCGAACACTGGCGTTGCCAATTTGGCGGATACGCGGCTACTCTCCCTCAACTGAATTCTTTCGCGCTACACTACTAACTTCAATCCGTCCCGTTTGAACATCTTATGCGCTCTTGGCAACTCTCCCGAAGAGATATCTGGAAATGAACTCCGCAAGCACCCTACGTATTACTGAAATCTTTCATTCGCTGCAGGGTGAGTCCAGAACTGTAGGCATTCCAACCGTTTTCATCCGTCTCACCGGCTGTCCTTTGCGTTGCCAATACTGTGATACGGCATACGCCTTCGAGGGCGGGGAGCTCATGGAACTGGATGCCATAGAAGCAGTATTAGGTAGTCATGATTGTCAGTATGTAACGGTCACTGGTGGAGAGCCTCTCGCACAACCGAATTGTATTCCCCTAATGGAGCGCCTTTGCGATGCCGGCTATCAGGTGTCATTGGAGACCAGTGGTGCGATGCCCATCGAGCACGTGGACGATAGGGTATCTATCGTAATGGATTTAAAGACGCCTGCGTCTATGGAAGCAGATAAAAATCGCTACGAGAATATTTCACATCTCAAACGAAGTGATCAGGTAAAGTTTGTAATCTGTGATGAGAACGACTATCAGTGGTCGAAGTCGAAACTAGACCAGTATGATCTGGCGAGCAGAGTCGATGAGGTGCTTTTTTCACCTTCGTTCGACGAGATTGAACCCGCACAGCTTGCCGAATGGATACTGCGCGACAAGCTTAAAATACGCATGCAGATGCAACTGCATAAGATGATATGGGGCTCGATAGCGGGCAAGTGAAGTGGCCTGGAAAAATATGACTTTAGCAAAGAAGAAGAGGGCGATAGTGTTGGTCTCCGGAGGCTTGGATTCCGCGACCTGTCTTGCTATCGCGTTGGATCGCGATTTCGATTGTTACGCACTTAGTTTCGACTACGGACAAAAATCCAGCAGCGAGTTGGAGGCTGCCCGCCGCATAGCGGCTAGCGCGAAGGTTCAAGATCACAAGATTATTGAACTGAACATGGGGGCGATTGGTGGTTCAGCACTTACCGACAAAGATATCGCGGTGCCAGAGCAAGTGAGCGAAGGTATTCCTGTCACTTACGTGCCGGCGCGCAATACGGTGTTTCTATCCTATGCATTAGCCTGGGCGGAGGTGCTCAATGCCGAAGCGATCTTCATCGGCGTGAATGCCTTAGACTATTCTGGCTATCCCGATTGTCGACCAGAATACATCGAGGCGTTCCAGACTCTCATTAATCTAGCGACGAAGGTGGGAGTTGAGGGGGCGATAATAAGTCTGGAGACGCCTCTTATCGATCTGAGCAAGGCGGAGATCATAAAGACCGGGATCGGCCTGGGAGTGGATTACGCAGCGACCGTGTCTTGCTATCAGGCGGACTCCGAAGGTAGGGCCTGTGGTCAGTGTGATAGCTGCCGATTCCGAGCAATAGGCTTCGAAAGAGCCGATGAAGAGGACCCTACCCGCTACCAACGGTGAGAATAGACACATTCGAGGCAAAAAATGCCCGTCATGACTTGTCTTTTTTTATTTTGATAGTACTATGTCGCCCTCTCATTGGGGCGTTAGCTCAGTCGGTAGAGCAGTTGGCTTTTAACCAATTGGTCGTGCGTTCGAG
>CAXBLN010000293.1:0-2529 GCA_963976555.1 uncultured Gammaproteobacteria bacterium
CTCGGTAGTATGCAGGCGGTGTTCGACAGCATCCTGGAATTTCTCAAACAGCGTGAACAATTCGGCGTTTTGATTGGCTCTTTTCAGGGGCTGCAGCACCGTGCCGCCGAGATGTATAGTGAGATTGAGCTTTGCAAATCCGCCGTGCGCGCAGCGCTCTCAGGTCTCGATGATGCTGAAAAGACTCAGAGCGAGATCGCGGTGCTAGCCAGCATCGCCAAGGCAAAGCTCTCGGAAGTTTTCTTTCTGGTGAGTAACGAGGGCATACAGATGCACGGCGGAATTGGCATGACCGACGAGTTCGATGTAGGCTTTTTCATCAAGCGTGCGCGAGTCGCTCAGCAATTTTTAGGCGATGCAGTCTTTCACCGCGATCGCTATGCCAGCTTGAGCGGTTTCTAGGAGCATCCTAAAAGCCGATTTAGTAGAGTCTGTCCGCTAGAAGGAGTTCATCGATGACCGCGAAGCTTCGCAAATTTTACGAGACTGGAAATAAGGTCAACGATGACCCAGTGGTTTGCGTCTTCGAAGATTTTCTAAGCGATATCGAAGTCGAGGCAGTTCTCGCGGCGGCTCAGCCGAAGCTCCAGCAGGCGCTTGTCAGTTCGGCCAGGTCAGGGGTCACCAGCGCGGGGCGCTCCGGCACTAACTGCTGGGTCCCCCACGGCTACAACGCGGTTATCGAAGAATTGTCGCTGCGCATCGCTGAAGTCGTCGGCATCGGTCTGGAGTTTGCCGAATCTCTGCAGGTAATACACTATGCCGAGAACGAGCAGTATGCTCCTCATTATGATGCCTGGGACAAGGCCACCGAACGCGGACAACGCTGCATGGCTAAGGGCGGGCAGCGCATGGTCACCTGCCTGCTCTATCTGAGCGATGTAGCCGAGGGCGGAGGCACCTCGTTTCCCAATCTCGATATGGAGATTCGTGCGAAGAAGGGCCGGATGTTATTGTTTCACAATTGCCACCAGGGAAGTACAGTACGTCACCCCGATAGTCTGCATGGTGGGATGCCTGTTCTGAAGGGCGAGAAATGGGCCTGTAATTTTTGGTTTCGGGAGCTGGAATATCAAGCCCCGGGAACCGTTCCCACCAGGCCGAAGGAGGGAACATCGGCTCCAAAATTCCGTCGTGTAATCTAAAGAGATAAATCATGCCTCTGCTGCTGATTGCTGTTGTGATGGCGGTACTGATCTATGTGCCTAGTCTGTGGGTGCGTCGCATCATGTCGAAGCATAGTAAGGAGGTAGAGGGGCTTGCCGGTACCGGTGGTGAGTTGGCAAAGCATCTTATCGAGCGCTTCGATCTGTCCGGCATCCGTGTTGAAGAAACCGCCGCAAACACCGATCATTTCGACCCATCCGCTGGGGCTGTCAGGCTGAGCGCCAAAAACCTCAATGGAAAATCCCTTACGGCGATTGCCGTGGCTGCGCATGAGGTTGGCCATGCCATCCAGTTTCACCGAAACGAGAAAATATTCGAATTAAGAAAGCGTTATCTGCCATTGGCGATGCGATTAAATCAGGTCGGCATAATACTCATGGTATGCATTCCGTTCATCGCGCTGCTGCTGCGTGCACCAATGGCCATCGGCGTCGTGATCGCTGTCAGTTTATTGCTGCAGCTAGCAGGAGCTTTTGCCTATCTGATAATCCTTCCCGAGGAATGGGATGCAAGTTTCAACAAGGCACTGCCGATTCTAATCGAAGGCGACTACATAAGTGCCGAGCAACTACCGGCGGTTCGGCAGGTGTTAAAAGCGGCAGCACTTACCTACTTTGCGGCGGCTTTGGCAAATGTCTTACATATTGGTCGCTGGTTTATGTTATTAAGAAGGTAGTAAATAGGCAGAATCAGAGCAGAAGGAAAGATGAATGGATGACTCACTGAACGTGTTCGAAGAACAACTGGTGCCTTGCGGCACCGACCCCGTAACGGGGTTCTATCGCGACGGTTGTTGCAATACGAGCGACGAAGATCTCGGCTCGCACACCGTGTGCATTCAGGTGAATGAGAAATTCCTGCAATACTCGCGATTCCGAGGGAACGATCTCTCTACGCCAATGCCTGATTTCGGCTTCCCCGGTCTTGAAGCTGGAGATACCTGGTGTCTCTGCGCTGCGCGCTGGTTGGAAGCCTATGAGCAAAACATGGCCCCTAAGGTCTATCTAACTCGCACTCACAAGCGCGCCCTTGAGATAGTCAGTCTCGATAAGCTGAAAGAATTCGCCGTAGACATCAACTAGGGTAGCTTAGCTTGCATCGACTCCTGCTCTTAGCGATCACTCTAAGCTTAATCAGCTGTGGCTTCAGCACAGAGCCGGGCAAGGCAGACAAGTCGGCGAACTTGGCGAGCAGGCTCTCTCTACTCAAAAAGGACCTGCCAGGACCCCCGTTGCCCGCTCTGGATTCCAGACGCACTGTTCGCGGTGTGAACGCACAGGGTGTTCTGCTATTGGCGGGTGGTGAGCGGGTCGCGCTGGCGGGTCTCGACTGTGATGCGCGGATGATAGCGTACATGCAGGC
>CAXBLN010000294.1:0-2451 GCA_963976555.1 uncultured Gammaproteobacteria bacterium
AGCAGAAAAAGGCGCGGCCAGTAGTTACCAGTTCGAACGAGAGGGTTATTATTGTCGAGACGATAAAGAGTCTTTCGAGGGTAATCTGGTATTCAACAGAACCATAACGCTGCGTGACTCCTGGTAGTTCAACAGCCAAGCAACAGCAAACTATAAAGAGTATTTCGTGCTAACTATTTACAACAGTCTGACACAGGCCAAAGAAGAATTTAAGCCGCTAGTCGAGGGCAAGATTGGCATCTATGTCTGCGGCATTACGACCTACGACTATCTTCATCTTGGGCACGCGCGCATGCTCGTTGCTTTCGATGTGGTGACGCGGTATCTGCGCGCACGCGGTTTTGATGTGAACTATGTGCGCAATATTACCGATATCGACGACAAGATTCTGAATCGAGCGAAGGAGAGCGGCGAGTTGTTTTCCGATCTTACCGATCGCTTCATCGAGGCGATGCACGAGGACGAGGCGGCGCTGGCCGTGCTCCCTCCGGATGTGGAGCCGCGAGCGACGGGCCATATCAACGAGATCGTAGATATGATCAAGACACTGGTCGAGAAAGATATGGCCTATAGGGCTGATAACGGCGACGTCTATTTTTCTGTGATGAATTTCCCCGACTACGGCAAACTCTCTAAGAAGAAGATGGATGAGTTGCTGGATGGTGCGCGCATCGAAGTTGGTGAGCTGAAGCGAGACCCCAGAGATTTCGTGTTATGGAAATCTTCGCCCGACGACGGTGTCGGTTGGGATTCTCCCTGGGGCTACGGCAGGCCCGGCTGGCATATCGAGTGCTCGGCAATGTCGACCTGCTGCCTCGGAGACAACTTCGATATACACGGCGGTGGTTCGGACCTGCTTTTTCCGCATCATGAGAACGAAGTCGCACAGTCGGAAGCGGCGACGGATACCAAGTTTGCCAATGTGTGGATGCACAACGGTCCGCTGCGTGTCGACAACGAGAAGATGTCCAAGTCGTTGAACAATTTCTTCACCGTAAGAGAAATCCTGGAGGACTACGATGCCGAAGTAGTGCGACATCTACTTATTGCCAGCCACTATCGCAGCCCGATTAATTATTCCGAGCAGAGTCTTAAACAGTCGACTAGCATACTGGAGCGTTTCTATAACTGCCTGAAGGGGCTCGATGTTGAAGGTGCCAAGTCCTTGACGAACAGCCGCTTCGAGAAGGCATTCTGCGCGGCGATGGACGATGACTTCAATACCCCTGAGGCCTTTAGCGTATTATTCGAGATGGTAAAGGAGATTAATAAACAAAAGGAGGCCGACCCGGCACAGGCGAATCAACTTGGGGCCTTGCTAGTACGACTAGCTAATCTGCTGGGCATCCTTGAGAGCACTCCGGAAGAATTCCTGCGCAGCAACGTGGCGACAGATGTCGATGAGGACGAGATCGAGCAGTTGATAGCGGCGCGAAAGCAGGCTAGAGCCGATAAGGACTGGGCGCGCGCGGACGAGATTCGAGACAAATTGGCTGCAATGAAGGTCGTTGTCGAAGACGGTGCCGATGGTAGTGGATGGCGAATAGAACGCTAGCATTCCTGCTCTGTTAGTCCGCAACGCCCGAAGTACCGAGCCCCTGGCTCAAAACCAGTGGAATCAAGCATTGACTGGTACAGGTGAGCTGAGTATTATGCCGTCCTCTCGAAATGAAGCGATTTCGAGTTTTCAAGACCCAAAATCGGGGTATAGCGCAGTCTGGTAGCGCGCTTGCTTTGGGAGCAAGATGTCGGGAGTTCAAATCTCTCTACCCCGACCAATTATTTTGGTTCACACTGTGTGGATCAACATGCGGATTCATGCTATTCCTTGGAATACCGCAGATTAGCGATCAATGGTGACTGTAGCTCAGTTGGTAGAGCACTGGACTGTGACTCCGGTGGCCGCGGGTTCGAGCCCCGTCAGTCACCCCATTTTTAGATTCGCTTTCTATCCCGTGTACTTTAAGTGCATTCTGCCGAACTGAAATCTACGAGATGCTGGTCACTATCACTAGTTTACTAAGGGCTAGCTGATAGAATCTCCCCATGGCTGAAAACAAAGCAAAGACAATAGACGGCGCACCCATTCCGATATCGAAGCTAAACGTCGATACCCCGAATGCCCTGAAGAACCCTGCTACGGGTCCGCTAGCCAAGGTATCGAAATTCTACAAACGCCTGAACGACGTGATGTCCGGCATGTACACCGGAGTAGGCTGCGCCGGAACCCCTCACAGTCATCACAGCTACCCAGAGAATAAGAAACCCAAGAACCCACCTGATTAAATCAATTCCTCTCAAAGGCGCACTACTAATGGTTAGCCACAGGAATTCGTGTAAAATACACGCCGATTCGCGCTAGCCCTCAACACCTGAGTGCCAGCCAATCATTCCGCGCCCGTAGCTCAACCGGATAGAGCACCGGCCTTCTAAGCCGGGGGTTACAGGTTC
>CAXBLN010000295.1:0-2340 GCA_963976555.1 uncultured Gammaproteobacteria bacterium
AGCTACTCGATCAGATCGTCGAGTTTTCACTCTACAGCAATGCCATGATCGCCGTCACGGGTCCGCTAGGCGCCGGCAAGACTACTCTGGCTGCGAATTTTTGTGACCGTTTCGCCGAAGAAGCTGTCTGCGTGAAAATTTCTGCAACGCTGTTTATGAATCAGGGTCAGTTTCTCGAAGCCTTACAAGACGGACTGCAATTCAAATCATCGGCCGACCTGGACGTCGACTCTGCTATTAGTCAGATTAGTCAATATGCGGCCGAGCTAGATCTCGAAGCGCGTTCACTGATATTGATTATCGATGACGCCCACGAGCTCAGCGCCGAGGTGTTGCAACTACTAACCAAGTTACTGGAGAGTAGCGTCGATGCAAGTATCCATGCCCTTCTGTTTGGCGAGAATCAGTTAGATAGCCTATTGCAAAGCACACTCTCTGCCGACGCGCAGGAACGTCTGGCGGTATTCCCTCTGGAAGGATTCGCTAGCGAGGAGACCCATGAGTATATTCGCTTCAAGTTAGTGGCTGCGGGGTACTCAATGGAACTGCCTATAAGCGGAGGAATCGTCGGTGCTATTCACAATTCAGCTCAGGGCATGCCTGGCAGTATTAATAGTCTGACAGCTGACGCGCTTAACGCGGCTGCGCCAGGTAGTGTATCTATTGATATCGTTGAGGACGAAGACTTCGGCCCGATGTTTGGTGGCGAGCGCATAGAGCAGTTAGACGAATCGGATGACTACGAACGTGACGAGAGTGATGACGCCGAAAGCGATAGTTCACGCCCAAACTGGGTTGGCGTAATTCAACCAAGGTATTGGGCGTCAGCTGCGGCATTGGTCGTGCTGTTAACAGGGACTCTAATTTTCTGGGATACAAGTGAGCGGGAGAGTGCGCCAGCGCCGATTCCTGTCGCCGTTACTCCTGCTGCACCGTCCGAGCCCGAGCCGGAGCCAGTTGCGATACTCCCACCGCAAATAGCTGAGGCTCCCGCAGCGATTGCTGCGGTGGAAGCACAGGTTTCTCCAGAGGCACAGCGGTCAGAATCAGTGCTGCCCGAACCTGCTGAAGATACTGAGCCTTTGCTCGAAGTCGTCGCCGATATTGCTGTACCCGAAACCCCAGCAGAGATAGTAGCCAAGATAGAGGAACCTCAGATCCCGGCTAAGACATTAGTATTAGCCAGCGCCTCTTCCTACGAGGAGAGACTGCTGCAGGCATCGCCACAGAATTATGCGGTGCAGCTTCTGGCGTCGCACTCTGAGGGTTCGTTCCGTGGCTGGCATTCAAACCGATATTCGTGAACTCATGAATTCTAAGCTGGTATCTTCGCAATAGGTTTTAGTAGTCGATAAATGAAAGCGCGCTGAGTGGCAGCTGCTGCTCCGCGCTTCGATTGTGAATTGACACGGCTCGTGTAAAATTGTCCCCCTTTTTCAGGCTCCACCCATCCAAAGAATCTTCGATTCTTGCGGCGGATCGGCGGCCGTCCAATCATTAGACTAGAAGTGAGCGCAACGTGACCCTTAAGAATGATCGACTATTGAAAGCACTGCTTGGCGAGCCCGTTGATGTCACGCCCGTTTGGATGATGCGCCAGGCTGGCCGCTACCTGCCGGAATATCGGGCAACTCGCAAGCAGGCAGGTGATTTCCTGACGCTGTGCAAGACACCTGATCTCGCCTGTGAAGTCACGATGCAGCCATTGCGTCGCTATCCTTTCGATGCCGCAATTCTGTTCTCGGATATTCTTACGATACCCGATGCACTGGGGCAGGGGCTGTATTTCGCCGAGGGTGAGGGGCCGAAATTTCGTAAGCTTATTCGATCGGCAGCAGACGTGGAGCAGTTGCCCGATGTCAATATTGCCGATGAACTCTCTTATGTGATGGATGCTGTCTCGGTGATTCGCAAAGAATTGGCGGGAACTATCCCATTAATTGGGTTCTCCGGGAGCCCTTGGACTCTGGCGACCTACATGATCGAGGGCGGTGGCAGTAAGGATTTCCGAGTCGCCAAACAGTTCATGTATGACAACCCTGAGGCTATGCATCTGTTATTGGAGAAGCTAGCGGATGCAGTTACGGATTATTTGAATGCACAGATTAAGGCCGGTGCTCAGGCCGTGCAGATATTCGACACTTGGGGCGGCATCCTAAGCGGTAATGCCTACCGCAGCTTTTCCCTCGCCTACATGCAAAGAATTGTCGCTAACTTGCAGCGAGAAAACGAGGGTAGAAGAGTTCCTGTCATTCTGTTTACGAAGAACGGTGGGCAGTGGCTCGAATCGATCGCCGCGACTGGCTGCGATGCAATTGGCTTGGACTGGACGACGGAGAT
>CAXBLN010000296.1:0-2301 GCA_963976555.1 uncultured Gammaproteobacteria bacterium
AACACAACATCTCGGTTCGGCGTGCGCCCGCTTCGATGAAGGCTTAGGAAGGCGGCGAGCTGAGAGATCCCGGTCCCTTTCATGTCTCGCGCACCGCGACCCAAAATATAGCCATCGCGTATCTCGCCGGAAAGAGGATCGGTGGTCCAATAGGCGGGGTCAGCAGGCACCACATCGGTATGTTGCAACATCATCAAGCCCGGCTCATCGCCGCCTTCGATACGCGCCCAGATATTGCCGCGGCCAGGAGCACTCTCTGCCGTCTCGTATTCGATGCCTTCCGCCTCGAATATCGCCGCATAGAAATCGACGGCGCGGGACTCGTTGCCCGGAGGGTTGATCGTATCTATCTGGATCAGTTCCTGCAGCCACACGACGGATTCATCTTCGATAGTCTGGGCGGCTGCCTGATTTGCTGAAATAAGACAGGTGAACAGCAGTAGTAAATTTTTGGTTTTCAAACGAGGCTTCTCCTGAGTAGTGATGCCGTAAAAATACAGCATCTGCGCCAGGGAAGGTAGTGGCGTAGACAGAAGCAGTAGATGGAACACCAGGTTCTCGAGCGATTCTGAAGTAGAAATCGTAGGGAGTTGATCAAGCTTGTGGTTTTGCGCTGCGCGACTGACGACCTCGTCGCAATAAACCTGCTGATACTATATCCGACCCAGCAGATATCAGCTCGACAGTGCTGTCGCACTTACTTACCGAGGTCTGCAGTTGCTGGGCTGGAGTTATAATTCAGCTAGCAGTAGCCTCAATTTGGAGGACTATTCGACAAACGCGCGCTCAATTACGTAGTGTGCCTTGATGCCTTGGCGCGATTCCTCGAAACCCCAGCCATCCAGAATCGCGCAGCTGTCTTTCAACATGCTCGGGCTACCACAGATCATGAAACGATCATGCTCGGGATTCGCCTGCGGCAGTCCGGTATCCCAGAACAACTTGCCAGATGACATCGCGTCTGTGAGGCGACCCTGGGTCGTGTATTCTTCTCGCGTGACGCTAGGGTAATAGATCAGCTTTTTCCTAACTTCGTCGCCGAAGTATTCGTTGTTGGGCAGATCGTGTTGAATAAATTGCTGATAGGCCAACTCGGATACGGTGCGTACGCCGTGAGTTAGAATCACCTTGTCGAACTTCTCGTAGACTTCCGGGTCCTGAATGATGCTGATGAACGGAGCCAGACCGGTGCCGGTGCTAATCAGATAGAGGTTCCTGCCTTCCTGAAGATGATCGACAACCAGCGTACCCGTCGGCTTGCTGCTCACGAACACCTCATCACCCACCTGAATGTTTTGCAGCCGCGAGGTTAACGCTCCATCGGCAACCTTGATGCTTAAGAACTCAAGTTCCTCTTCGTAGTTGGGGCTGGCGATGCTGTAGGCACGCATGAGGGGTTTTCCCTCCACCTGAATACCCAGCATCAGGAAGTGACCATTCTCGAATTTCAGCGAGCGATCTCGCGTCGTCTTGAAACTGAAGAGGGAATCGTTCCAATGATGGACGCCGGTTACGCTCTGGGTAGAAAGGTTTGCCACTGCTCACTCCTGATACTGACTAGCCCGGATGGGCTCGATAACAGATTGCGCGCAGTCTAGGACTTCTCTACTATATCTGTAAAATTGATTATTTATATATTACATATCTATTTTATAGATATATGGGGAAATTATGCGCTTTACCCTCAAACAACTGCAGGTATTCCTTGCCGTGGCCAGCTTCGAAAACGTCAGCCAGGCCGCCGATGAGCTGGCTATGTCACAATCTGCCACCAGTACGGCGCTCAAGGAACTGGAGCTCCGCCTTGGCATGCGTCTGTTCGATAGGATAGGCAAGAGACTGCAACTGAACGACGAAGGTAATGGTCTGCGCTCAAAGGCAGCGGCCCTAATTTCGAGGGCCCAGGAGCTTGAAAGCTCACTGCTCAAACACAGCGAGATAGGCGAGCTCAAAGTCGGTGCGACTCTCACTATAGGTAATTATCTGGCAATTGGGATCATGGCTGCCTTCATGAAAGAGCATCCGACAGCCAAGGTGCATCTGAATGTCGAGAACACAGCCACCATCGCTGCCAAAGTGAAGAATTTCGAACTCGACATAGGCTTGATTGAAGGAGAGCTACAGGAGGCTGATCTGGATGTTAGTTATTGGCGAGAAGACGAGCTCGCACTGTTCTGCGCGCCGAATCATCCTCTCGCCGCCAAGGGCGAATTGGACGATGCTGACCTGCTTGCGGCAAACTGGATTGTACGAGAGACAGGCTCGGGAACGCGTCAGGCTTTCGATCGCGCCATGACAGGA
>CAXBLN010000297.1:0-2265 GCA_963976555.1 uncultured Gammaproteobacteria bacterium
TTTGGCACATTGCGATGCCGTTAAGTAGGGGGAGTCCATTTCATTCGTTATGTGCGCTCAATTTCAAGATCGATTTAATGTAGTTTGAACAATGGCGAATTCTAATAGCAAATTGACCATGCGCGTAGCAACAGCCCTGGATCAACCTGTTGCCGAAGAGATAAGGCAAGCTGCATTTGAGCCTGTATTCGCATCGTTCAAAAGTATCCTGGGTAATGAGATCTACGAATTGGCGCAGGCCAAAGAAGACCAAGCCCAAGGGAACATGCTCAATGAGTTGCTGGCTGCTAATTCAGAATGGGAGCTCTACCTAGCCGAGTATGAAGGAGCTCCTGTAGGCTTTCTGTCCCTAAAACTAGACGCGACGAGTAATGTTGGGGAAATTGGACTGAATGCTATACATCCAAATAGAGCTGGAATCGGTCTCGGTACGGAGATGTACGAGTTTGCATTGGAAAGAATGCGAGAGTCAGGAATGAAGGTAGCGACTGTTGCGACTGGAGGAGATCCCAGCCACGAGCCCGCAAGATCTGCCTACCGGAAAGCTGGATTTGATACAGAGATTCCTAGTGTATGGATGTGCAAATTATTGGCAGAGTAAAGCCGGCACATAACAATCAAATCAAAAAAGAAGCAGTGCTGCGCGACTGCTCCTATTATTAAGGGCGTTATGTGCTTCGTTCTTTCAGCCTTATTAAATAACACTTGTAGATCGGAATAGTAGGATAGGAAAAATGAATTGGGATGCTATATCAGCAATTGGTGAAACTATTGGCGCTGTAGCCGTAGTTATTTCCCTGCTATATTTGGCAGTTCAAATTCGTCAGAATACCAACCACATCAAGAGCAATATTGCAGCCACAGAGCTTTCTGCATTTGAACGCAATATAGCATCGGGAAACCGGGTTCGAGAATTTTTCCTTCTCAATCCCGAACTTTTAGAACTGTACATGAAGGGTAGAAAATCATATAAAAACTTGGAATCAAACGAAAAAATCAGATTCGACATGATTTTTAGAAATGTATTCTCTGAAATTCAAGGGGCATATATTCGTCAATGGAGCATTGATCATGATCCGAATGGATTTCTAGGCTTAACCAAGGTAGTTGATCAGGATGTCTCTTGTGTCGGAATACAAGAGCTACTTCAATTAGCAGAATTTGACTGGAGACCTGAATTTAAAAAATTTGTGTTTGATCGATTAGAAATTGTTTCTGGAGCTTCACCTGTCGACTAAAGCCAGCACATAACAATCAAATCAAAAAGGAGGCGCTACGCGCCTCTATTATTCAGGGCGTTGTCTGCACCGATATCTTGCCAAACTCAAAGTGATAGAATAGTATCACTTTATGAAAACTGAACTTGTAACGACCTTAAAGCGACAGGCTACCAAAATCCTTGCGGATTTACGTGCTTCTAAAGAACCCGTTCTGATAACCGAGCATGGTCAGCCCTCAGCATACCTCTTAGATGTCGATGACTACGAGATGATGCAGAATCGAATACGAATCCTTGAGGGAATCGCTAAGGGCGAGACCGCAATCCAAGAAGGCCGTGTTTTCAGCCACTCTAAAGCCGAAGAAAAATTGGGCAAATGGCTGAAATAGTTTGGGCTGAGCCAGCTCTAGACGACTTAGATGAGATTGCCGAGTACATAGCTTTGGACAAGCTGAACGCGGCCCAGAGCCTCGTTAGAGCCGTATTTAGACGCATTGATTTACTCGGCCAATCACCAAAATCCGGGAGAAAGGTTCCTGAGCTCTCCCCATCGAAATACAAAGAAGTTATCGTTGGCCCTTGCAGAGTGTTTTACCGCTGCACAGAAGACTCTGTCTATATTCTGCACGTAATGAGAGTTGAGAGAGAACTACGTAAATATTTGCTGCAAGACCGAGATCTAAAAGACACATAACAATCAAATCAATACGGAGGCAGCTAACGCTGCCCCTATTATTAAGGGCGTTATTGATCGAAAGCATTGGTCCGCTGTCATCACATACCGAAGTGAAGTAATCCGCCTTATATCTGTCCGCCGATCTCGCGGCGAGGAAGTGAAACTGCACGAAAGCTAAGAAATTTGATACTGACTTTAACTCCGGCAAGAACGTTTCGGATTCCTTGGATTTGTCTAAGATTAGGCGGCCGAATCAGGAGCAGCGCAGAGTGAACGTCGACTTCCCTACATGGATGATCGACTCTCTTGATAGAGAAGCTTCTAGGCTAGGTGTTACCCGCCAATCCATTATAAAAGTTTGGCTAGCTGA
>CAXBLN010000298.1:0-2184 GCA_963976555.1 uncultured Gammaproteobacteria bacterium
TTAGACTAACCTACTAATATTTTTAGATATTTTCTGGGGATATCTCAGACTCCGAGTCCTGTAAATGCTATTCCTCTAGGGAAGGATGCTCATAGCCAATAGGTAACACCTGATCTGGGTCTACCCGGAAGCTCAAGTAGGTAATCTGATCTTGTATGTTCCTAAATCCATGAGGCACGCCGGCGGGTATAACGACGACATCCCCTGCTGAGATGGTCTTGGTCTGTCCATTGGTAACGGTACGACTGCCGCTCGGGCCGATCAATTCGCGAACTGATATATTGTTGGCCGGGAATTCAACGTCGCCGCTAATATTGCCGCCAGTCACGAGAGTGCCAGAACCTGACAGCACGTAGTAGATCTCAGTTACGCGGTGATGCACGATAGCATTCACGGCCTCGCCTTCTGTGCGATTTCCCTTGCGCTGCAAGATTCCGACACCAACGTTTACTTCGTCACCTATATCAACCACCTTGATCTGTTGGTCGATTGTTTCGCCCATGTGCTCGAAAACTGTCATGATATCTGCGCGCGGCACATGGGTCGCTGTGGTGGGCCTCTGCGCGAAAAGATTAGAAGATAGTGCGCAAAGCACTGTCGCGCCGAGCATTATTTTAATTGTTCTATTGATCATCGTGTACTTTCCTCGAGTGCATTCACTAATGTTGCGATTTAGACTTAAATCGGAATCCAAAAACACAGATTACCCTACTAGCAATATTGCTGCCACCTGCTAGGTTCTAATCGTCTGAACCTATTTGTCAGCGAGCCATGGGGATCGGTAATTGCAAGAGCTGGGCGGCATCTGCACCTGGCTTAGGTATAAACTTCTGTGAGCGACCCAGCACATTGTCTGCACCGTACCAGTTGCCATTTATATCTACGCCAAACTCATGTAACTCTCCAAATTCCCCCGGCCCATTGCCATGAGCATCCCAGGAGAACAATCTGTTGCCATCAGTATCAAACTTGATAATTCGCACGGGCTGATTATCGGATACCCAAACGTCCTGATTCTGAGTGATCAAGATATAGTTCGGAAAGTTAAGCCCAGGCCAGGTTGCCAGGTGCTTGCCATTGGGGCCGAATACCTGAATACGATCGTTATTTCGATCGGCGACATAGATGCGGTCCTGATTGTCCGTCGCAATTGAGTGCACGGCATCGAAATGGCCTTCTGCGTTACCTTTGCTACCCCATGCAGTAAGATAATTTCCATCCTCATCGAACTTGATCACGCGAGAATTCGTCAGGCCGTCTGCAACAACAATGCTGCCATCTTTGAGAAACGCGAGATCCTGGGGCGTTCCAAGGTGTGTGCCATCGTTAGCAGTCTCGTTCTCGACTCCTAGCGTCATGAGTAACTCTTTGCCATCATTCGAGAACGCGTGAATCTGATGCCGGCCCGCATTCACTACCCACACTTTTCTCTGGGGGTCATAGGGGCTGATTGCGATCATGTGTGGACCGCCGGTGCCTTCGAACAGGTAGTCCCATTGGCTCCAGTTCTCGATAAGCTCTCCAGCGTCGTTTACTACAAAAATAACATTCTTCATTTGACGTACTGTGCCCTCTGGCGGAGAGAGTGCTGATAATCCCTCAATAGAGCCGTAGAAATAGTCGAAGCCCTCCGGTAACGGGTCGGGCACGTGAAGTTCGCCCCGTTGAATGACAAATATACGTTCGGGTGACTCCACGAAAAGCCCAGGGTGTGAGCCCCAGATAAAGCCCGGTTCAGAAAACGGCTCAAGCCATTCGGGCTCTGCGATATAAGGTGAAACGCCATGATTCGAAGTGGGAGGATACTGATCGGTCCAGGACTGGGCGCTAACAGATGAAGCGATAACTGCCAGAAAGCAGCATCCGGCGGCGTTACGAATTCCAAGAAGCTGCATAGAGGATCCTCGCGAAGTGGTAATTGAATTGGAGATATTAGCGATCATAAGTAAATAGGGCTCGAAATTGTAAAAAGAACACATGACCAAGGTAGTCTTGCTCACACTTAATATTCTGAAAGCCCTACTATCAGCGTCTACTAACGGTCGGGCAAGCGCCCGGAGCCACCGAGCTCGTAATAAACAATCGGAACAAAATCTTCCACGCCCCAGCCAGGGTCGTCGGTCCATTCGGCATCGTAGGCAGCCGTCGGTCTAGCTGCCATCACCGCTTCCAGTTTCTTTCCTT
>CAXBLN010000299.1:0-2131 GCA_963976555.1 uncultured Gammaproteobacteria bacterium
AACGCAGAGGAAGACATTTGGTTTACAGGCAATTAGGGAAAATATCTCCCTATGGAATATTGCAGAGGGCGCAGCGGCGAGTATGTTGATGGAACGCTTTTCTAATCTAGTGCGTAATCTAGTGGCAGTGCGGTGGTGTATTTGATCTGTTCCATGGCGAAGCTGGATGACACATCGGAGAGGTCGGTGCTCTGCACCAGTTTCTTATAGAAGGTGTCAAAGGAGGGAATATCCGGAACCACTACGCGCAGCAGGTAATCCGACTCACCAGCCATGCGGTAAAACTCCACGACTTCGGGGAAGCGACTAACCACTTCGGAGAAATGCGCGAGCCACTCCCAGTTATGTTGGTTCGTCTTTACGGCGATGAAGACGTTCACACCCAGATTTAGCTTGTCTGGGGAGAGCAGCGCCACCTTCTTGCGAATAATGCCAGATTCCTCGAGGCGTTGAATCCTTCTCCAGCAGGGTGTCGTAGACAGGCCTACCTGCTCGGCGATGTCAGCCGTGGACAACGTGGCATCCTCTTGAAGCAGTTTAAGAATATTGCGATCTATCTTATCCATGGCAATAAATTCTATTAATTTAAAGTTAAGAGAAAATATATTCTATATATACCGAAATTAACAGCAAATACGCAAACGATTTTCTCGCGGCCTTTGCTATCCTTGTCGCTGTCAGTTGAAACAAGTAAAGGAATCGTTAGCGATGAATATGAACACGCATCTTAACACTGTGAACGAGAGCTATTTCCAGCATATGCGCCATGCACTCACATTTACTGTCCAGATGCTGGGGGGCGCTATCTGCTGCCTCATCCACGCCATATTTCCGTTCCTGTTCGAAAATGCTGGTAGTCAGATTGTGAGCAAATTGCATGAGCGCATGGTAGTCAATCGCCTGAAGCTCTCCTCCCGCGATTGCGCCACAGAAGCCTCGAGCGAACCCGTTCCATCGAAATGATCTGATTGTTGCTGGGCAGTTAGAATGCCTGATAACACGGCTCCACAGGAGCCGTTTTTATTGCCTATGGCTTCTCACTACCTGCCTGGAATTGCCTGTGTAAAAGCAATGGAGTATTCTCCCCTAAGAGCTAAACGAAGGTTCTGTTTTGGATTTCTTCTCACCGTCTTGGTCACTCATAATGCGGCGGCACAGGACTACCCTAATATGCCTACAGATGCTTCTGGTCCTCAGGTGCCCGAGGGCGTGGCACAATTTGCGGTAGATCCATTCTGGCCCAAACCGCTACCGAATAACTGGATAATCGGTCAGGTAGCTGGAACCAGCGTAGATGCGAATGACAATGTCTGGATTATCCACCGACCGTGGACGGTACAGAACACGAACGCGGGCTCAACCGGGCTGCGCGAGACTCGCGACCAGCGTTGGGGGCACGATCCACTGCAGTCTATTTGCTGCACTACCGCGCCTCCGGTATTGGCCTTCGACCCAGAAGGAAATGTCATTCATGCCTGGGGCGGTGACCATCCGGATGGCGAGTATGAGTGGTTCAACAGCGAGCATGGCATCCATGCCGATCACAACGGTTTCATCTGGGTTGCCGGAAACGGCAGCGACGATCATCACATGATGAAGTTTACTCCCGAGGGAGAGTTAGTGTTAAAGATCGGCGATGTTGGCGTGAGTGCTGGTAGCAACGACATCGACTCCGTTAATCGCACGGCGACCATGGAGGTAGACCCCGACACTAACGAGCTCTATGTTGCCGATGGCTACGGCAATCGCCGCCTCGTGGTCTTCGATGCCGAGACGGGAGAGTACTTACGACACTGGGGAGCCTATGGCGAACCGCCGGTGGACGAAGATCCAGGCCCCTACGACGCCGATGCACCGCCTAGTCGAACCTGGCGAACACCAGTACACGGTTTGGCAATCGCGAACGATGGGCTTGTCTATGTCAGCGATCGCCCGAGCAATAGGTTTCAAGTCTTCGAGTCAGATGGTACCTATCTATTCGAGAGCATACTGGCACCGCAGACCTATGGGCCTGGTTCTACCTGGGGCGCCGAGTTCGATCCGCTAGATACCGAGCAGCGCTTCCTGTATGTTCCCGATGGCACTAACAACAAGGTGTGGACTCTGGACAGGGCGACGCTGGAGCCAGTCT
>CAXBLN010000300.1:0-2045 GCA_963976555.1 uncultured Gammaproteobacteria bacterium
CGTGGCGCGAAAATATGCCGACGTCTACGTTAGACCAGTTCCTCCACTCGGGGTCATCCACAGCGTACTGCGTCCGGCTCAACTCGGCGTTATCCAGCGTGCCTAAGAAGGCAGCAGCAGCCGATACAATCGCCGCCGTGGACGCGCCGGTAGACTTCAATGGAAACAGTTCACCGACCAGGCCCTCTGAGGTCGCCACTCCACGGAAGGGCTGACCAATTGCGTCGGCCAATTGCTGGGAGAACACGCGCTTGGTATTCAATAGGCCCTCGGGATAGCCCGTATCGGATTGGGAATAAACCTGACTGAAAGAGGCGATTACGGCAAAGCTTAACAGTGTGATGCTGGCGATGGTCTTCTTCATGAGCAATTCTCATCGGTACCTGAATTGAAAGAGAATACGCAGGCTACCTGCTAGCGAAAGATGCTGCAAGCCGAGAATAGCGGGGCTTCGCGCTACTCGGCCATGACCATTCTGAGAGCTTCCTCGTCGCGCCAGCGACCGCCGCGCAGGCGACCGACAAACACAACGGCAATGGCCAGAATCATGACGACGAAGGCCAGCCAAGATGCCCTGGGACCCCATTCGAGCACGCGGATGATGAAATACTGCGCAACGAGCATGATCCAGTGCAGCGTAACTGAGGTGTACATTATCCAGCGTGTATCTCCTGCCCCCCGCAGAACTCCGCCGCAGACCTGAATGATCGCATCGGCCATGGCATAGCTAGACAGACCCACCATCATGTAGCCGGCCAGCTCCAGTATCTCGCTGAAATCACCCTCCGGCGGCGCAAACACCTCGACCAGGGCAAAACGAAACGTAATATAGATGAAGGCCAACACGGCGGAATAGCTGAGGCCAAGTATAAAGCCTGCTGAGATTGCCTCGTTGGCGCGCTCCATGTCCTGCGCACCCACGAAGCGACCAATCATGCTGATCAGACCTATGTTTAATCCGACCATGGGAACGAACGACAGAATATCCCAGTTAAAGACGATGGCCGCCGATGCCCCCTCGACTATGCCGTAGCCTTGAAACATGAGTAGGAAGACATTGAATGCCGCAACGTTTAGAAACAGTTCCAGCCCGGAAGGGAACCCAAGTCTGATGAAGCGCCGCAGTATGCCCCGGTCATAATGAAACGACTGCAAAACACGAAACTTCTCTCGATGCTCCTTGCGAAAATAACAGTAGAGAAAAAGCGACAGGGCAAACAGAGTCGCGATGATTGTCGATACTCCCGCGCCGATAATCCCTAACTCCGGCAACCCGAACTTTCCAAACACCATGGCGTAGCACAGCGGTACATTCAGGATCAATCCGCAGACATCGCAGATCATTACCAGCTTCGTTCTACCAATTCCCGCAAAATAAGACGATAGACAGATCTTAGCCAGGGTAACTACCGTGCCTAGCATGAGTATCTGATAGTAGCCACGCTCCAATTCGACCTGCATTGGATCGTGATCCATCGCTTCGAACACACCAGCCACAAGCAAGGTGATGATTATCAGCAGCGGCATACTCAAGGCCACCATGATAAAACCCTGGGTAACCACCTTGGGGCACTTCTCTATTTCACCCGCACCCAGATACTGTGCTGACATGGCGTTCGCATAGGAAAAAAGTCCGGAGAAGAAGCAGAAGGAGAAAAACGCTGCAACACCGCCACCTAATGCTGCCGCCATATGAACAGGATCTATCTGCGACATGAAATAGCGATCCGTGAAAATCATCACCGCGAATGCACCCTGCGAGACAATCATGGGGATCGCGATTCGCATAAGCTCAAGCATGGTTTCTTTGTTGAAATGTAGGCGCTGCAACAACATGATATTCATCGGCTCAGATTGACACGGCAAGCAGAGCCAATTCGGTGAAATGAGAGGATGGCTGTCTCGATGTCGGGATGGGAATAGAGGCTTATCTTAACGCTAATCTCGCCGCAAGGACGGCGAGCATGGTACGTGATCGGCTATTCCAAGACAACCACGGCTCCTAAGGCTGGGAGCTGGAATCATCCAATCGAAGCGGCTGGAAC